>NZ_CEEDFC010000028.1:34471-106139 GCF_979254005.1 Variovorax sp. AC103 | reverse complement strand
CACCTCCACCCCGCCGCCACCTCCCCCGCAGGCCGCGAGCAGCAGCGTGATGCCCGCGAGTGCCGCCGTCCGGTGCAGCCGCACAGGCGGGGTGGAGGTGTGTTGTGTTTGTTGCACGGGTTTGTCTCCTGCGTTGGAATGAAATCGAACGAGCGTCCGATTCTGTTCAGCAGCGAGGCCCCACGCAATCGGTGTTCGCCTACAGGACGAGGCCCGCAGCGGCCCACCCTCCGAGGGCTCAGTTGTCCTGCGACGCCCAGTCGACCAGCGCGTCGAATGCCGCGCGCGCCGCGCCCGCGTTCTCGCCGTTGGCGATGGCCACCAGCACATAGCGCCGCCCGCTCGCGCCGTCCACGAAGCCAGCCACGCCCGAGGCGTCGCGCAGCGTGCCGGTCTTCAGGTGGGCCGAGCCGCCCGAGCGCAGCGTGCGCTTCTTGAGCGTGCCGTCCACGCCCATGGCGGGCAGCGAGGACATCAGCTCCGGCATGACCGGCGAGCGCCACGCCACCTGCAGCATCTTGCCCAGCGCCGCGGCGCTGATGCGCTCGTCGCGCGACAGGCCCGAGCCGTTCTCGAACACCGGCTGCGCCTCGCCCGTGCCGATGCGCTCGCGCCACCACTGGCCCAGCGCGGTGCGCGAGGCCTCGAAGGTGCCGCGGTTCTTCTGCGTGAGCCCGATGGTCAGGAACAGCTGCTGCGCCATCACGTTGTTGCTGTACTTGTTGATGTCGCGAATCACCTCGGCCAGCGGCGGCGACTCGAACTCGAACGCCGGCTTCAGCCCCGCCGGCACGCGCCCCTCGCGCATCTGCCCGCCCACGCGCCCGCCCATCTCGGCCCACAGGCCGCCGATGGCGCGCAGGGCGTAGGTGCGCGGGTCGCCGTAGGCCACGGCCCAGCTCTTCTCGCCGCAGCCGGCAGGCAGGCCGCCGTTGAAGCGGATGCGGTTCACGTCGCTGAAGTCGGCGCGCAGGGCCGTGCGCCAGTCGCCGCATTCGCCGGGCACCAGCGGCACGGTCGCAGGCATGGCCACGCTGGCCAGCGGGGGCTCGTAGCTCACACGGGCGACCTGGCCCGCGCGGTCGGGCGCGAAGGTCATGTTGACCGACTTGAAGTTCACCAGCAGCGCGTCGGGCGAGGCGTTGTACGGGCGCAGCGGCTCGCCGTCGAAGGCGCCCGGGTCGCCCTCCACGGTGGTCTCGAAGGCGCTGCGGTCGATCACGATGTCGCCGCTCACCGTGGTGATGCCCAGCCCCTGCACGTGGCGCAGCAGCAGCCACACGCGCTCCAGCACCAGCTTGGGATCGCCCTGGCCCTTGATGTAGAGGTTGCCGTTGAGCACGTCGTTGGCCACCGTGCCTTCGACGTAGACCGGCGTGGTCCAGCTGTAGGCCGCGCCGAGCATGTCGAGCGCGGCGTAGGTGGTGACCAGCTTCATGATCGACGCCGGGTTCACCGGCACCTGGGTGCGCCAGGCCAGGCGGGGCTGGCGTGTGCCGTCGGCTTCGGCCACCAGCATGGTGACGGACTCGCGCGGCACCTTGGCGCGGGCGAGGGCGGCGTCGACTTGCGGGGGAAGGGCTTGAACCTGCTGCGCGAAGGCTGCGGCCGGGGCCAGCAAGGAAACGAGGGGAAAGGTCAGTGCGCAGGCCGCGCGGCGGAGGGCAAGAGGCATCCGCCCATTATCCAGACGCGAGTGACGCAGCGAACACGTGCAGCTTCGCGTGGTAGAGCAGCATCACCGTCTTGGCGTCGGCGATGCGCCCGTCGGCCACCATGGCCAGCGCCTCGTCGATGCCCAGCTCCAGCACCTCGATGTCCTCGCCTTCCTCCGCCAGGCCGCCGCCCGCGCCGATGCGCATCGAGGGCTCGTAGGGCGCGATGAAGAAGTGCAGCTTCTCGGTCACCGAACCCGGGCTCATGAAGCTCTCGAAGATCTTCTGCACGTTGCCGAGCCGCAGGCCCAGTTCTTCCTCGACCTCGGCGCGGATGCGTTCCTCCGGCGCGGCGTTGTCCAGCAGGCCGGCCGCGGCCTCGATCAGCAGGTCGTCGTGGCCGTTGACGAAGGCCGGGTAGCGGAACTGGCGCGTCAGCAGCACCGTGCGCTGCCCCAGGTTGTAGGGCAGCAGCGTGGCGCCGTTGCCGCGGTCGTAGGTTTCGCGGTGCATGCGCTGCCACTGGCCGTCGTTGCGGCGCCAGTCGAAGGCGGTGGTGCGCAGCGTGTACCAGTGGTCGGAAAGCAGGGTGACTTCGTGCACCCGGACGCGGTCTTGGAGGGTCATGGGCGGCGAGCATATGTGCATGTTCGTGCAAAAACAAGAAAAAACGTGCAATCGGCTGTTCGGGCCGATACCATCGACCGATGCTCACCCGCCAGCGCAAGCAACACATCCTCTCGGTCCTGAAGCGCAACGGCCACGTCGTGGCGAAGGCGCTCAGCGACGAACTCGGCCTGTCGGAAGACACGCTGCGCCGCGACCTGCGCGAGCTGGCGGCCGAGGGGCTGCTGCTTCGCGTGCACGGCGGCGCGTTGCCGATCGCGCCGGCCGAGGCCGACTTCGCCGGGCGGCAGCAGCTCGCGCCCGACGAAAAAGTGGCCATCGGCCGCGCCGCCGCGCGCCTGGTGAAGCCAGGGCAGGTGGTGTTTGTCGACGGCGGCACCACCGCCGTGCAGCTCGCGCGCCACCTGCCGAAAAGCCTGCAGGCCACCGTGGTCACGCACAGCCCGTCGGTGGCGGTCGAGCTGGTGGCCCATGCCGGCATCGAGGTGGTGCTGATCGGCGGGCGCCTGTTCAAGCACTCCATGGTGGCGGTCGGCTCGGCGGCGATGGCGGCCATTGCGCGCATCCATGCGGACACGTACTTCATGGGCGTCACCGGCGTGCACGCCGAGGCCGGGCTCACCACGGGCGACCTGGAAGAGGCGGAGATCAAGCGCGCGCTGATGGCGGCGGCGGCCGAGACGGTGGTGCTGGCCTCGTCGGAGAAGCTGGGCGCGGCCTCGGCCTGGGTGGTCAACCCGGTGGGCGCGGCCACCCGCCTGCTGGTGTCGCCCGATGCGCCGGCCAAGGCGCTGGCGCCGCTGCGCAAGGCGGGGCTGGCGATTCTGCGGAGCGATGACGAGGGGTGAGCGCGGGATGAGCGTGGGATGAGCGTGGGGTGAAGGCCGGGTCACGGCAGGAATGGGGCCGCCCCTCGATAATCGGCGCATGCCCCTCGCCTTGCCCAAGCTGCTTGCCTTCGACACCAGCACCGAGCACCTGTCCGTGGCCGTGCTGCACGGCGACACGCTGCGCGCGCACAACGGCGTGGGCGGCGCCCAGGCCTCGGCCACGCTGCTCCCGCTGATCCAGCAACTGCTGGCCGACGCCGGCCTCGCGCTGTCCGAACTCGACGCCATCGTCTTCGGACGCGGCCCCGGCTCGTTCACCGGCCTGCGCACCGCCTGCTCGGTGGCGCAAGGGCTGGCCTTCGGCGCCAAGGTGCCGCTGGTGCCGGTCGACACCCTGCTGGCCGTGGCCGAGGAGGCGCGCCATGCCTTCGGCGCGCAGCAGGTGGTGGCCGCGCTCGACGCCCGCATGGACCAGATCTACGCCGCGCGCTACGACTTCGCCGCCCACGGCCCGCTCGGCGGCGACGACGAACCGCTGCTGCTGTCGCCCGAAGCGCTCGAAGTGCCGCCCGGCTGGGCGCTCGCCGGCACCGCCTTCGCCGCCTACGGTCCGCGCCTGGCCCCGGCCGCCGCCCGCCACGATGCCCTGCCGAGCGCCACCGCCTTGCTGCGGCTGGCCCCCGCGCTGCTCGCGGCAGGGCGCACCGTGCCGGCGGCACAGGCCTGGCCGCTGTACGTTCGCGATAAAGTGGCGCAGACCACCGAAGAGCGCGCGGCCATCAAGGCAGCCGCCGCCGCCCTCTGACACACCCACCCCCGACCCCGCATGAGCGCCGTCCTCCAGCCCGTCGAAGCCCGCCTCGAACCGCTCACCATCGAGCGGATCGATGCGGTGTGCGCGGTCGAGCAGACGGCCTACAGCCACCCGTGGACGCGCGCCAACTTCACCGACTCCATGGCCGTGGGCTACCACTGCCAGTGCCTGCTGGCGCCCGGCGTGGCGCAGGGTGTGCGCTCGCCGGTCACCGAACTGGGCGAAACGCTGATCGGCTATTTCGTCGCCATGAAGGGCGTGGACGAGGTGCACCTGCTGAACATCACCGTGGCGCCGGCCTTCCAGCGCCAGGGCTGGGCGCCGCTCATGCTCGAGGCCCTGGGCGGCTGGTCGCGCGCCGAGAGCGCGCAGTGGCTGTGGCTCGAAGTGCGCCAGAGCAACCAGCGCGCGCTCGACATCTACCTGCGTCACGGTTTTCGCAGCGTCGGCGTGCGCAAGGGCTATTACCCGGCCCATGACAACAAGCGTGAAGACGCGGTCGTCATGAGCCTGCGATTGAATGAAACAGGCACCGCCTGGGGAGCCTTGCGATGAGTGCCGTGCAGACATTGAAGCTCGACGCGCGCCAGCGCGCGATGCTCGACGAGATGGGTGTGAAGGTCTGGTGGCCCGTGCCGGAGGTCACCGAAGCGGTCGAGGCGGCGCCAGCTGCTATTGAAACAGTAGCGGCATACGCAGATGTGGCGCGCGCAGATGAGCGAAACGAGGCCGAAATGCCGGTCTCCGCACCGGCGCCCGCTCCTGCGCCTGCGCCTGCGCCTGCGCCTGCACATGTTGCCCGACCCGCCATGGCGCCCGCGCCGGCCGCCCGTCCGGCCGCCGCGGCCCAGCCTCAGGGGGCCGCCGTGCTGGTCGAAGCGCCCTGCCGCCTCTATGCCGAAGCCGGCGCCGAACCCGCGCAAGGCGGCTGGCTCGTCGTCGCCGACATGCCGCCCGAGGCCGACGGCCGCCACGGCGAGCCCTTCGCGGGCGACGCCGGCCGCCTGCTCGACAACATGCTGCGCGCCCTGAAGCTGCACGACGGCCGCACGCCCGTGCACCTCGTGCGCACCCACCGCGGCGTGGCCGCCGGCCAGCCCGGCAGCCCGCGCGCGATGGACGAGGCCTTCGGCGAACACGCCGCCGCGCTCGCCCCGCGCGTCGTGCTGGCCATGGGCCCACTGGCCGCGCAAGGCCTGATGCAAAGCGGCGACCCGCTGGGCAAGCTGCGCGGGCGCGTCGTGCCGCTGGCTGGCGTCGACGGCGCGTCGGTGGTGGCGACGTATCACCCCGCGTACCTGCTGCGCAATCCTGCCGACAAGGCGCGCGCCTGGGCCGACCTGTGCCTGGCCGCGGAACAGCACACTCCCACGCCATCGCCCTGAGGGGCTCGCTGGCTCAAACAGGGGCGCAGGCAGGCGCTGAAACAGCTGCCGGAGCGGGGCCGCCTAAAATCCCGGCCCATGACTTTCCTCGACAAGCTGGCCGCCGCACAGCAAAAAAACGGTTCGTTGCTCTGCGTGGGGCTCGATCCCGAGCCCGCCAGGTTCCCGGGGCAACTCAAGGGCGACGCCAGCCGCATCTATGACTTCTGCGCGCGCATCGTCGACGCGACGGCCGACCTGGTCATCGCCTTCAAGCCGCAGATCGCCTATTTCGCGGCGCACCGCGCCGAGGCGCAGCTCGAGCAGCTCATGGAGCACATGCGCCGCAACGCGCCCCACGTGCCCACCATCCTGGACGCCAAGCGCGGCGACATCGGCTCCACCGCCGAGCAGTACGCGCTGGAAGCCTTCGAACGCTACGGCGCCGACGCCGTCACGCTGTCGCCCTTCATGGGTTTCGACTCGGTGGCGCCCTACCTCAAGCACGAAGGCAAGGGCGCCTTCCTGCTGTGCCGCACCAGCAACCCCGGGGGCTCCGACCTGCAGGGGCAGCGGCTGGCGGACGTGGAGGGCCAGCCCTTCCTGTACGAACACGTCGCCAAGCTGGCGCAGGGGCCGTGGAACCTCAACGGCCAGCTCGGCCTGGTGGTGGGCGCGACCTATCCGGCGGAAATCGAGCGCGTGCGCGAGCTCGCGCCGACCGTGCCGCTGCTGATTCCGGGCGTCGGCGCCCAGGGCGGCGACGCGGTGGCCACGGTGCGCGCCGGCTGGCGTGCGGACGCGCCGATCATCGTGAACTCGTCGCGCGCGATCATCTATGCATCGTCGGGCGACGACTTCGCCGATGCGGCGAAGAACGCGGCGCGCAGCACGCGCGACGCGCTGGAAGCCGCCAAGGCCTGAGCGACATCAGGCGCGGCGCAGCCGGGTGAACAGCTCGAACTCCCAGTTGCGCATGCCCAGCAGCAGCGTGTAGCCCTCGCGGTCCTTGGCCGACAGCTTCTGGTCGGTCTGGTGCTGCTGCGCAAAGTCCTGCGCCACGCGCTGCAGGCGCTCCAGGAACGCCGGCGCCAGCGAGCGGCTGATCGAGCCGTGCACCAGCAGCAGCCCCTCGGCCGGCCCGTCGAAGCCGCCGCGGTAGTAGTCGAGCACCACGTTCTCGCGGAAGAACTCCATCACCGGGCCGTGCGGGCGCCAGCGGAAGGTCTTGGCCAGCTTCAGGCGATACCGGTTCAGCGGCCGCAGCTCGATGATGCCGATGCGGTCCAGCTGCGCCAGGCAGCCGATGCACTCAGCCTCGCTGATGCGGTAGGCCGTCACGATCTGCTCCAGCGTCCACTGGCTCAGCACGCTGATGGCCACCAGCAGCAGCTTCTTGTCTTTCACCACCGCCTTTTCCTGCTCCTGCGTCAGCTCCTTGAGCAGCGGCTGGGCGTCGGCCACGCGGCGGGCCAGCTCGGCAAAGTCGATCTTCAGCGCGCGGCAGATGGCGTCCACCCGCGACAGCGGCATGTCGCTCTTGGCCAGCATCCGCTTGACGCTGGACTCCGCCATGTCCAGCGACCGGGCCAGGTCGGCGTAGGTCATGCGGGCGCTTTTGAGTTCGTTCTTGAGGGCTTGGACGAGGTCGACGGTGGTGCTCATGAAGGTTCAGGTCAGGCGGAAGGTATTGAAAGAAGATACCCAAGGGTGTGAATTAGTACCTCGTATCGATTCTCGATGCCTGCAGGAAGGCTGGCAACCAGAATCCGCGGCTTGTTACCCCACCCACCGAGGCCCGCCATGCATCTGCCCTCTCTCAGCCGCCGCGAACGCGGACTGCTTTTCACCTTCGCGCTGCTCACGCTGATCGCCATCTTCGGCCCCGAGCTGCCGGCCGCCGACGTCGCCATCGCCTCGGTGTTCGCCGACGACCGCGGCTGGCACGGCCTGCCCAATGCCATGGACGTGCTGAGCAACATTCCGTTCGTGGTGGTCGGCCTGTGGGGCCTGTACCGGCTCAACCGCATCGACCGCTCGCACCAGCAGGCGCTGTCGGCGTTTCCGCTGGCCCCGCCGGCCAGCGACCCGCCCGACAACACGCTCGACTGCGCCTGGCTGTTCTTCGCCGGCCTGATCGCCGCCGCCGCGGGCTCGGCCTTCTACCATCTCGTGCCCGACGCCCCCCGGCTCGCCGCGGACCGCGCCGGCATGGCGGTGGCCTTCGCGGGGCTGATCGGCGTGGCGGTGTGCGAGCGGGTGAGCCAGCGCGCCGGCTGGCCCGCCGCCTGGTTCGTGCTCACGGCCGGCCTGCTGTCGGCCGAGGTGTTCCAGGAGAGCGGCAACGTGCTGCCCTGGGCGCTGGTGCAGTTCGGCGGCATGGCGCTGGTGCTCACGCTGGCGCTGTCCACGCCGATGCGCAAGTCGGTCGGGCTGAAGCTGGGCTGGGTGATCTTCTTCTATGTGGTGGCCAAGGGGTTCGAGCTGGCCGACCACCAGATCTACGAGTTCACGCGGCACACGGTGTCGGGCCACTCGCTCAAGCACCTCACGGCGGCGCTGGCCGGCCTGCCGGTGGTGTTCGCCCTGCGCAAGCTCGAAATGCGCTGGCAAGCCGCGCTGCGGCACAATCCGGGCGCCGCCGCCGTGGCAGCCTGAGGAGAATTCTTCGAATGACAAACCCCGCCGCTGCTGCAGCCACTCCCGTGGTCCACGAAGCGAACGCCCACGCCAACCAGTTCGCCCTCCTCAAGCAGCGGCGCTTCGCGCCTTTCTTCTGGACCCAGTTCGCCGGCGCGGCGAACGACAACCTCTTCAAGTTCGCCTTCACCGTCATGGTGACCTACCAGCTGCAGCTCAGCTGGATGCCGCCGGCCATGGCGGGCCTGGCGATCGGGGCGCTGTTCATCCTGCCGTTCCTGCTGTTCTCGGCCACGGCCGGCCAGCTGACCGACAAGTTCGACAAGACGAAGATGATCCGCTTCGTCAAGAACCTCGAGATCGCGATCATGTTCATCGCGGCCTGGGGCTTCGTCACCGCCAATGCGGTGGTGCTGCTGGGCTGCGTGTTCCTGATGGGGCTGCACTCCACGCTGTTCGGGCCGGTCAAGTTCGCCTACCTGCCGCAGGTGCTCGACGCGCGCGAACTCACGGGCGGCAACGGCATGGTCGAGATGGGCACCTTCGTGGCCATCCTGCTGGGCCAGGTGGCGGGCGGGCTGCTGGTGGCGGTGCCGCAGGTCGGCCACATGAGCGTGGCCGTGGCCTGCGTGCTGCTGGCGCTGGTGGGGCGCGGCGTGGCGCAGGCCATTCCGCAGGCGCCGGCCACCGACCCCGCGCTGGTCATCAACTGGAACCCGTTCAGCGAGACCTGGCGCAACCTGAAGCTGGCGCATCAGAACGTGGTGGTGTTCCGCTCGCTGCTGGGCATCTCGTGGATGTGGTTCTTCGGCGCGGTGTTCCTGAGCCAGTTTCCGAGCTTCGCCAAGGAAGTGCTGCACGGCGACGAGCAGGTGGCCTCGCTGCTGCTGGTGGTGTTCTCGATCGGCATCGGCGTCGGCTCGCTGCTGTGCGAGACGCTGAGCCGCCGGCAGGTCGAGATCGGCCTGGTGCCGCTGGGGGCCATCGGCATGAGCGTGTTCGCGATCGACCTGTACTTCGCCTCGCGCGGCCTGCCGCAGGTGCCCGAGATGGGCATCGGCAGCTTCGTGCGCCAGGGCGCCCACTGGCGCGTGATGGCCGACCTGGGGCTGCTGTCGCTGTTCGCGGGGCTGTACAGCGTGCCGATGTACGCGCTCATCCAGCTGCGCAGCCAGCCCACGCACCGCGCACGCATCATCGCGGCAAACAACATCCTCAATGCGCTCTTCATGATCGGCAGCTCGGTCATCGCCGGCGCGCTGCTGGGTGCTGGCTTCACCATTCCGCAGATCTTCCTGTTCACCGGCATCGCCAATGCGGTGGTGGCCTTCTACATCTTCATGCTGGTGCCCGAATACCTGCTGCGCTTCGTGGCGTGGGTGCTGTCGCGCTTCGTCTACCGCTTCGACATCAAGGGCGACGAGCACATTCCGACCGAGGGCGCGGCCGTGCTGGTGTGCAACCACGTGAGCTTCATCGACGCGGTGCTGCTGATGGCGGCGAGCCCGCGGCCCATCCGCTTCATCATGGACCACCGCATCTTCAAGGTGCCGGTGCTGGGCTGGCTGTTCAAGCTGGCCAAGGCCATTCCCATCGCGCCGCAGAAGGAAGACCCGGCCGCCTACGAAGCGGCCTTCGCCAAGGCGCTGGGCGTGCTGCGCGAGGGCGACCTGCTCGCCATCTTCCCCGAGGGCGCCATCACCCGCGACGGCACGCTGCAGCCCTTCAAGGGCGGCGTGATGAAGATCATCGAGAGCGTCCGCGCCGAGGGCCTGGAGCCGCCCGTGATCCCGATGGCGCTGACCAACCTGTGGGGCTCGTACTTCAGCCGCATCGAGCTGCGCGGCGGCCAGAACGTGGCCATGGCCAAGCCCTTCCGCCGCGGCTTCTACAGCCGCGTCGGGCTGAACGTGGGCACGGCCGTGCCGCCGCTCGAAGTGCAACCGGCGTCGCTGCACCAGCGCGTGAGCGGGTTGCTCGGCGCCTGAAAGTAGCTCCCTGAGATACCGGTGGCGCCGCAAGCCGCCACCGTTGCAAGCATTCAAGCCTCGCGGTGCGGGAGCGAACCATCATTCGCCCACCTTCACTACGCCGCGAGGCACACATGCAACCCCTTTCATCCACGACCGTTTCCATCCAGCGCGATTCGCGGGCCTGGCAGTTCCAGACCTGGGCCTCTTTCGCGATCGCCGTCTTCCTGTGCGCCACCGGCTTGAGCTGGCTGCCGGGCGAGGCGCTGGACCGGGCGTTCATGGTGATGGGCTACGTGTTCTGCCTGAGCACGGCGTTCATGCTGTCCAAGTTCATCCGCGACGGCGAGCAGGCCGCCGCGGCCGCCGCTGGCTCCGCCACCGGCCGCGACGTGCCCCTGTGGCGCCTGGTGGTCTGGGGCAGCTTCTTCACCGCGATGGGCCTGACCGCGTGGGGCCTCGTGCGCATGGAGATCAATGACGCCTACAAGGCCTTCCTGGGCGTGAGCTGGTTGTTCCTCGTGAGCTCGGCCTTCACGCTGGCCAAGACGCTGCGCGACCGCCATGAAGCCGACATGGCCGAGGCCCGCCTGCAAGGCCGCCGCCTGGCCCGTGCCGAAGCTGCCGGCACCACGGAATAAGCAGTGCCCGAACAACGAAAGACCGTCATGAAAAAGTCCATTGCCGCCGTCCTGCTCGCTGCCTGCACGGCCTTTGCCGGTGTCGCGTTGCCTTTGCAGGCCCAGGCGCAGAGCGACGCCTCCGCGGCCCTGTCGATGATGCCGGTCGCCTCGGTGCTGGTCGCCGGCTCGGCGGTCGGCGCGTCGGCCACGGCGGTGGTCGCGGTGCCTGCCGCGCTGTCGGTGGGCGGCGCCACGCTCGTGGTGGTCGCGGTCGAAGCCTCGGTCGACGGCACGGTGTACGTGCTCGAACGCGCCTCGGACGGTGCACGCGCCAGCATCAAGGTGGCCGGACGCGCGGCCAACGGCGTGTCGAATGCCGTGGGCACCAGCGTGCTGGTCAGCGTGATCGGCGCGGGTGTGGTGCTGTCGGCCGCCGGCGAGGTGCTGGCCTTCGTGCCCAACGCCATCGGCCGGGCGCTGCTCCACAACGAGAGACTGTCGTGAAGCGCGCGCTTTCCCTTTCCGCCGCCGCCGTGTTTGCCGTCGTCGTTGCCGCGGCGGCGCTGCCGATGCAGGCGCAGGCCGGGCGCTCTTGCGAGCAGGCCAGGCCGACGCTCGCGGTCATCGTCAAGGGCATGCAGCTGGCCGAGCGCACCTCCCAGGCGCTCGACGCCAGCGGCGCGCGCGTGGTGATCCTGGCGCGCGCCGGGCAGGACCTGGGCAAGTACGGCCTGCGCTACTCGCACCTGGGCATCGCCTACAAGACCGACGCCGGCACGTGGCGCGTGGTGCACAAGCTCAACCAGTGCGGCACCGCGGTGGCGGACGTCTACCGCCAGGGGCTGGGCGAGTTCTTCCTCGACGACCTGTGGCGCTACGAGGCCGCCTGGGTGGTGCCTGCACCTGCCGTGCAGGCGCAGCTGATGGCCGCGCTCAACGAGCCGCCCGCGCGCATCGTGCGGCTGCACACCGCGCCGTACAGCATCGTGGGCTACGCCTGGGGCCAGAAGTACCAGCAGTCGAACCAGTGGGCGGTCGAGACGCTGGCCGCCGCCATGGAGCCCGCCACCGTCAACAGCCGCGCGCAGGCGCAGGCGTGGCTGCAGTTCAAGGGCTACGAGCCGACCACGCTGAAGCTCGGGCCGCTCACGCGGCTGGGCGGTCGCGTGGGCTCGGCCAACGTGGCCTTCGACGACCACCCGAACGACAAGCGCTTCAGCGACCGCATCGAGACCGTGACGGTCGACTCGGTGTTCGCATGGCTGCCGCGCGCCGGCCTGAGCGCGGCGCCCGTCACCCTCAGGATTCAATGAACAAGCAAGAAAGAACGGCATGAGCAAATCCCTGCGTCTGTCAGAAAAGTGGTTCCGCCGCGGCCTGTGGCTGGTGGCGTTCGTGTTCGCGAGCTTCCTCATCGGGCTGGGCAGCACGATCGTGGGCGACCTGCCGCAGGTCGAGCGCGTGCGCGGCATCGACGACTTCATCGACCTGCGCGCCGCGCAGCCGTTGCGCGCGACCATCGCGGCCTCGGAAGCCACCGAGCTGCAGGCCGCGCGCGACCTCGACCAGATCCGCCTGCAGCTGCAGGCCGCGCAGCAGGCCAATGCCAATGCGCGCGAGACCTTCGGCAACTGGCTCGCCACGCGACGCGCCACCGCGCAGCCCGACCAGGACACCGAGCTCATCGCGCGCACCAAGGCGCTCGACGCCTTCAAGCGCAAGGAAGAAGAGGTGCAGCGCCAGGTCAACGCGCAGCAGCAGATCACGCTGGACGCGCGCCAGGCCGAGCAGCGCGCACGCACCGCGCTCGCCGAACTGGAGCGCGACGCGCAAGTAAAGCTCGACGCCGAGTACCGCCGCATCGAACTGCGCGTGTTCGGCTACCGCCTGGCGCTCACGCTGCCGCTGCTGGTGGTGGCCGGCTGGCTGTTCGCGAAGAAGCGCAAGAGCACCTACTGGCCGTTCGTGTGGGGCTTCATCTTCTTCGCGCTGTTCGCCTTCTTCGTCGAACTGGTGCCTTACCTGCCGAGCTACGGCGGCTATGTGCGCTACGTGGTGGGCATCGTGCTGACGGTGATCGTGGGGCGCTATGCCATCGTCGCGCTCAACCGCTACCTGGCGCGCCAGAAGCTCGCCGAGCAGCAGCCCGACCAGGTGCGGCGCGAAGAGCTCAGCTACGACACCGCGCTCGCGCGCCTGGGCAAGGGCGTGTGCCCCGGCTGCGAGCGCCCGGTGGACCTGAAGAACGGCGAGATCGACTTCTGCCCGCACTGCGGCATCGGCCTGTACGACCACTGCGGCGTGTGCGAGACGCGCAAGAGCGCGTTCTCCAAGTTCTGCCACGCCTGCGGCACCTCGGCGGCCGCGCCCGAATTGCCGCCGTTGGTGGCGCAGCCTGCGAACTAGGTCACGCACCGCGCCGCTTCGACACACCGTGTAGCGGGAGCGCCGCAGGCCCGTGCTACAACCTGCGGCTGCGACACGAATGTTGCCGCAGGTTATCAATCCCTCATTCCACGGAGCACTCGCATGAGCATTTTCGGCAGCATCCTCTCCAAGATCTTCCCGTCCGCGAACGCCGCGCCTGCACCCGCACCTGCTGCGCCGGCCGCGCCTGCTCCCGCCGGCGCACCCGCGGCCGCCGCGCCGCCGCCCGCCATCACGGTGGTGGACGTCGAGGCCCTGCTCGACGGCATGCCCGGCGCGAGCAGCCTGAACTGGCGCACCTCCATCGTCGACCTGATGAAGCTGCTGGGCCTGGACAGCAGCCTGGACGCCCGCAAGCAGCTGGCCGCCGAACTGAGCTACGGCGCCGACACCAGCGACAGCGCCAAGATGAACATCTGGCTGCATCGCCAGGTGATGACCAAGCTGGCCGCCAACGGCGGCAAGGTGCCCGCAGAGCTGCGCGACTGAGCAAAAGGCAATAGCGAGATTTTTTCAGGAACACCGCGGAACCGGCTTCGCCGGGCCGCAGGTGTTGCCCCCGGCAGGGGGTTGGCGAAGCGACACGAAGTGCGCGTAGCCTGGGGGCGAGCCTGTTTCAGGTCCAGCCGGCATCCACGACATAGTCTTGCGCGGTGCACATGCGCGAGTCGTCCGCGGCCAGGAACAGCGCCATCGCCGCGATGTCCTCGGCCATCACGCGGCCCGGCAGGCACTGCGCCGCGTCGATCTCCGCGCCCGACTCGGGCTTGACCCACAGCTGGATCTGCCGCTCGGTCATCACCCAGCCCGGCACGATCGAATTCACGCGGATGTTCTGCTTGCCCAGGTCGCGCGCCAGCGAACGCGTGAGGCCGCGCGCCGCGGCCTTGCAGGCCTGGTAGACGGGGTAGCCCTTGCCCTTGATCATCCAGCTGATCGAGCCGAAGTTGACGATCGAGCCGCCGCCCAGCGCGCGCATGTCGTCGGCCACCGCCTGCGCGGCGAAGAACTGGTGCTTGAAGTTGACGGCCACGAGCCGGTCGAAGTCGTCGCTGGTCACATCGGCCATCTCGTGGCGGCGGTCGTTGGCGGCGTTGTTCAGCAGCACGGCGATCGGGCCGAAGCGTTGGCGCACCGCGTCGATGGCGGCGGCGAGCGCGGCCGTGTCGGTCACGTCGCAGGCCACGAACAGGGCCGGGTGTTCGCCCTGCAACTGCGCCGCGAGCGCGTCGCCGGCGGCGGTGTCGAGGTCGCAGAAGCCGACCTTCGCGCCCTGCGCATGAAAGGCCCGCACCAGCGATTCGCCGATGCCGCTGGCACCGCCGGAGATGAACACGGTGCGCCCGGCCAGCGAGGGGTAGCGGGCGGTGTAGGGAGAGGATGCGTTGGTCATGGGCGTGCGGCAACAGCAGTGGGAACGGACAGCGAGCCTACCGGATGCGAATGCCCATGGCCAGGCCAGTGCCAGGTTGGTTCCAGGTTGGTGCCGACGGGCCGCGGCCCGCACGCCCGTCAGACGCCGCGCGCGCGCTCCGACTTGAACCGCGCGCGGAATTCCGTGAACGTGCCCGCATCCAGCGCCGCGCGGATCTCGGTCATCAGGTTCAGGTAGTAGTGCAGGTTGTGGATGGTGCACAGCATCGGCCCGAGCATTTCGCCGCAGCGGTCCAGGTGATGCAGGTAGGCGCGGCTGAAGCCTTCGCGTCCGCCGTCGTTCCACGACACGCCGGACGTTCCCGCGCACGCATGGCAGGTGCAGCTCGGGTCGACCGGCTGCGGGTCGGTCTTGTGGCGCGCGTTGCGCATCTTCAGGTCGCCGAAGCGGGTGAACATGGTGCCGTTGCGCGCATTGCGCGTGGGCATCACGCAGTCGAACATGTCCACGCCGTCGGCCACGCCCTGCACCAGGTCTTCGGGCGTGCCCACGCCCATCAGGTAGCGCGGCTTGTTCGCGGGCAGCCGGTGCGGCGTGTGGCCCATGATGTGCAGCATCTCTTCCTTGGGCTCGCCCACGCTGACGCCGCCGACGGCATAGCCTGGAAAGTCCATGTCGACCAGCGCGGCCAGCGACTCCTCGCGCAGGTTCTCGAACATGCCGCCCTGCACGATGCCGAAGAGGGCGTTCGGGTTTTCCAGCCGCGCGAACTCGGTCTGGCAGCGCCTGGCCCAGCGCAGGCTGAGCTCCATCGAGACGCGCGCCTCGGCCTCGGTCGTGATGTGGCCCTGGGTGTCGTAGGGCGTGCACTCGTCGAACTGCATCACGATGTCGCTGTTCAGCACGGTCTGGATCTGCATCGACACCTCGGGCGTCAGGAACAGCTTGTCGCCGTTGACGGGCGAGGCGAACTTCACGCCCTCTTCGCTGATCTTGCGCATCGCGCCCAGCGACCACACCTGGAAGCCGCCCGAGTCGGTGAGGATGGGCTTGTTCCACTTCTCGAACTGGTGCAGGCCGCCGAAGCTTCGCATCACGTCCTGGCCCGGGCGCATCCACAGGTGGAAGGTGTTGCCCAAAATGATCTGCGCGCCCATTTCTTCGAGGCTGCGCGGCATCACGCCCTTGACCGTGCCGTAGGTGCCCACGGGCATGAAGATCGGCGTCTGCACCTTGCCGTGGTTGAGCGTGAGCGTGGCGCGGCGCGCGTGGCTGTCGGGGTCGGTCTTGAGGAGTTCGAAGTTCAGCATGTCGTTCAGTCCGTGTGTCGTGCGAGCAGCATGGCGTCGCCGTAGCTGAAGAAGCGGTAGCCGCCGGAGATTGCGTGGGCATACAGCGCCATCACGGGCTCGTAGCCCGCAAGGGCCGAGACCAGCATCATCAGCGTGCTCTTGGGCAGGTGAAAGTTCGTCACCAGCAGGTCGACGTGCTGGAACGCAAAGCCCGGCGTGATGAAGATGCGGGTGTCGCCCGCGGCCTCGCCGGTCTTGGCCCATGACTCCAGCGTGCGCACGGTGGTCGTGCCCACCGCCACCACGCGCCCGCCGCGCGCCTTGCACTCGGCAATGGCGCGCTGCGTGGCCTCGGGCACTTCGTAGCGCTCGGCGTGCATCGTGTGCTCTGCAATGTTCTCGGTCTTCACCGGCTGGAAGGTGCCCGCGCCCACGTGCAGCGTGACGCTCGCACGCTGCACGCCGCGCGCTTCGAGTTCGTCCAGCAGGCCCTGGTCGAAGTGCAATGCGGCCGTGGGCGCGGCCACCGCGCCGGGCACGCGCGCGAACACGGTCTGGTAGCGGCTTTCGTCGTCGGCGGAATCGGTGTGCGTGATGTAGGGCGGCAGCGGCACGTGGCCGCAGCGCTGCATCAGCGCATACGGGTCTTCGCCCGCGTCGCTTTCGAAGCCGAAGCGAAACAGCGCGCCGTCTTCCTCGGGCCAGCGGCCCAGGAGCGTCGCGCGGAACCCGCCGACCATCTGCAGCGTAGTGCCGACCGGCGGCTTCTTGCTCACCTTCATGTGGGCAACGACCTCTTGGCCCTGCAGCACACGTTCGACCAGCAGTTCGAGCTTGCCGCCGGTCGGCTTCTCGCCGAACAGGCGCGCCTTGACCACGCGCGTGTCGTTGAAGACCAGCAGGTCGCCCGCGCGCAGCAGCGAAGGCAGGCTCTTGAAGATGCGGTCGACCGGGGCGGGGCCTGTGCCGTCGAGAAGACGGGAGGCGGTGCGTTCGGTGGCCGGGTGTTGCGCCACCAGATCGGGTGGCAGGGCGAAATCGAAATCGGAGAGCGTGAAGGCGCGCATGGTGCTTGAGGGCCGGACGGGCCCGTTCCAAGGAAGACGGCCGGCATTCTCCCATGCCGAGAAAACCGGGCCGCGGCGTGAGGCTGCACGGGGTTGCCGAGGCAGAATCAGCGGATGGTCGATTCACAAGCAGCCCGCGTTTCTTCGGGGTCCGAACCGGGCGTTGCCCCCGGCCCCTCCGAAGGCGAGCTCTTCAAGAAAATTCTCGGCCGGGCCTGGCAGGGCCTGCACCCGGACATTCGCCGCCGCTTCGACAAGAACCCCTCGCCGGGCAAGGCGCTGCACTACCTGGGCTCGCTCAGCGAGCTGCGTTGCTCGCGCTTCGGCCGGCTGCTCGGCCACCTGACGCAGCCGATGATCCAGGGCGCGCTCATTCCCTACAGCGACAGCCACTTTCCCGTGGAGATCCAGGTCTACGCGAAGCCGGATGACCCGGCCATCTACAAGCAGCGCATCTACCGCCTGCACGGCCGAAAGCCCATCCAGTTCACCAGCTTCATGCGCGAGAGCGAGCGCGGCGAGGTGCTGGAGTACGTGGGCATGGGCCTGGGCATGAAGCTGGTGCTGAGCGTGGAAAACGGCAGCCTGCACTTCCAGAGCGACGGCTACTTCTGGGACCTGTTCGGCTGGCGCATTCCGTTGCCGGGCCTGTTCACGCCGGGCAAGACCTTTCTCTGGCACCACAACGAAACGCCCGAGCGCTTCAACATCCGCATCGAGATCCGCCACTGCCTGATGGGCACCACCTTCACCCAGGTCGGCGTGTTCGAGGAAGTGCCGGAACCGAAAGCCCCCCGATGATCGACACCCACCTTCTGGCCCTGCAGCTCATGGCCGCCCAGGGCGCGCTCGGCGCCTTCGACACGCTCTACCACCACGAGGGCACCGAGGCGCTGCCGCGGCGCGCCACGGCGGGGCGCGAGTTGTCGATCCACGCCACGCGCTCGTCCATCTATTGCGCGCTGTTCATCGGCCTGTCGTCGTGGGCCTGGCACGGCGCTTGGGCGTGGGTGTTGCTGGCGGTGTTCGGCGTGGAGATCGTGCTCACGCTGTGGGACTTCGTGGTCGAGGACGGCAGCCGCCTGCTGCCGCCGACGGAGCGGGTCACGCACACGGTGCTGGCCATCAATGCGGGTGCGTTCATCGCGCTGTTGGCGATGAATGCGGTCGACTGGGCCGCGCAGCCGACGGCCATGGTGTGGCAGCCGTACGGCTGGCTCAGTGCCTTCCTGGCGTTGTGCGGCGTGGGCGTGGGCGTGTCCGGGTTGTGCGACGGGCTTGCGGCGCGCGCGATCTTCAAGCGCCAGAAGCAGGCGCACGCGCGCGACGTGCAGGCGCCGGTGCGCTTCGGTTCGAAGCCGCAGCGCGTGCTGGTCACGGGCGGCACCGGCTTCATCGGCCAGTTGCTCGTGCGCCAGCTGCTCGCCGACGGCCATGCAGTGACGGTATGGACGCGCGACGCGCGCTCGGCCGCCTGGGGCTTCGGCGGCGCGGTGCGCTGTGTGCAGTCGCTCGAACAGGTGCCCGACGACATCGACGTGGTCGTCAACCTTGCGGGCGCGCGCATCCTGGGCATGCGCTGGAGCGAGCGGCGCCAGCAGCAGCTGCTGCAAAGCCGCGAGGGGCTGACGCAGCAGCTGGTCGCGTGGATCGCCGCGCGGCCGCGCAAGCCGTGGCTGCTGCTCTCGGGCTCGGCCATCGGCTACTACGGCGTGCAGCCGCAGGGCGACGCCACCGAGCTGGCCGAAGACGCGCCGCCGCAGGACATCTTCATGTCGCAGCTGTGCCGGCGCTGGGAGCAGGCCGCGCATGCGGCGGTGGCGCACGGCGTGCAGGTGGCCTGCATGCGCTTCGGCTTCGTGCTGGGCCACCAGGGCTCGTTGCCGCAGTTGCTGCTGCCGATTTCGCTGGGCATGGGCGGCCGGCTGGGCAGCGGGCGGCAGTGGCTGTCGTGGGTGCACGTGCACGACCTGGTCCGCGCCATGGCCCATGTGTGGACCGTGGCGGAAGGCACCGCCGGGCCCGCGACCGCGCAAGCCTGGAACTTCACCGCGCCCGGCGCGCTGAGCCAGGAGGAATTCACCCGCGTGGCCGCCGGCGTGCTGCACCGCCCCTGCTGGATGCCCACGCCCGCCGCGCCCGTCAAGCTGCTGCTCGGCGAACAGGCCGACCTGCTGCTCGAAGGCCAGCGCGTGGTGCCGGCGCGGCTGCTGCAGACCGACTTTCGCTTCGCGTTTCCCGATGCCCGCAGCGCCTTGACGGACCTTTGCCGCCCGCGCTAGAAGCCCTGCCTGTGCCCGCCAAGAAAGCCCCTTCCCCCGCTGCCGCCGCCGCCGCACCTGCGCCTGCGCCCGCAGGGCCGCCCGGCAGCGGCCTGAGCCTGGTGCAGCGCGCGCTGCGCAAGCTCGGCCTGGTGCGCGACATCGACTTCGCGCTGTACCTGCCGATGCGCTACGAGGACGAGACGCGCATCGTGCGGCTGGCCGACACGCGCGACGGCGACATGGCGCAGGTCGAGGGCGTGGTGACCGACTGCGAGGTGGTGTTCCGCCCGCGCCGCCAACTCATCGCCACCCTCGACGACGGCTCCGACACCTGCGAGCTGCGCTTCTTCAACTTCTATCCGTCGCAGCAGAAGCAGCTGGCGGTCGGCGCCAAGGTGCGCGTGCGCGGCGAGATGCGTGGCGGCTTCGTGGGGCGGCAGATGATGCATCCCACGGTCAAGGCGGCCGGCACCTCGCTGCCCAACGCGCTCACGCCGGTGTACTCGACCGTGGCCGGCCTCGCGCAGCCGGTGCTGCGGCGCGAGGTGCGCTCGGGCCTGGCGCGCGCGGTGCTCGACGAGACGATCCCGGTGCAGATCGGCCTGCGCGGCGCGTGGGACCTGCGCGCCGCGCTGAGCTTCCTGCACTACCCGACGCCGGACGTGTCCATCGCCGCGCTCGAAGACCACAGCCATCCGGCGTGGCAGCGCATCAAGGCCGAGGAACTGCTGGCGCAGCAGTTGTCGCAGCTGCAGGCCCGGCTGGAGCGCGCGGCGCAGCGCGCGCCGGTGCTGCCCTCATCCGCCGAGCCGGCCGCGGCCTCGCTGCATGCGCAGTTCCTGGCCGTGCTGCCCTTCGGCCTGACCGGCGCGCAGCAGCGCGTGGGCGAAGAGATCACGGCGGACCTGGGCCGCCCCATTCCCATGCACCGCCTGCTGCAGGGCGACGTGGGCTCGGGCAAGACGGTGGTCGCCGCGCTGGCGGCGGCGCGCTGCATCGACGCGGGCTTCCAGTGCGCGCTGATGGCGCCCACCGAAATCCTCGCGGCGCAGCATTTCGGCAAGCTGGTCGGCTGGCTCGACCCGCTGCTGGCCGAACGCGGCCTGCGCGTGGCATGGCTCACGGGCAGCCAGAAGAAGAAGGAGCGCGACGAGATGTCGGCCGCCGTCGAAAGCGGCCAGGCGGCGCTGGTCATCGGCACGCACGCGGTCATCTCGGAGAAGGTGCGCTTCAAGAAGCTCGCGCTGGCGATCATCGACGAGCAGCACCGCTTCGGCGTGGCGCAGCGCCTCGCCCTGCGCGGCAAGGCCAGCGGCGACCTGGAGCCGCACCTGCTGATGATGAGCGCCACCCCCATCCCGCGCACGCTGGCCATGAGCTACTACGCCGACCTCGACGTCTCCACGCTCGACGAGCTGCCGCCGGGCCGCACGCCCATCGTCACCAAGCTGGTGGCCGACCACCGGCGCGACGAGGTCATCGAGCGCATCCAGTCGCAGATATCACAGGGCCGCCAGGTCTACTGGGTGTGCCCGCTGATCGAGGAGAGCGAGGCGGTCGACCTGCGCAACGCCACCGAAACGCGCGAAGAACTGGCCGGCACGCTGGGCGATGCCATCCATGTCGGCCTGCTGCATTCGCGCATGCCCACGGCCGAGAAGCAGGCCGTGATGGCGGCGTTCACCGCCAATGAAATCCAGGTGCTGGTGAGCACGACCGTGATCGAAGTGGGCGTCGACGTGCCCAACGCCTCGCTCATGGTCATCGAGCATGCCGAGCGCTTCGGCCTGTCGCAGCTGCACCAGCTGCGCGGGCGCGTGGGGCGCGGCGCGGCGGCCTCGGCCTGCGTGCTGCTCTATGCGCCGGGCGACAGCGGGCGCGTGGGCGAGGCGGCGCGCGCGCGGCTCAAGGCCATGGCGGAAACGGGAGACGGCTTCGAGATCGCGCGGCGCGACCTGGAGATTCGCGGCCCGGGCGAGTTCCTGGGCGCGCGCCAGTCGGGCGCGCCGCTGCTGCGCTTCGCCGACCTGGCGACCGACACGCTGCTGCTCGACTGGGCGCGCGAGCTGGCGCCGGTGATGCTGCACAAGCACCCCGAGCTGGCCCAGCGGCACATCGACCGCTGGCTCGGCACCAAGGCCGAGTACCTGAAAGCCTGAAGACGCTCAGCCCGCCGGCCGGCGCGTGAACGCCAGGATCAGCCCGAAGCCGACCATCATGCTGCCGCTCACGCGGTTGAACCAGCGCATGGCGCGGCTGCCATCGGCCAGCCGGCGCATGCGTGCGCCGAGCATCGCGTAGAGCGCGATCGCGACCAGCTCGAACACCAGGAAGGTCACGCCCAGCAGCAGGTAGCTGGAGGCGTACGCGCCGGGCACCACGAACTGCGGAAAGAAGGCGGTGAATACCAGGATGGCCTTCGGGTTGCCCGCTGCCACGGTGAATTCCTGGCGCACCAGCGCGCGCATGGACAGCGGCGCCGAAGCGTCGCGCGACTGCACCTCGGCCGTGGGCGCCGGCGCACGCAGCAGCCGGATTCCGATCCACACCAGGTAGGCCGCGCCGATGTACTTGATGACGTCGAAGGCCATCTCCGACGCCACCAGCACCGCGCCCATGCCCAGCCCCGCGATGGCGATCATGATCGCGAAGGCCACGAGCCGCCCGCTGGCCGCCATGACGGCCGGCGACACGCCGTGCTTCGCGCCGTTGGTGACCGACAGCAGGTTGTTGGGGCCGAAGGCCATGTTGATGGCGAAGCAGGCCGGCAGGAAGAGCAGGTAGGCAGACAGGGTCATGGCGTCTCCTTGAAGTGGAAATGGTCAGTTGTCGAGGCCGTTTTCGGGCATCTGCCGCGCGTAGACGGCCAGCACGATGCGTTCGGAGTGAATGAGGTAGTCGTTGAGCGACGCCGAGCCCTCGGCGAACTTGCCGGCCTCGATGAGTTCGAGCAGCTTGGTGTTCATGTCCACGTAGGGCGCATGCAGGAACTCCGGGTCCTTCAGCAGGCCGAAGGCCAGCCGCAGCTCGACCAGGATGTGCGCGAACAAGATGTTCAGCCGTTCGCTGTCCGCCAGCTCCACGATGCCCTTGTGGAACTCCATGTTGGCCGTGCCCACGCCCAGCCAGTCGCCGGCGTCGCGGCATTTCAGCGCCGTTTCCACCGCCTCGCGCATGTGCTTCTTGGCCGGATGCCGCGGGTAGGCCTGCGCCAGCGCCTGGCATTCGATGAGCCGGCGCACCCGGTAGATGTCGATGATCGACGCGATGCTCGGCACCGCCACGAACACGCCGCGGTTGGGCGCGTGCTTGAGCAGCCCTTCCTTGGTCAGTGTGCGGAACACCTCGCGCAGGGTGTTGCGCGAAATCTCGAAGCTGTCGGCCAGCGCGGCCTCCGACAGCCGCTGCCCGGGCGAGAACTCGCCCTTCACGATCTTCTGGCGGATGAGTTCGGCGACCCGGTCGTTGAGCGTCTGCGTGCCGGCGGCCGGCGATGCGGGGGAAGTCGGGGAGGCCAGTGAAGTCATTCCGGAAGGGGGAGGATGGAAGGGGCGGGAAAACCGGGTGAACCCGGGCGAACCGGGCCCAGCAGAGTTTGCAGCAGAGTTTGCAGCAGATTCCGCTCCCGGATTGCAGGTTTCAGGCCATGGCCGATGCACCCGGAGCGGGCGCGATCAGGGTTTTCATGGGGTCACCCGGGCACTGTTGTTGGGCACACTCACCATGATTGTTCAACAATCTCTGATTAATGAGTGATTCAGGTGAAATCAATTGCTCATTCATTGGCACGAGGTTTGCATCAAGCGAAGGGCCGGCGCTCCCGCGCAAGGTGTCTCTGAATCCATAACGAAAGACCAACATGACTCCTGACATCCCTCATCTGTGGCCGCTGATCGGCGTGGCCGTGATCATTGCGGGCTTCATCCTGCGCTTCAATCCGATGCTGGTGGTGATCGTCACAGCCATCGTGACGGCGGCCGCGGCGGGCTTCGGGCCGATGGCCATCCTCACGGCCATCGGCAACGGGTTCATCAAGACGCGCAACCTGCCGCTGATCATTCTTCTGCCGCTGGCCGTCATCGGGCTGCTCGAGCGCCACGGCCTGCGCCAGCACGCGCAGAACTGGATCAGCCGCATCAAGTCGGCCACCGCCGGGCGCCTGCTGATCGTCTACCTCGCCGCGCGCGAACTCACCGCCGCCGTCGGCCTCACCAGCCTGGGCGGCCATCCGCAGATGGTTCGCCCGCTGCTCGCACCCATGGCCGAAGGCGCCACCGAGACCCGCTACGGCAAGCTGCCCGAGCGCCTGCGCCACAAGCTGCGCGCCTATGCCGCGGCCACCGACAACGTGGGCCTGTTCTTCGGCGAGGACATCTTCGTGGCTTTCGGCGCCATCGTGCTGATGAGCACCTTCCTGCACGAGGCCGGCATCGACGTGGAGCCGCTGCACATCGCGCTGTGGGGCATTCCGACGGCCATTGCCGCCTTCATCATCCACTCGTGGCGCCTGCGCCGGCTCGACCAGTCGATCGCGCGCGAAATGGCCGGTGAGAAGGCCCAAGACGCTGTCGTCGCACCTGTTGCGACCCAGGAAGGCCGCTGATCATGATTCTCTCGATCCAGCACCTCTACATCCTGGTCGGCCTGATCCTCGCGGTCACGGCCATCATGACTTTGACCGACAGGCAGCACCCCAAGCGCTACACCAGCGGCCTGTTCTGGGCGCTCTATGCGCTGGTCTTCCTGATCGGTGACAAGCTGCCGCCGGCCGTTGTCGGCGGGGGCGCCATCGTCATGGCCGTCATTGCCGGCCTGCGCGGCGTCGGCGCGGGCAAGCACCGCGAGCCCACGCCCGGGCAATACCAGGCCAGTGCCGCGCGCCTGGGCAACAAGCTCTTCATGCCCGCGCTGGCGATTCCGCTCGTCACCGTGATCGGCACCGTGCTCATGAGCAAGGTGAAGATCGGCGACGCCTTCCTGCTCGACCCCAAGAACACCACCCTGGTGAGCCTTGGCGTGGGCTGCGTGGTGGCGCTGGCGCTGGCCTGCTGGCTGACGCGCGAGACGCCGATGCAGGGCATGCGCGAGTCGAGGCGCCTGACCGACGCGCTGGGCTGGGCCGTGGTGCTGCCGCAGATGCTGGGCATGCTGGGCCTGGTGTTCTCCGACGCGGGCGTGGGCAAGGCCGTGGCGTACATCACCACCAGCTACATCAACATGGACATCCGCTTCGTGGCGGTGGTGGTGTACGTGCTGGGCATGGCGCTGTTCACCATCATCATGGGCAACGGCTTCGCGGCCTTCCCGGTGATGACGGGCGGCGTGGGCGTGCCGGTGCTGGTGGGCGTGTACCACGGCGACCCGGCCGTGATGGCGGCCATCGGCATGTTCTCGGGCTACTGCGGCACGCTGATGACGCCGATGGCGGCCAACTTCAACATCGTGCCGGCGGCGCTGCTGGAGCTGCCCGACAAGAACGCGGTGATCAAGGTGCAGATACCCACTGCCGCCGCCTTGCTGGTGGTCAACATCTTCCTGCTGTACTTCCTGATGTTCCGTTAAGGCGCCGCGCATGACCACCAAAGCCAGGCAGGCGAGCGCACCCCGGGTGCTGCTCGCGGGCTTCGAGCCCTTCGAGAACGACCCCGTCAACCCCGCATGGGAGATTGCCCGCGCGCTCGACGGCTGGGCCTGCGAAGGCGCCGTGGTGCAGGCGCTGCAACTGCCGTGCGTGTTCGGGCGCGCCATCGACACGCTGGACGCGGCGCTGGCGGACATCCTCGGCAAGAAGGCACCGCTGCCGCTGGTGCTGTGCATCGGCGCGGCGGGCGGGCGCACCGAGATCTCGATGGAGCGCGCCGCGCTGAACGTCGACGACGCGCGCATTCCCGACAACGCGGGCTTGCAGCCCATCGACACCGAGGTGGTGGCCGGCGGCCCGGCGGCCTACTTCTCGACATTGCCCATCAAGGCCATGGTGCGCGACATGCGCGCCGCGGGACTGCCGGCGGCGGTGTCGAACAGCGCCGGCACCTTCGTGTGCAACCACATCTTCTATGCGCTGATGCACCGGCTGGCGACGCAGCCGGCCCTGGCGCACACGCGCGGCGGCTTCGTCCACGTGCCCTACCTGCCCGAGCAGGCCGCGCCCAAGCCGGGCGTGGCGAGCATGGCGCTGGCCGCGCAGGTGGAAGCCTTTCGTGTAGGCATACGCACCGCGCTCACCGTGCGCCAGGACGTGCGCGAGACCGCCGGCCGCCTGCATTGACCTTGCATTGACATCCAGGGCGCGCCTCACTGCGCGCCGGAGACGAACATGATGAACATCGACCTGAACAGTGACCTCGGCGAGAGCCTGGGCGTGTGGCGCATGGGCGACGACGCGGCCATGCTCGCCCTCGTGAGCAGCGCCAACGTGGCCTGCGGCTTCCATGCGGGGGACCCCGCCGGCATCCTGCGCACGCTGCGCCAGGCCAGGGAGCGCGGCGTGGCCATCGGCGCGCATGTGTCGTACCGCGACCTCGTGGGCTTCGGGCGCCGCAACATGGACGTGGAAAGCGCCGACCTGCGCGCCGACGTGATCTACCAGATCGGCGCGCTCAAGGGACTGGCCGCCGCCGCCGGCACCACGGTGCGCTACGTGAAGCCGCACGGCGCGCTCTACAACACCATCGCCCACGACGAGCGCCAGGCGCGCGACGTGATCGCCGCCATCCAGCAGGCCGACCCCACGCTGTGCCTGGTGGCGCTGGCGGGCTCGCCCCTGCTGGGCTGGGCGCGCGGCGAAGGCCTGCGCGCCGTGGCCGAGGCCTTTGCCGACCGCGCCTATACGCCCCAGGGCACGCTGGTGTCGCGGCGCGAGCCCGGCGCGGTGCTGCACGACGCCGGCGAGGTGGCCGAGCGCATGCTGAGGCTGGCCGCCGACGGCGTGCTCACGGCCATCGACGGCAGCACGGTGCGCATCGAGGCCGAATCGGTCTGCGTGCACGGCGACAGCCCGGGCGCGGTCGAGATGGCGCGTCAGGTGCGCGCGCGGCTGGAGCAGGCGGGCGTGACCATTCGGCCTTTCGTGGACGGCCTTGCGAGCGCTGACTGATGACGATGCGCTTTCTTCCGGTCAACCTGAATGCGCTGCTGGTCGAGCTCGACGACCTGCCGCAGACGCTGGCGCTGCTGGCCTCGCTGCGCGCCGAACCCATCGCCGGCATCGAGGAGCTGGTGCCCGCCGCGCGCACGCTGCTGGTCACGTTCCGTCCGGCCGCCATCGGCGCGGACGAACTCGTGCGGCAGATCGGCCAGCGCAGCCTCGACGCCCGCGAGACGCGCATCGACAAGCGCATCGAGATTGCGGTGCGCTACAACGGCGAAGACCTGGCCGAGGTGGCCGGGCTGCTGGGCATCGCGCCCGAGGAAGTGGTGCGACGCCACACCGGCAGCGACTACACGGTGGCCTTCACCGGCTTCGCGCCCGGCTTCGCCTACCTCTCGGGCGGCGACGCCAGCCTGAACGTGCCGCGCCGGTCGGTGCCGCGCACGCGCATTCCGGCGGGCGCGGTGGGCCTGGCGGGCAGCTTCAGCGGTGTCTATCCGCAGGCCAGCCCGGGCGGCTGGCAGATCATCGGCATCACCGATGCGCCGATGTGGGACCTGTCGCGCGAAACACCGGCGCTGCTGCAGCCGGGCGACACGGTGCGCTTCGTGGACGCCACGGCGCTGCCGAAGGCAGAGCCCGCGGCGGTGGAGGCCGTGCCTTCCCGCCCTGTCGCGGCGAACGGCTGCGCCTTCGAGATCCGTGCCGCCGGGCTGCAGGCGCTGCTGCAGGACGGCGGCCGCCACGGCCAGGCGAAGCAGGGCGTGTCCGCGTCCGGCGCGATGGACCGGCGTTCGCTGCAGGCGGCCAACCGGCTGGTGGGCAACCCTTCGGACGCGGCCTGCATCGAGATCGCCTATGGCGGCTTCCAGTTCGTCTGCCGCGGCGATGCGGTGGTGGCCGTCACCGGTGCCGAGGGCCCCGTCACCATGACCCGCGCTGATGGCGTGGCGTGGCCGCTGCCGCGCTACCAGCCGGTCGCGCTGGCCGACGGCGACACGCTGGCGCTGGGCGAGCCGCAGGCCGGCATCCGCAGCTACCTGGCGGTGCGCGGCGGCTTCGACGTGGCGCCGGTGCTCGGCAGCCTGTCGACCGACACGCTGGCGCGCATCGGCCCGCCCGCCGTGGCCACGGGCGACGTGCTGCCCGTGTGCGCGGTGGCGGCAGGCGCCTTGGTGGGCGCCGCCGAAACGCCGCCGGACGACCTCCCCACGGTGCAACAGGAAGTCGTGCTCGACATCGTGCTCGGCCCGCGCACCGACTGGTTCACGTCCGAGGCGGTCGCCTTGCTGTGCAGCCAGTCGTGGGTGGTCACGCCGCAGTCGAACCGCGTCGGCATCCGCCTGTCGGGCGAGGTGCCGCTGGCGCGCGCCAACCCCGCCGAACTGCCCAGCGAGGGCACGGCGTACGGCGCACTGCAGGTGCCGCCCAGCGGCCAGCCCGTGCTGTTCCTGGCCGACCATCCGCTGACCGGCGGCTACCCCGTGATCGCTTCCGTCGCCACCCACCACCTGGACCGCGCGGGTCAGATCCCCGTGAACGCGCGCGTCCGCTTCCACCCGATTGCCGCTCCCGGCCCCGTCGCGCCCAGCGCACCGTGAAAGCCCCCCGATGAAAAAACTCCTGATCGCCAACCGCGGCGAAATCGCCGTGCGCATTGCGCGCGCCTGTGCCGACCACGGCGTGCAGTCGGTCGCGGTGTATGCCGATGCCGACCTGAACGCGCTGCACGTGCGCATGGCCGACGAGGCCTACGGGCTGGAGGGCGACAAGCCCGCCGACACCTACCTGAACATCGCCAAGCTGCTGGCCGTGGCCAGGCGCAGCGGTGCCGACGCGGTGCACCCGGGCTACGGCTTCCTCTCCGAGAGCGCGGCGTTCGCGCAGGCCGTGATCGATGCCGGCCTGACGTGGGTCGGCCCGTCGCCGTCCGCCATCGCGATGCTGGGCGACAAGGTGCAGGCCCGCAAGCTCGCGCTCAAGGTCGGCGCGCCGCTGGTGGCGGGCACGGCCGACCCGGTGAGCAGCGCCGGCGAGGTGCTCGCCTTCGCCGAGACGCACGGCCTGCCGGTCGCGATCAAGGCCGCCTTCGGTGGCGGCGGGCGCGGCATCAAGGTGGCGTGGCGGCTCGACGAGGTCGAGGGGCTCTACGAGTCGGCGGTGCGCGAGGCCGTGACGGCCTTCGGGCGCGGCGAGTGCTATGTCGAGCAGTTCCTCGACCGGCCGCGCCACGTCGAGGCGCAGGTGCTGGCCGACACGCACGGCCACGTGGTGGTGGTCGGCACGCGCGACTGCTCGCTGCAGCGGCGCAACCAGAAGCTGGTGGAAGAGGCGCCCGCCCCCTTCCTGAGCGACGCACAGCGCGAGCGCATCCACCAGTCGGCGCGCGACATCTGCGCGGCGGCCGGCTACACCGGCGCCGGCACGGTCGAATTCATGCTGAGCGCGAGCGGTGCGATCTCCTTCCTCGAGGTGAACACGCGGCTGCAGGTGGAGCATCCGGTGACCGAGGAAACCACGGGCATCGACCTGGTGATCGAGCAGCTGCGCATCGCCGAGGGGCTGCCCCTGTCGATCACGCAGACGCCCGCGCCGCGCGGCCATGCCTTCGAGTTCCGCATCAATGCCGAAGACATGGGGCGCGGCTTCCTGCCGTCGCCGGGGCCGGTGAAGGTGTTCGACGCGCCTTCGGGCCCGGGCGTGCGCGTGGACACGGGCGTGGACGCGGGCTCGCAGGTGCCGGGCACCTTCGATTCGCTGATGGCCAAGCTCATCGTCACCGGTGCCACGCGCGAGCAGGCGATTGCGCGGGCGCGCCGCGCGCTGAAGGAGTTCCGCATCGAAGGGCTGCCCACGGTGCTGCCGTTCCACCGCGCGGTGATGGCGCACCCCGACTTCGTGTCGGGCGACGCGTTCAAGGTGCACACGCGCTGGATCGAGACCGACTTCGCCAACGGCGAGGCCGCGGCGATGCGGCCCGACCCGCTGCCCGACACGGCGCTGTTGCGCACGGCGATCGAAGTCGGCGGCCGGCGCATGGCGCTGGGCCTGCCGGCGGTGCTGTTGAGCGGGCTGTCGTCGGCCGCCGGTGCTGCGGGCATGGCGCCCGCCGAAGCGGTCGTGGCGGATGCCGCCGCCGTGGCCGCGCCGGTGTCCGGCACCTTGCAGGGCTGGAAGGTCGCCGACGGCGACGAGGTGGCGCAGGGCGCGGTCGTCGCCGTGATGGAGGCGATGAAGATGGAGATGCAGGTCGTCGCGCACCGCGCGGGGCGCATCGCCTTCGCGGTGGCGGCGGGCGGCTATGTGGCGGCGGGCGCCACGCTGGCGACCATCGGCTGATGCCATGAACCGCTCCCCCGTCATCAGCCGCCGGTCATTCACGTTGCTGGCGTGCGGTGCGGGGGCGATGTCGGCGCTGTCCCCCGCTTCGGCCGCGTCCGGTGCCACCGTGTGGCGGCTGGCCACCGGCTATCCGGCGGAGAACTTCCACACGGTCAACCTGCTGGCGATGGCCCAGCAGGTCGAGCTGGCCACCCAGGGGCAGCTGCGCATCGAGGTCCATCCGAAGAACACGTTGGTGGCCCTGAATGCCATCCGCGCCGCGGTGCAGGACGGCAAGGTCGAGGCCGGCGAAGCGATCATGAGCAGCCTGGTTGCCGACGTGCCGATGGCCGGCGCCGACTCGGTGCCGTTCATCACCCACGGCTATGCCGACGCGATGCGGCTGTGGCGCATCCAGCGGCCGCTGATCGAGCGGTCGTTCGCGCAGCGCGGCCTGCGCGTGCTCTATGCCGTGGCGTGGCCGCCGCAGGGCCTGTATGCGAACCGGCCCTTGGGCGGCATGAGCGACCTGCGCGGCCTGCGCATGCGCGCCTACAACGCCACCACCGCACGCATCGCCACGCTGATGGGCGCGGTGCCGGTCGACGTGCCGGCCACCGAGCTCGACCGCGCGCTGGCGGACGGGCGCATCGACTGCATGATGACCTCGGCCGTCACGGGCGTGGAAAGCCGGGTGTGGCAGTCGATGCGCTTCTTCTACGACATTGACGCGTGGTTTCCCAAGAACCTCGTGTTCGCCAACGCAAAGGCCTGGGACGCATTGCCTGCGGCCTCGCGCGCCGCGCTGGAGACGGCCAGCGCGGCCGCCGAGTGGCGTGGCTGGGCTGCCAGCGCCGCCGCCCCGGCCCGCGCCATGGACGAACTGCGGCGCAACGGCGTGAAGATCGAACCGGTGCCCTACCTGTTCAGCCGCGACCTCCAGCGGCTGGGCGAGCATTTCTCGCTGGACTGGGTCAAGCAGGTGGGCGTGGGGGCCAACGATGTGTTCGTTCCGTACTTCGACAAGCGCTGAATCAGTTAACTTTTGTTTCAAATCCTCGTATCATCTTCGGGTTTTACCCTGCATTTCCGAGCAAAAGACACCCGCAAGTCGCTTCAGGCAACGACAACGCAACACGAGACCGCAGGTCCAGGGGAATGGCTCTTTCTGCAGTTCTTCGGTTCGATGAATGCCGGTGTGCAAGATGCAAGACGCGTGGATCAATGCTGACAGGGGCGGGGCTTTCGCAGGGCCCGAAGGGGGGCGGGAGGTGCCGACTGCACCGGCCGGTTTGCGGGCGCTCGACGGCGCTTTCGCCACGCTGACGCTCGACGTCCGGGGCCGCGTGTTGCGGGCCAACAACCATTTCCTGAGTGCCTGGGGCTACACGCTCGACGAGCTGCAAGGGCGCGACTTGCTCGACATCAGCCCCGCGGACGGCCTGCCGGACAGCCCGTCCGCCATCTGGGACGAGGTGCTGCGCGGCGAGCAGCGCGTCGTCGAGCGCATGCGCCTGCACAAGGACGGCACCCGGCGCTGGGTCCAGGCCTTCTACACCGCGCTGGCGGACGCGAACGGCGTGGTGCGGCAGGTGGTGGAGACCTCGAACGACATCTCGTCGCGCGTGCTCAAGGCCGCCGACGACCGCGGCCAGATCCAGGCCATCAACCTGTCGCAGGCGGTGGTCCAGTTCGCGCTCGACGGCACGGTGCTCGATGCCAACGCGCGCTTTCTCGACGCCATGGGCTACCGGCTGGACGAGGTGGCGGGGCGGCACCATCGCATGTTCGTCGACGCGGCCTACGCCGAAAGCGCGGAGTACGCCGCCTTCTGGGCCGCGCTCGCTGGCGGCAACCATCACGCAGCGGAGTACCGGCGCCTGGGCAAGCACGGCCGCGAGGTCTGGCTGCAGGCCACCTACAACCCGATCTTCGACCCCGCGGGCCGTGTGCGAAAGGTGGTCAAGTACGCCACCGACATCACGCAGGAAAAGCTGCGCCAGGCCGATTTCCAGAGCCAGATCGAGGCCATCGGCAAGTCGCAGGGCGTGATCACCTTCCGCGTCGACGGCACCATCCTCGATGCCAACGCGAACATCCTCGCGACCTTCGGCTACGCGCTGGACGAGGTGGTGGGCCGCCACCACCGGATGCTGATGGAGCCCGGCGTGGCCGACACCGAGGCGTATGCCCAGTTCTGGCAGACGCTGCGCTCGGGCAAGTTCGTCTCGGGGCGCCACAAGCGCATCGGCAAGGACGGGCGCGAGCTCTGGCTGCAGGCCTCGTACAACCCGGTGTACGACCTGAACGGCCAGCTCACGCGCATCATCAAGTTCGCGATCGACGTCACTGCCGACGTGGCGCTGGCCCAGGCGTTCGAGGACGCCCAGCGCCAGGCGCAGCACGACGCGGCCACCTCGCTGCCCAACCGCACGCGCCTGTCGGCGTTCATGGCGTCCGCGCTGACGCATCCGCAGGCGCGGCTGGTGGTGCTGTACCTGGACCTCGACCGCTTCAAGCCCATCAACGACACCTACGGCCACCCGGTCGGCGACAAGGTGCTGGGCGAGGTGGCCGACCGGCTGCGCCGTTCGCTCAAGAGCGACCAGCTGGCCGCGCGCATCGGCGGGGACGAGTTCGTGATTGCCGCGCCCCACCTGGCGGACGAGGAGATCGACGCCTTCTGCCAGCAGCTGCTGGAGGCCATTGCCGCGCCCATCCGCAACGACGTGGGCATGCTGGAGGTCGGCGCGTCGATCGGCGTGGCGGTGTCGCCGGCCGACGGCACCACGCCCGACGAGCTGCTGCGCTCGGCGGACACCGCGCTGTACCGCTCGAAGCACAACGGCCGCAACACCTATTGCTTCTTCGCCAACGAGATGAACGACCGCGTGACGGCCAGCCGCCGCATGATCGAGGAAATGCGCCGCGGCATCGTGGCCGGCGAGTTCTACCTCGACTTCCAGCCGCGCTTCGACGCACGCACGCAATCGATCCGCAGCGCCGAGGCGCTGGTGCGCTGGGCGCATCCGCAGCGCGGGCGCATCGGGCCGGACGACTTCATTCCGCTGGCGGAAAAGAGCGGGCTGATCCTGCCGCTGGGCGATTGGGTGCTGCAAACGGCCTGCGAGGCCGCGGTGCAGTGGCCGGAGATCGGCGTGTCGGTCAACGTGTCGCCGGTGCAGTTTCGCGACGGCCGCCTGGTGCAGCGCGTGCGCGACGTGCTGGCGGGTGCCGGCCTGGCGCCCGAGCGGCTGGAGATCGAGATCACCGAAGGCGTGCTGATGGACGACGCCGAGGGCGCGGGCATCGTGCTGCGCGAGCTCAAGGCGCTGGGCGTGAAGCTGGCCATCGACGACTTCGGCACCGGCTACGCGTCGCTGAGCTCGCTGCGCAGCTTCCCGTTCGACGTCATCAAGATCGACCGGCAGTTCATCGCCGACATCGAGCAGCGCGACGGCAGCCGCGACGTCGTCAAGGCAATCCTGGCCTTGGGCAAGGCGCTGGGCCTGTCGGTCACGGCCGAGGGCGTGGAGACCGACGGCCAGCTCCAGACGCTGATCGAGGACCACTGCGCCGAAGTGCAGGGTTTTCTGCTGGGCCGGCCGATGACGGCGCCGATGCTCGTCGAGATGGTCGAGGACGTGGAAGCGTTGCGCTGAGGGGCGCAGCGGCAGGTACCGGCACTTTGGCAGGGCCTTGCGGCCCCGGGCCAGCCCGGTTGCGGCCCCTTGCGCATAATTGACGCAAGCTATGACTCTCACCGAACTCAAATACATCGTCGCAGTAGCCCGCGAACGGCACTTCGGCAAGGCGGCCGAGGCCTGCTACGTCTCCCAACCGACCCTGTCGGTGGCCATCAAGAAGCTCGAGGACGAACTCGAGGTCAAGCTCTTCGAGCGCAGCGCCGGCGAAGTGACCGTCACGCCGCTGGGCGAGCAGATCGTGCAGCAGGCGCAAAGCGTGCTCGACCAGGCCGCCAGCATCAAGGAGATCGCCAAGCGCGGCAAGGACCCGCTGGCCGGTCCGCTGAACCTGGGCGTGATCTACACCATCGGCCCGTACCTGCTGCCCGACCTGGTGCGCCAGGTGATCGCCCGCACGCCGCAGATGCCGCTGGTGCTGCAGGAGAACTTCACGGCCAAGCTGCTGGAGATGCTGCGCGCCGGCGAGATCGACTGCGCCATCATGGCCGAGCCCTTTCCCGACACCGGCCTTGCCATGGCGCCGCTGTACGACGAGCCCTTCATGGCGGCGCTGCCCGTCAAGCACAAGTTCGCCGACCGCGAATCGATCACCTCCGAAGAACTGCAGAGCGAGACCATGCTGCTGCTGGGCACGGGCCACTGCTTTCGCGACCACGTGCTCGAGGTGTGCCCCGAGTTCGCGCGCTTCTCCAGCAATGCCGAAGGCATCCGCAAGAGCTTCGAGGGCTCCTCGCTGGAAACCATCAAGCACATGGTGGCCTCGGGCATGGGCGTGACCCTGGTGCCGCGCCTGTCGGTGCCGGCCGAGGCACTCAAGCCCAGGGTCAAGGGCCGCAAGGAATTCGAGCAGATGGTGCGCTACCTGCCCGTGCGCGACGCGCACGACCGCGAGCCGCCCACGCGCCGCGTGGTGCTGGCGTGGCGGCGCACCTTCACGCGCTACGAGGCCATTGCGGCGCTGCGCAATGCCATCTATGCGTGCGAGCTGCCGGGCGTGAAGCGGCTGTCCTAGCAGTTCGCGGAATCGGCCTACGCCGCCGCGGTTCGGAATCGTTCATCGCTGAGATAGAGTGACGCTGTTGCGAAGCCGCGCGCCGGCTTCCAGAATTCCGGTGTTCCCCCAACTTGAAGAAAGAGTTCTCGCCATGGCCAAAGCCCCGAAGAAATCGTCGTCAGCTTCCTCCGCCGGCAAGGTGCCCAAGAAGGGCGGCGCGGTGGTCGCGCAGGAGTCGGGCAGCCGCAACGCGCCGATCATCAACATCGGCATCGAGCGCCAGGACCGCGCCGCCATTGCCGAAGGCCTGAGCCGCGTGCTGGCCGACACCTACACGCTGTACCTCACCACGCACAACTTCCACTGGAACGTGACGGGCCCGCACTTCAACTCGCTGCATGCGATGTTCATGGGCCAGTACACCGAGCTCTGGAATTCGACCGACGTGCTGGCCGAGCGCATTCGCGCCCTGGGTCACTACGCGCCGGGCTCGTACGCCGAGTTCAGCAAGATCGCCACCGTGCCCGACGTGCCGCAGAACCCGCCCAAGGCGATGGAGATGGTGCGCATCCTGGTGAAGGGCCACGAGACCGTGTCGCGCATCGCGCGCGAATTCATTCCGGTGGCCGAAGAAGCCGGCGACGACCCGACGGCCGACATGCTGACCGCGCGCTGCACGGTGCACGACCAGACGGCCTGGATGCTGCGTTCGCTGTTGGAGGACTGATCCCCGTCCTTCGGACCCAGGCAACCCGAAACGAGCGGCACAATGGCCGCTCTTTTTTTGCCTGCCGCAATCGCAATGCTTGCCCGCCGTTTCGCGCTGTACCTCGACCTGATCCGCTGGAACCGTCCCGCCGGCTGGCTGCTGCTGCTGTGGCCCACGCTCGGTGCGCTGTGGTTCGCGGCGGACGGCTGGCCCGGCTGGCACCTGCTGGTGGTGTTCACGCTGGGCACCTTCCTCATGCGCAGTGCCGGCTGCTGCATCAACGACGTGGCCGACCGCGACTTCGACCGCCACGTGAAGCGCACCGCGCAACGGCCCGTGACCAGCGGTGCCATGTCGGTCAAGGAGGCGCTGGGGCTCGGCGCCGTGCTGGCGCTGGCGGCCTTCGCCCTGGTGCTCACCACCAACCGGCTCACGGTGCTGTGGTCGTTCGCGGCGCTGGCCGTCACGCTGGCCTATCCCTTCGCCAAGCGCTTCGTCTCGGTGCCCCAGGCGGTGCTGGGCATCGCCTTCAGCTTCGGCATTCCGATGGCCTTCGCGGCGGTGCAGTCGACGGTGCCGGTGCTGGTCGTGTGGCTGCTGGTCGGCAACCTGTTCTGGGTGCTGGCCTACGACACCGAGTACGCCATGGTCGACCGCGACGACGACCTGAAGATCGGCATGAAGACCTCGGCCATCACTTTCGGGCGCCTCGACGTGGCCGCGGTGATGACGAGCTACGCGATCTTTCTGGCGATCTGGGGCTGGGCCGGCGCGAGTCACGCGCTGGGCGTGTTGTTCTATGCCGGCATCACCCTGGCGACGGCGCAGGCCGTGTGGCACTGGCGGCTGATTCATGACCGCACGCGCGACGGCTGCTTCAAGGCCTTCCGCCTGAACCACTGGTTGGGCTTCACCGTGTTCGCCGGCATCGTGGCCGGCTACGCGGTGCGCTGAGGGCTTCTTCGATGCTGGAGAGACTGACGCACAAGATCGGCCAGGCGGGCTTCTCCGAATGGCATCGCATCACGCAGGAAATGGTCGAGCGCTACTCGGAGCTGTCGGGCGACGGTGAGGGCGAGTGGATCCACCTCGACCCCGAGCGCGCGGCGCGTGACGCGCCTTACGGCGGCACCATCGTGCAGGGCTTCTTCCAGGTTTCGCACCTGATCCGGCTGACCGGCGAGGCCATGCGCATGCTGCTGCCCTTCGATTCGAACCACGCGCTGAACTACGGCTTCGACCGGCTGCGCTTTGTGCGGCCCATGCCGGTGGGCGCGCGCTTCCGGGCGCGGGTGCGCATCCTGGAAGTGACGCCCAAGCCGGACGGCAGCTTCCTGCTGAAAGAGGAAGTGCTGCTCGAGCTGGAGGACGGCACGGTCACGCTGGCCGCCGAGTGGCTGTTCTTCCTCGGGCCGCGCGCACTGCCGCCGGCCTGAGCGCCTTCAGCTGCGGCCGAATTCTTCGCCCAGTTCGGCGGCGCGCTTCTGCGCCGCGCGGATCGCGGTCTTGAACTGCGCCTTCACGTCGGCCTGCTGCAGCGAGGTGATGGCTGCGTAGGTCGTGCCGCCCTTGGAGGTGACGCGCTCGCGCAGCACCGAAGGCGGCTCGGTCGCGCTGTGCGCCAGCGCCGAGGCGCCGGTGAAGGTGCCGATGGCCAGCTGCTGCGCCTGCTCGGGCGTGAGGCCCATCTCGACACCGGCTTCGGTCATCGCCTCGATGAAATAGAACACGTAGGCCGGACCCGAGCCGGACATGGCGGTGACGGCGTCGAGCGCCGATTCGGCGTCGACCCAGATCAGTTCGCCGGTGGGCGCCAGCAGCTGCCCGACCGTCGCGCGGTCGGCGCTCTCGGCGCCGGGGCGGGCGTACAGGCCCGTCATGCCCTTGCCCACGAGTGCCGGCGTGTTGGGCATGGCGCGCACCACGCGCTCGGTGCCTAGCCAGCGGGCGATGCTGTCCGAGGGAATGCCCGCGGCCACGCTCAGGTGCAGGGCGTCGGTCGCGAATTCGCGCACCGGGCGGGCCGCGTCCGCGAAGGTCTGGGGCTTGACCGCCCAGACCACCACGCCGCAGCGCGACAGGGCCTCGCCGGCCTCTGCCTGCGCCGTGATGCCGAAAGACTGGGCGAGCTTCGCGCGGGCCTCCTCGAAGGGCTCGACCACCTCGAACGCGTCCGCCGGTGTGCCTTGCTGGATCAGGCCGCCGATGATGGCGCTCGCCATGTTGCCGCCGCCGATGAAGGCCACGGGCGGCAACGGCGGGAGCGGCGCGGGGCCGGTGCGGGGGAGGAAGGTGACGGCGATGGTCATGGTCGGTCGATGCGGTCTGTGTAGGCGAAGGCGGCGAACTGGGTCACTTGAAGCGGGTTGAAATTGTCGTCGCTCACGACCACCAGCACGCGCTGGCCGTCGGGCAGCGGCGGCCCCCAGCACATGCCTTCGGTGTTGTCGAGGCGGGACAGGCCGAGCGTGGCGAAGTCGGCCACCAGGGTCTTGGCCGCGGGGCGGTGGTTGCCCGGCGCCAGCGCGTCGACGGCGAGCACGTCGCTGGCCGCGCGGGTGTCGATCTCGTACAGGCGCAGCGAGTTGCCCGTGCCGGTGGCGTAGGCGCGCTCCAGCACCAGCATGCGGTCGGCGTCGAGCATCAGGATCTCGCTCACGCCGTTGTCCGCGTAGGTGCCGGGAACCAGCGGGCGCAGCGGGATGGCGTCGGGCACGTAGGCCACCTGGCGGTCGGCCTGGCCGGTTTGCAGGTCGATGCGGGTGAAGCGGCAGGGGCCGCCGGGCGCACCGACGGTGGGCTCGGGACCGTCCTGGACCAGGGCGTTCTCCATGCCCAGCCAGGCGAAACGGCCGTCGGGCGTGAGGGTGACGCCCTCGAAGCCGAGGTTGTCGCGCGGGCCGCGGCGCTGCGCCGGATCGGGCTGGAACATCGCCGGCATCGGGAACTCGCGCAGGAAGCGGCCGTCGCGAGCCGACTCGTACAGCGCGGGCCCGAAGCCGCGGGCGACGTCGCCCTCGCTGGTCCAGAGCAGGGTATTGGTCGCCGGCCGCAGGCGCAGGGCTTCCGGGTCGGGGACGGGGAGCCCGTCGACCGCATGGCGCCGGTTCGGCCAGGGGCCGCCGCCGGGGCGTTGCAGCTGCACCACGCCGACGGGCTCGGGCTGCGCCAGCCGGGGCTGCGGCCACCGGGCCGTGTAGCAGCGCACGGGGGCCAGGTCCGACCGGTCATCGCTGATCAGCAGGTACTCCCCCTGGATCGGGTCGTAGTCGATGCCCGAGAGGCCGCCTGCCGTGGTGCCCTCTATATTGACGCGGTGCGGCCATCGCGCTTCGGCGATGCGGCGCAGCCGGCCAGTTCCGGGGCTGGAAGTCGGGGAGGCACTCCTGCAGCCCGCCAGGCTCAGCGCCAGCAGGCCGGCCGCGCCCGCCAGAAGGCGCCGGCGCAAGGGCGGCGAAGGCGGCAAAGGGGCGTTCGAAAGGGACTTCTCGGGGGAGCGCACGCCCTGAAGTCTAGTGCCAGTGCGAAATGGCGGAATGGGGTTGTTGACATCGCCCTGAGTGCATGCAACAATCGCGGGCTTCGCTTCTAAAAGGCGAAGCTTTCAGCCCAAAGCGGAAGCGCCCCGAGTGGTTCGGGGCGTGGACGACGGGACCAAGACTGACCGCGGTGTCTCCCTCCTGGAGGCTCATCGGTACAAGTTGGGAATATCAAGAAATGATCCAAACTGAATCCCGGCTCGAAGTGGCCGACAACACGGGCGCGAAATCCGTCCTGTGTATCAAGGTGCTCGGTGGCTCCAAGCGGCGTTATGCCAGCGTGGGCGACGTCATCAAGGTGAGCATCAAGGAAGCCGCTCCGCGTGGTCGCGTCAAGAAAGGCGAGATCTACAGCGCAGTGGTGGTCCGCACCGCCAAGGGCATCCGTCGCGCTGACGGCTCGCTCGTCAAGTTCGACGGCAACGCTGCAGTGTTGCTCAACGCCAAGCTGGAGCCTATCGGCACCCGCATCTTCGGACCGGTCACGCGCGAACTGCGCACCGAGAAGTTCATGAAGATCGTGTCGCTGGCACCCGAAGTTCTCTAAGGACACAACGCCATGAACAAGATTCGCAAAGGCGACCAGGTCATCGTGTTGGCCGGTCGTGACAAGGGTAAGCGCGGTACCGTTTCGCTCCGCAAGGACGATTCGCACATCGTCATCGACGGCCTGAACCTCGTCAAGAAGCACACCAAGCCGAACCCGCTCAAGGGTACGACCGGTGGCATCGTCGAGAAGTCCATGCCCATTCACCAATCCAACGTGGCGATCTTCAATGCCGCGACCGGCAAGGCCGATCGCGTGGGCATCAAGGTCACCCAGGGTGCTGACGGCAAGCGCGTGGCTGTTCGCGTCTTCAAGTCCAGCGGCGACGAAATCAAGTTCGCCTAAGAGGTACTCACATGGCACGTCTCCAACAACACTATCGCGAAAAGATCGCGAAAGACCTGACTGAAAAGTTCGGCTACAAGTCGCCGATGCAGGTCCCGCGCCTCACCAAGATCACGCTCAACATGGGCGTGGGTGAAGCAGTCGCCGACAAGAAGGTTCTCGACAACGCTGTCGCCGACCTGACCAAGATCGCCGGCCAGAAGCCCGTGGTCACCAAGTCGAAGAAGGCTATCGCCGGTTTCAAGATCCGCGAAAACCAGCCCATCGGCTGCATGGTCACGCTGCGTGGCGTGCAGATGTATGAGTTCCTGGACCGTTTCGTGACCATCGCGCTGCCGCGTGTTCGCGACTTCCGCGGCATCTCCGGCCGTGCGTTCGACGGCCGTGGCAACTACAACATCGGCGTCAAGGAACAGATCATTTTCCCCGAGATCGAGTACGACAAGGTCGATGCCTTGCGCGGTCTCAACATCAGCATCACGACGACGGCCAAGACCGACGAAGAAGCCAAGGCGCTTCTGGCTGGTTTCCGTTTCCCGTTCAAGAACTGAGGCGAACTGTGGCTAAACAATCTTTGATCCAGCGCGAACTCAAGCGCGACAAGCTGGTTGCCAAGTTCGCTGCGAAGCACGCTGAACTGAAGGCGGCTTCCAACGACCTGAAGAAGAGCGACGAAGAGCGCGCAGCTGCCCGTCTGGGCCTGCAAAAGCTCCCGCGCAATGCGAACCCGACCCGCCAACGCAACCGTTGCGCGATCACCGGTCGCCCGCGCGGTACCTTCCGTCAATTCGGTCTGGCTCGCGCCAAGATCCGTGAACTGGCTTTCGCTGGCGACATCCCCGGTGTCACCAAGGCCAGCTGGTAAGCCAGGCAGGAGCAAACAACATGAGCATGAGTGATCCCATTGCCGACCTGCTGACGCGTATCCGTAACGCGCAGATGGTGGCGAAGCCCACTGTGTCGATCCCGTCTTCCAAGGTGAAGGCTGCGATTGCACAAGTCCTGAAGGACGAAGGCTACATCGACGGCTTCGAAGTGAAGACCGATGCAGGCAAGTCCGAACTCGTCATCACGCTGAAGTACTACGCTGGCCGTCCGGTCATCGAACGTATCGAACGCGTGAGCCGCCCCGGCCTGCGCGTCTACAAGGCCAGTGCAGCCATTCCGCAAGTCCAGAACGGCCTTGGCGTTGCGATCGTCACGACCCCCCAGGGCGTGATGACCGACCGCAAGGCTCGCGCCACCGGTGTCGGCGGCGAAGTTCTGTGCTACGTCGCCTAACCGAGACATCGAGGAGTTACTGAAATGTCCCGAGTAGGAAAAATGCCGATCACCATCCCCGCAGGCGTGGATGTGTCGATCAAGGAAGACCAGATCAGCGTGAAGGGCACGGGCGGTTCGCTCGTCCTGCATCGCAATGCACTGGTCAAGGTCGTCAGCAATGACGGCAAGCTGAGCTTCGAGCCCGCCAACGAATCGCGTGAAGCGAACGCGATGAGCGGCACGATCCGTCAGCTGGTGAACAACATGGTGGTTGGCGTGACCAAGGGCTTCGAGAAGAAGCTCAACCTGGTCGGCGTCGGCTACAAGGCTGCAGCCTCCAACAACAAGTTGAACCTGCAAGTCGGTTATTCGCACCCGGTCAACATCGAAATGCCGCAAGGCATCACGGTGGCCACTGCGACCCCGACCGAAATCGTGATCAAGGGTGCTGACCGTCAGCGCGTTGGTCAAATCGCCGCTGAGATCCGCGCTGTTCGTCCGCCTGAGCCTTACAAGGGCAAGGGCATCCGTTATTCGGACGAGAAGATCGTGATCAAAGAGACCAAGAAGAAGTAAGGGGCAGCAAAATGATGTTGACCAAAAAAGCACAGCGTCTTCGCCGCTCGCGCCAGACCCGCATTCGCATCGCGACGCAGGGCGTGGCCCGTCTCACGGTGAACCGCACCAACCTGCACATCTACGCCACCGTCATCTCCGACGACGGCACCAAGGTGATTGCAACCGCATCGACGGCAGAAGCCGAAGTGCGTACCTCGCTCGGCGGTTCGGGCAAGGGCGGCAATGCCGCCGCAGCCACCGCAGTCGGCAAGCGCATCGCTGAAAAGGCGAAGGCTGCAGGCGTCGAGAAGGTCGCTTTCGACCGCGCTGGTTTCGCATACCACGGCCGCGTCAAGGCGCTGGCCGAGGCCGCCCGCGAAGCCGGTCTGCAGTTCTAACCGGACACGAGATTCAAAATGGCAAAGATTCAAGCAAGAACGCAGAACGAAGGCCCTGAAGACGGTTTGCGCGAGAAGATGATCGCGATCAACCGCGTCACCAAGGTGGTGAAGGGTGGTCGTATCCTCGGTTTCGCGGCACTCACCGTGGTGGGTGACGGCGAAGGTCGCGTCGGCATGGGCAAGGGCAAGTCGAAGGAAGTGCCTGCTGCCGTGCAGAAGGCAATGGAAGAAGCCCGTCGCAACCTGGCCAAGATCTCGATCAAGAACGGCACGCTGCATCACCGCGTGACGGGTCATCACGGCGCCGCTTCGGTCGTCATGATCCCCGCCCCGAAGGGTACCGGCATCATCGCCGGCGGCCCGATGCGCGCCGTGTTCGAAGTCATGGGCATCACCGACATCGTGGCCAAGAGCCATGGTTCGTCGAATCCCTACAACATGGTTCGCGCCACGCTCGACGGGTTGAAGAACTCGACGACCGCGTCCGCGGTGGCTGCCAAGCGTGGCCTGACCGTCGAAGAAATCTTCGCTTGAGCGCAAGCCTGAAAGAAGCATTCAAATGACGACGCAACAACAAACCCTCAAGGTGCAATTGGTCAAGAGCCCGATTGGCACCAAGGAATCGCATCGCGCGACCGTGCGTGGCCTCGGCCTGCGCAAGCTCAACAGCGTGAGCGAGCTGCAAGACACCCCGGCGGTGCGCGGCATGATCAACAAGATCAGTTATCTGGTCAAAGTTCTGTAAGAGAGACTGATATGGAACTCAATGGCATCAAGCCGGCAGCCGGCGCCAAGCACGCCAAGCGTCGCGTTGGCCGTGGTATCGGCTCTGGCATCGGCAAGACCGCAGGTCGCGGTCACAAGGGCCAGAAGTCGCGCGCAGGCGGTTTCCACAAGGTGGGCTTCGAAGGCGGTCAAATGCCTCTGCAGCGTCGCCTGCCCAAGCGTGGCTTCAAGTCGCACCTGCTGAAGTTCAACGCCGAAGTCACGCTGACTGCGCTCGAGCAGCTCGGCCTGGCCGAAGTGGACGTCCTGGCGCTGAAGCAAGCCGGCCTGGTGGGCCAGCTCGCCAAGGTCGTCAAGATCATCAAGACCGGTGAACTCACCAAGGCCGTCAAGCTGACGGGCGTGGGTGCAACGGCTGGCGCCAAGGCTGCTATCGAAGCAGCCGGCGGCAGCTTCGCCTGATCACCCTCGGACTGAAAGAAGTTCTTCGTGGCAACTAACGCGGCAACGATCGCAAAAACAGGCAAGTTCGGCGACCTTCGTCGTCGGCTCGTGTTTTTGCTGCTCGCGCTCGTGGTCTACCGGGTCGGCGCTCACATTCCTGTGCCGGGTATCAACCCGGACCAGCTGGCAGCGTTGTTCCAGGGCCAGCAGGGCGGCATTCTGAGCCTGTTCAACATGTTCTCGGGCGGGGCGCTGTCGCGTTTCACCGTGTTCGCGTTGGGGATCATGCCGTACATCTCGGCGTCGATCATCATGCAGTTGATGACCTACGTGATTCCTACCTTCGAGCAATTGAAGAAGGAAGGCGAGGCTGGCCGCCGCAAGATCACTCAGTACACGCGCTACGGCGCGCTGGGTCTGGCGCTGTTCCAGTCGTTCAGCATCTCGGTGGCGCTCGAGTCGTCGGCCGGCCTGGTCATCGCACCCGGCTTCGGCTTCCGCCTGACCGCCATGGTGAGCCTGACGGCCGGTTCGATGTTCCTGATGTGGCTCGGCGAGCAGATCACCGAACGCGGCCTGGGCAACGGCATCTCGATCCTGATCTTTGCAGGTATCGCAGCTGGCCTGCCCAACGCCATCGGCGGCCTGGCGTCCCTGGTGACGACCGGTGCGATGAACCCCATCATTGCGCTCTTCATCATCGCGGTCGTGGTGCTGGTCACTTACTTCGTGGTGTTCGTGGAACGCGGCCAGCGCAAGATTCTGGTGAACTATGCGCGGCGACAGGTGGGCAACAAGGTCTATGGTGGCCAGTCTTCGCACCTGCCGCTGAAGCTGAACATGGCTGGCGTGATTCCGCCGATCTTCGCTTCGTCGATCATCCTGCTGCCCGCAACGGTGGTTGGCTGGTTCAGCACGGGTGAAGGTGGTTTCCGCTGGATCAAGGACATCGCTGGCGCGCTGCGTCCGGGTGAGCCGATCTATGTGCTGCTGTATGCCGCTGCGATCGTTTTCTTCTGCTTTTTCTACACGGCTCTCGTGTTCAACAGCAAGGAAACGGCCGACAACCTGAAGAAGAGTGGTGCATTCATTCCTGGCATTCGCCCGGGTGACCAGACCGCTCGCTATATCGACAAGATTCTGGTTCGCCTGACGTTGGCCGGCGCGGTGTACATCACCTTCGTCTGCCTGCTGCCAGAGTTCCTGATCCTGAAGTACAACGTGCCGTTCTACTTCGGTGGTACCTCCCTGCTGATCATCGTGGTCGTCACGATGGACTTCATGGCCCAGGTGCAAAACTACATGATGTCCCAGCAGTACGAATCGCTGCTGAAGAAGGCTAACTTCAAGACATCGTAGGGCTGTGTTTTTCAGTATTGAGTCCGGGCGGTAGACCGCCACGTTAAACAGTTTTAGGAGAATGAAATGAGAGTTTCGGCTTCGGTCAAAACCATCTGCCGTAATTGCAAGGTCATCCGCCGTAAAGGTGTGGTGCGTGTGATTTGCACCGACCCGCGCCACAAGCAGCGCCAGGGTTGATTGAAGAGTATTAGAGGACGCACATGGCACGTATTGCTGGCATCAACATCCCGCCGCACAAGCACGCTGAAATCGGCCTGACCGCCATTTTCGGTATCGGTCGCACCCGCGCCCGTCAAATCTGCGAAGCGAGCGGCATCGAATATTCGAAGAAGATCAAGGATCTGACCGACGGCGATCTCGAGAAGATCCGTGATCAGATCGCTCTCTTCACCATCGAAGGCGATCTGCGTCGCGAAACGACGATGAACATCAAGCGTTTGATGGACATCGGTTGCTATCGCGGCTTCCGTCACCGTCGCGGCCTGCCGATGCGCGGCCAGCGCACGCGCACCAATGCCCGCACCCGCAAGGGTCCGCGCAAGGCTGCGCAGTCCCTGAAGAAATAAGGATAGACCAGCATGGCTAAAGCACCTGCAAACAACGCCGCACAGCGCGTTCGCAAGAAGGTTCGCAAGAACGTTGCGGACGGCATCGCCCACGTGCATGCCTCGTTCAACAACACCATCATCACGATCACCGATCGCCAGGGCAACGCCCTGTCGTGGGCTTCGTCGGGTGGCCAGGGCTTCAAGGGCTCGCGCAAGTCGACGCCGTTCGCTGCGCAGGTGGCTTCCGAAGTTGCCGGCCGTGCTGCTGTTGAACAAGGTATCAAGAACCTCGACGTCGAGATCAAGGGCCCCGGCCCCGGTCGCGAATCGTCGGTGCGCGCACTGGCTGCGCTCGGCATCCGGATCAATTCCATTGCCGACGTGACGCCCGTTCCGCACAACGGCTGCCGCCCCCAGAAGCGTCGCCGCATCTGAGCGTCAGTCTGCAAGGCGCAGCCGGCTTTGAATAGCGGCTGCGCATTTGTTTTTTATCTAAGCCCACCGCCACCCGCGTCTCGCAGGTGGCTCCCGCAGGCAACTGCGGCAGATACACAAAGGAAAAATCGTGGCACGTTACCTCGGCCCCAAGGCCAAACTTTCCCGCCGTGAAGGCACCGACCTGTTCCTGAAGAGCGCCCGCCGCTCGATCCAGGACAAGGCCAAGTTCGACTCCAAGCCCGGCCAGCACGGTCGCACCTCGGGTCAGCGCACTTCCGACTACGGCCTCCAACTGCGTGAAAAGCAGAAGGTCAAGCGCATGTACGGCGTGCTCGAAAAGCAGTTCCGCCGCTACTTCGAAGAAGCCGATCGTCGCCGTGGCAACACCGGTGCCAACCTGCTGTTCATCCTCGAATCGCGCCTGGACAACGTCGTCTACCGCATGGGCTTCGGCTCGACCCGCGCTGAAGCGCGTCAACTCGTGTCGCACAAGGCGATCACGGTGAACGGTCAGTCGGTCAACATCCCGTCGTACCTGGTCAAGACCGGTGACGTAATCGCCGTGCGCGACAAGTCGAAGAAGCAGAACCGCATCGTCGAAGCGCTCCAGCTCGCCCAGCAAGTCGGTATTCCGGCATGGGTCGATGTGAACGCCGACAAGGCCGAAGGCACGTTCAAGAAGGTGCCCGATCGCGACGAATTCGCAGCCGACATCAACGAATCGCTGATCGTCGAACTCTATTCGCGTTGATTTTTTCTTCCCGCATCCGCCCTTCGGCGCATGCGGGAGATTGTTATTGTTGTTCACGTTCCTGCCCCGCACTCTGCTGCGGGTCAGGTGCTTCACCAGCCTTACCGGTGTAACGAGCCGGGGGTATTGAGAGGAAGTCTGCATGCAAACCACCCTGCTGAAACCCAAGACCATTCAGGTCGAGCAACTTGCGCCGAACAAGGCCAAGGTCACGCTCGAACCTTTCGAGCGCGGCTACGGCCACACGCTCGGCAACGCGCTGCGTCGCGTTCTGCTGTCGTCGATGGTGGGCTACTCTGCCACCGAAGTCACGATCGCTGGCGTTCTGCATGAGTACTCGTCGATCGACGGTGTGCAGGAAGATGTCGTCAACATCCTTCTGAACCTCAAGGGCGTGGTGTTCAAGCTCCACAACCGCGACGAAGTCACGCTGAGCCTGCGCAAGGACGGCGAAGGCCCTGTCCTGGCCTCGGACATCCAGACCCCGCACGACGTCGAGATCATCAATCCTGACCACGTGATCGCGCACCTGTCGCAAGGCGGCAAGCTCGACATGCAGATCAAGGTCGAAAAGGGTCGCGGCTACGTGCCCGGCACGATGCGCCGCTACGCCGACGAGCCGACCAAGTCGATTGGCCGCATCGTTCTGGACGCGTCGTTCTCGCCCGTGAAGCGCGTGAGCTACACGGTCGAAAGCGCCCGTGTCGAACAGCGTACCGACCTGGACAAGCTGCTGGTCGAGATCGAAACCAATGGTGCGATCACCGCCGAAGACGCCGTGCGCGCATCGGCTAAAATTTTGGTCGAGCAGCTCGCCGTGTTTGCGCAGCTCGAAGGCGGCGAACTCGCTGCATTCGATGCACCCGCACCGCGCAGCGCACAGCAATTCGATCCGATCCTGCTGCGCCCTGTCGACGAACTCGAACTGACGGTGCGCTCGGCCAACTGCCTGAAGGCCGAAAACATCTACTACATCGGTGACCTGATCCAGCGCACCGAGAACGAGTTGCTCAAGACCCCTAACCTGGGTCGCAAGTCGCTCAACGAAATCAAGGAAGTCCTCGCTTCGCGCGGCCTGACCTTGGGCATGAAGCTCGAAAGCTGGCCACCGGCCGGCCTCGACAAGCGTTGATTTAAATTTTTGAAGGTTGGCCCGGAAAAGGGCCAGTGCACCGGGCAGTACCTGATACGGCTGCCTGTTTTTATAAAGTAAAGGAAAAGCACCATGCGTCACGGTCACGGACTCCGCAAACTCAACCGCACCAGCTCGCACCGCCTTGCGATGCTGCAGAACATGATGAATTCGCTCATCGAGCACGAAGTCATCAAGACCACGGTCCCCAAGGCCAAGGAACTGCGCCGTGTCATCGAACCGATGATCACGCTCGCCAAGAAGCCCACGCTGGCCAACAAGCGCCTGGCCTTCGACCGCCTGCGCAGCCGCGACAGCGTCGTCAAGCTCTTCGGCGAACTCGGCCCGCGTTTCGCCGCGCGCCCGGGCGGCTACACCCGCATCCTGAAGATGGGCTTCCGCGTGGGCGACAACGCTCCGATGGCGCTCGTCGAACTGGTCGACCGTGCTGAAATTAAAGACGACGCAGCTGAGCAAAACGCTGCTGAATAAGCTATAATTTATACTTGCCGCGCGATGGAGCAGCCTGGTAGCTCGTTGGGCTCATAACCCAAAGGTCGCAAGTTCAAATCTTGCTCGCGCAACCAATTTAAAAGGCCCTTTGAATTTCAAAGGGCCTTTTTTCTTGGTCAGGTAAATGAATTGAAAAAGCCCTCGCAATGAGGGCTTTTTTGTTTCCAGAGTTTCTGAAGATGAACCTCAGCCGTGCCAGGCCGAGCATCGGATCACGCTGCAGAAGTTGCCCCGGTGAAAGTGCGGTTCCTTGTCCGCGATCACGTCGGCCTTGACGTTGCCGAACGTACTCTGCGGCTTGTGCCGGATGCCTTCGTAGAAGGCCTGGATGATGTCTTCCTTGAAGTTTTCGGTTCGGGGATGCGCATGCACGACCCGTGTGCGCTCGGCCTCGCTGAACTCCTTGTAGGCCAGCCCCAGCACGTCCATTTCGACACCGGCCGTGACCAGCGCCACCACCGGATGCATGTGCTGTGGAATCCCGGGCGTCGTGTGCAGCGCGATCGACGTCCACACCAGGTCGATGTCCTGTTGCGAGATCCCGTGTCCCCGCAGAAAGTCCCGCGCCACGTTCGCGCCGTCGACCTCGAAGCGCTCCTGCGCGCTGCTGTGCTTTTTCAGCAGGCCCATGTCGTGGAACATCGCGCCCGCGTACAGCAGTTCCGGATCGAACGTGAGCCCGCGGCGTTTGCCGGCCAATGCGCCGAAGTAGTAGACCCGGCTCGAGTGGTGGAACAGCAGCGGCGGCGCCGTGTCCCGGACCAGTTCGGTGATCTCGTGTGCGAGCTTGCTGTCGGGGATGCGCACCCCTTCGATGTCTGTCGTCGTCAAAGCCATGTGGATTCTCCTGTGCGTGTAAGCATGACTCTAGGGTTCGGATAGAGTGTCCTGAACCGCCATGAGGCGACGAATCCAGCCATTGCACGACTGAAGGAGACACCGACATCGCACGCAGCGCCAAGACCATCGCGATCCTCGCCATGCCCGGCGTCCAGCTGCTGGACGTGTCGGGCCCGCTCGATGTATTCGCCGAAGCCAACGTACAAGCCCGTGCGGAGGCCTATCGCATGCGGGTCGTCGCGAGCCGGCGCGGCGCCATTCGCAGCTCGTCAAGCGTGCGGCTGATGCCCGACGCGGTGATAGGCGACGAGATGAACGAGCCCATCCACACGCTGCTCGTCGCCGGCACGCCGCATGCGGCAACCACCCTGTTCGACCTCGACGTGACCGCATGGCTGCGCCAGCGCACACCCAAGGTGCGCCGCTTCGGCTCCGTCTGCAGTGGTGCCTTCGTGCTGGCGCAGGCCGGCTTGCTGAACGGCCGTCGTGTGACCACGCATTGGGCGGTGGCCGATCAACTCGCACTGGATTTCCCTTCGGTCACCGTCGATGCAGACGCCATCCACGTTCGCGACGGCCGCGTACGCACCGCCGCCGGCGTGACCGCGGGCCTCGACCTGGCGCTCGCTCTGGTGGAAGAAGACCTGGGCCGCGAAATCGCGATGAAGGTCGCCGCTCAACTCGTGATGTTCTTCAAGCGCCCCGGTGGCCAGATGCAGTTCAGCCGCAAGGGCGAAGCCGCACCCACGGGGCGTTCGGCCTTGCAGGAGGTTCAGCGCTGGATTGCGGCGAACCCCGCCATGGGCCATGGCGTCGCGAATCTCGCTGCGCGCATGGGCCTCAGCGAGCGCCATTTCGCGCGGCTGTTCAGGCAGGAAGTGGGGGTCACGCCCGCGGCATGGGTGGAAGAGATTCGCGTGGCTGCCGCGCGCCGCCTGCTGGAGGTGGGGGACGCCGCACCCAAGCAGGTGGCGTCGCTGTGCGGCTTTGCCGATGCCGACACGCTGCGCCGTGCGTTTCGGCGTCAGGTCGGCATCACGCCCGCGGAGTACCGCAAGCGTTTCGCGCACGCCATCGTGTGAGACACGACGGCGGTGCGCGGGAACGGCATCAGTCCGGAACGACCGCCGTCACCTCGATCTCGACCTTCGCGCGGTGCTCGACCAGCGCCGCCACCTGCACGCAGGTCATGGCCGGGAAGTTGCGGCCCATCGCATCGCGATAGACGGGGCCGAGCTCGGAGAGCCGGCGGCTGTATTCGTCGCGGTCCGTCACGTACCAGGTCATGCGCACCATGTGCTCGGGGCCCGCTCCGCCCGCGCGCAGCACCTCGACGATGTTGCGCAGTGCGAGCCCGCACTGCTCGATGAAGTCGTCCGACTCGAACTGCTGCTGCCCATTCCAGCCGATCTGGCCGCCGACGAACAGCATCGTGCCGCGCGCGGCAATACCGTTCGCATAGCCCTTGGGAGGCAACCAGCCTTCAGGCTGCAGGAGTTTGTTGATCATGGTGTGGTGTTGAGTTGTCTCAGTTTGAATCGCTGGAGCTTGCCGGTCTCGGTGCGCGGAAGCACCGTCACGAACTCGATCTCGCGCGGGTATTTGAACGGCGCGATGGTCGCCTTCACGTGGTCCTGGAGCGCTTTCACCAGGGCGGCATCGCCCTCCTGGCCGGGCTTGAGTACGCAGAACGCCTTCACGATCATGCCGCGATCGGCGTCGGGCTTGCCGATCACGCCGCACTCGGCCACGGCCGGGTGCTTGAGCAGCGCGTCTTCGACCTCCGGGCCGCCGACGTTGTAGCCGGCCGTGATGATCATGTCGTCGGCGCGCGCCTGGTAGAAGAAATAGCCGTCGTCGTCCTGCACGAAGGAGTCGCCGGGGTAGTTCCAGCCGTTCTTCACGTAGTCGGTCTGGCGCGGGTCTTCGAGGTATCGGCAGCCCACGGGGCCTTGCAGCGCGAGCTTGCCGACGGTGCCGCGCGGCACTTCGTTGCCCGCGTTGTCCACCACCTTCGCGATGAAGCCGGGTACCGCCTTGCCGACCGCGCCGCGGCGCACGTCGTCGCCGGCGGCCGAGATGTAGATGTGGAACACCTCGGTGCCGCCAATGCCGTCGAGCATCTCGATGCCCGAGACTTCCTTCCACAGCTGGCGCGTCGCGTCGGGCAGCGCCTCGCCGGCGCTCACGCTGATGCGCAGCGTGGGCAGGCCGTGCTGCTTCACGAACGGCGCCATCTGGCGATAGAACGTGGGCGCGGTGTAGCAGATGGTCGCACCGACCTCGTTGATGAGCTTCACGAGCCCTTCGGGCGTGAACGGCGCATCGGCGAAGTAGACCGAGGCACCAGCCCACATCGGAAATACCAGCAGCCCGCCGAGCCCGAAGGTGAAGGCCAGCGGCGGCGAGCCGATCACGATGTCGTCGCTGTGCGCGTGCAACACATGGCGCGGCCATGTCTCGCACATCGCGAGCACGTCGCGGTGCGTGGTGACGGGCGCCTTCGGCTTGCCGGTGGTGCCCGAGGTGAACGCGAGCAGCGCGATGTCGTCCGATGCCGTGGGGCAGGCCTTGAACACGCCGCTCTTCGTTGCTGCGTGTGCAGAGAGGGAGTCGGGTGCATCGGGCTTGTTGAATGCGAGCACCGTTGCAAGCACCGGGTACTCGCGCTGGGCGATCAGGAGTTCGTCGAGCAGGCGCCCGTCGCACAACGCGGCCACGGGCCGTGCCTTGTCGATGATCTCGCCCAGTTCCTTCGCACGCAGCAAAGGCATCGTGGCCACGGCAATGAGGCCCGCCTTCACCACTGCCAGCCACGACAGCGCCATTGCCACCGAATTGCCGCCGCGCAGCAGCACGCGGTTGCCCGGCACCAGCCCGAGGTCTTCCGTCAGCACCTGTGCGATGCGGTTGACCTCGACGGCCGCTTGCGCGTACGTCAGCGTGCCCGCGGGCGAACGCAGCATCGGCTTGTCGCCGAAGCCTTTCGCGGCGGCCTTGTCGAGCAGCTCCTCGACCAGGTTGAGCTGGTCGGGCAACTGCAGCTCGGGCAGCTCATAGCGAAAGGCGGGCAGCTGCTCGGCAGGCGGCAGGCGGTCGTGAACGAAGCGGTCGACTTGGGCAGACACGGTATTTATCCCCGCAGAACGGATTTGCCAATGATCAGTTGTTGAACTTCCGTCGCGCCTTCATAGATGCGCAGCGAGCGGATGTCGCGGTAGAGGCTTTCAATCTTCGTGCCAACCTTCACGCCCAGGCCGCCGTGCATCTGCAGCGCCATGTCGATCACGCGGCTCGCGTTCTCGGTGGCGCACATCTTGGCCATGGCGGCGGCAGCGGACACGTCGCCGACCGCGGGTGCACCGCGTTGCTCCGCGTCGTCGCGCATCCATGCCGCCCGGTAGGTGAGCAGTGCGGCACTGTCGATCAGCGCGGCCATCTCGCCGAGCTTGGCCTGCGTGAGCTGGAAGTCCGCGAGCGTCTGGCCGAACATGCGCCGGTTCTTCGAATGCGAAATGGCCTCCGCCAGCGCGCGTCGGCCCATGCCGAGTGCCGCGGCAGCGACCGATGCGCGGAAGATGTCGAGCGTGCGCATCGCCAGCTTGAAGCCGCCGTTGAGCTCACCGAGTTGCGCGGTGCGCGGCACGACGCAGTTCTCGAAGCGCAGTGTCGCGAGCGGATGCGGCGCCATCACGTCGATGTGCTCGGAGGTGTCGAGGCCCGGTGTCGTCGCATCGACGATGAAGGCCGTGATGCCGCGCGTGCCACCGTTGGGCTCGGTCTTGGCGAACACGCAGTAGAAGTCGGCGATGCCGCCGTTGCTGATCCAGGTCTTCTCGCCGTTCAGCTTCCAGCCATCGGCGGTGGCTTCGGCGCGCATCGCCATCGCACCCACGTCGGAGCCCGCTTCGGGCTCGCTGAGCGCGAAGGCCGCGATCTTGCTGCCCTTCGCAACTGCAGTCAGGTAGTTCGCATGCTGTTCGGGCGTGCCAGCAAGCGTGATCGCGCCGCTGCCCAGACCCTGCATCGCGAAGGCGAAGTCGGCAAGCGGCGAATGGAAGGCGAGCGTTTCACGCAGCAGCACGAGTGCGCGCGAGTCGAGGCGCTCCAGCGCCCCGCCCGAGGTGCCCGGCACGCAGTAGCGCAACCATCCCCCTTCGCCGAGGCGCTGCACCCAGTCGCGGCATGCGGCGCGATCGTCATGTTCGTCCACCTCCTGTGCCGCCGCCCAGGGCAGCAGGCCATCGGCCAGCGCGCGATGCGCGTCGTCGAAGAAGGGCAGTGCGAGGTGCGCGGTCGAGGGCGGCGCGGGTGCTTTGGTCATCATCGCGTCAGTCTCCGCCGAACACCGGCTTGCGCTTGGCCGCGAAGGCTTCGTACGCACGCTTGAAGTCTTCGGTCTGCATGCAGATGGCCTGGGCCTGGGCCTCGGCTTCGATGGCCTGGTCGATGGTCATCGACCACTCCTGCGCGAGCATGGTCTTGGTCATGCCGTGCGCGAAGGTCGGGCCTTCGGCCAGGTCGCGCGCCACCTTGGTGGCGGCCTCGAGCAGCGCATCGCTTTCGTGCAGCGCATTGAAGAAGCCCCAGGCATGGCCTTCCTGCGCCGTCATGGCGCGGCCGGTGAACAGCAGCTCCGACGCACGGCCCTGGCCGATCACGCGCGGCAACAGTGCGCACGCACCCATGTCCGCACCAGCAAGGCCTACGCGCGTGAACAGGAACGCGGTGCGCGTGGCGGGCGAGCCGTAGCGCAGGTCGCAGGCCAAGGCGATCATCGCGCCGGCACCGGCGCACACGCCGTCGATCGCACCGACGATGGGCTGCGGACAGGCGCGAATGGCCTTCACCAAGTCGCCCGTCATGCGCGTGAACTCCAGCAGCTCGGGCATGCGCATGCCGGTCAGCGGGCCGATGATCTCGTGCACGTCGCCGCCCGAGCAGAAGTTGCCGCCCGCGCCGGTGACGACGATCACTTTCACGTCGGTCGCGTAGTTCAGCGCGCGGAACAGGTCGCGCAGTTCGGCGTACGAGTCGAAGGTGAGCGGGTTCTTGCGCTCGGGCCGGTTCAGCGTGACGGTGCCGATGCCGTTGTCGTAGCTCCATGCGAAGTGCTCGGCCTTGTAGGCTGCCTTCGCTTCGAATTGGGCGCGCATGGGATTGCCTGCGCCGATGTAGTGCTTCATTCGGTCTCCGCCATCGATTGGTTGTGTGAGTGTTGCTTGACCTTGCCGAGCAGCTTGTGCAGCTGCGCGATCTCCTTGGTGCTGAGGCCGGAGAAGGCTCCGACGATCCAGTCTTCGTGCTGTTGCGCCATCTCGTTGAAGAGCTTGCGTCCGCGCGCCGTGAGGCGCACGCGCCAGGCGCGGCGGTCGCCTTCGACGTTGATGCGCTCCACCAGGCCTTCGGTCACCAGCTGGTCGGTGATGCCGGTGACGTTGCCGCCCGTGACCATCATGCGGCGCGAGAGCTCGTTCATCTTCAGGCCCTCGGGCGAGCGCTCGAGTTGCGACATCAGGTCGAAGCGCGGCAGCGTGGTGGTGAACTGCGAGCGCAGTTCGTTGCGCACCTGCTTCTCGATCAGCTGGGTGCATGTAAGCAGCCGCAGCCAGAGCCGCAAGGCTTCCGGATGTTCGCTGTGCGCGCGCGCTTCGAGGTCCATGTCAGTGCGTCTCGTCAGTGTTCGCGGCGGCAGCCGATGCGGTGGCCGCGGCGATCTGCTGTTGCTTGGCGATCTCGCGGTACATCTGGTCGCGCCCGCTCAGGTACTGCTTCGGCCAGTCGACGTAGCGGCTTTGCAGCTTGGCCGCTTCGTGCAGCGTCCACGCTGGGTCGGCCAGGTGCGGGCGCGCCACGGCGCACAGGTCGGCGCGGCCGGCCGCGATGATGCTGTTGGCCTGGTCGGCGTCGGTGATGGCGCCGACCGCGATGGTCGCAATGCCGACCTCGTTGCGGATGCGGTCCGAGAACGGCGTCTGGTACATGCGGCCGTACACCGGCTTGGCGGTGCGCGTGGTCTGGCCGGACGACACGTCGATGAAGTCTGCGCCGGCTTGCTTGAACAGGCGCGCGATTGCCACCGCATCGGCGTCGGTGTTGCCGCCGGGGGCCCAGTCGTGCGCGGAGATGCGCACGCTCATCGGCTTGTCTTCGGGCCATACGGCGCGCATGGCGCGGAACACCTCGAGCGGATAGCGGCAGCGCGCTTCGATGTCGCCGCCGTATTCGTCCGTGCGCAGGTTGGTCAGCGGGCTGATGAAGGCCGACAGCAGGTAGCCGTGCGCGCAGTGCAGTTCGAGCCAGTCGAAGCCGGCCTCCAGCGTGCGGCGCGTGGCGTCGACGAACTGGTCGCGCAGCGTGTCCATCTGTTCGCGCGTGATCGCGGCGGGCAGCTGGTTCTGTTCGCCGTAGGGCACGGCGCTCGCGCCCAGCACCGGCCAGTTGCCGCTTTCGAGTGGCTCGTCGGTGCCTTCCCAGCCCACGCGTGTGGAGCCCTTGGGGCCGCTGTGGCCGAGCTGCATCGCGATCTTCGCGCTCGACTGCGTGTGCACGAAATCGACGATGCGCTTGAACGCGGCCTGCTGCGTGTCGTTGTAGAGACCGGTACAGGCGGGGGTGATGCGGCCTTCGGGCGTTGGGCTCGTCATTTCGACGAACACCATCGCGGCGCCGCCGAGCGCGCGCGCGCCCAGGTGCACCAGCAGGAAGTCCTGCGGCACGCCGTCGACCGCGCTGTAGGTGGCCATCGGCGACACCAGGATGCGGTTCTTCAGCGTGAGCCCGCGCACGGTGTAGGGCATGAGCATCGGCGGCATCGCCTTGCCGCCGGCCAGCCACTGCTCGTAGCCGCCGAGCCATTGCGTGTCGCGCACGCGCAGGTTCTCGTGGCTGATGCGCTGCGAGCGCGTGAGCAGCGAGTACGCGAACTGCTCGATCTGCATGCCGGTGTAGCGCGGCACGTTCTCGAACCATTCGGTGGAGTTGCGCGCGGCGTTCTGGATCTTCAGCACCTCGACGCTGCGGCGCGCTTCGTAGCCTTCGAGCACATGGTCGACGGTGCCGCCCTGCGCGAATTCGTTGGCCAGGTCGATCGCGTCTTCCAGCGCGAGCTTGGTGCCCGAGCCGATGGAGAAGTGCGCCGTGTGCGCGGCGTCGCCCATCAGCACGACAGGTACCGAGCGGCCCTCGACGTCGATGCGGTGCGTCCAGCGCTCGCACACCACGCGCGGAAAGCGGATCCAGTTGGCCGAGCCGCGCAGGTGCGTGGCGTTGCTGATGAGCGAGTGGCCGCCCAGGTACTTGGCGAACAGCTTCTCGCAGAAGGCGACGGCCTCGGGCTGCTCCATCTGGTCCAGGCCATGGGCTTTCCACACGGCCTCGGGCGTCTCGACGATGAAGGTCGAGGTCTTGTCGTCGAACTGGTAGGCGTGCGCCTGGAACCAGCCGTGCTCGGTCTCTTCGAAGGCGAACGTGAAGGCGTCGAAGGTCTGGTGCGTGCCCAGCCACACGAAGCGGCACTCGCGCAGGTCGACGTCGGGCTTGAACACCTCGGCGTAGCGCTGGCGGATGCGGCTGTTCAGGCCGTCGCTGGCAATGACCAGGTCGGCGTTGTACTTGGCGGCCACCGCCTGGTCGTCGGCGGCATCGGTTTCAAAGACCAGTTCCACGCCGAGCGCGAGGCAGCGTTCCTGCAGGATGTTGAGCAGCCGCTTGCGGCCGATGCCGCAGAAGCCGTGGCCGCCCGAGCGCACCTGGCCGCCCTTGAAGAAGACCTGGATGTCGTCCCAGTGGTGGAACTCGTTGCCGATGAGCGCCGCGGTGGGGCCGTCGGCCGCGCGCAGGTTGCCCAGCGTCTGGTCGCTCAGCACCACGCCCCAGCCGAAGGTGTCGAAGGGGCGGTTGCGTTCCAACACAGTGATCTGGAGCTGCGGGTTGCGCGCCTTCATCAGCAGGGCGAAATACAGGCCTGCCGGCCCGCCGCCGATGCACAGGATGCGTTGGAGGTCCGAGGCGGGAGCGGTTTTGACCGTGCTGAGGCTGTTCATGGTTGAATAGTTTAGGCATAAACAATCTGCTGTCAATGAGGATTCGTAACGGGGGCCGGCGCGCCGCTCGACGCCCCCGCCGGCGCGGGGAGTCATGCAAAAACTTTGAAAAATCAATACCATGGCCCCCATGCAAAACTTGATACTGAAGATCGAGTCGCAGCTGGCCTCGCTGCCTGTTCCCATTGCCCTGGAACTGCCGGACGGCCGGCGCGTTGCCCAGGCGGGAGCCCGCGTCACGCTGGCTTTCAAGGAGTGGAAGGTGCTTGCCAAGCTGGCCGCCCACCAGGTGGGCGCCATCGGCGAGGCTTACGTCGAGGGCAAGGTGCAGATCGAGGGCGCCATGCGCGACCTGATCGACGCCACCGTGGGCATGCTGCCCGGCAACCCGGCCGAGACCGACACCAGCTGGTGGAGCCGCCTGCAGCACCGCGCCAAGTCGCGCGGCTCGCACTCGCTGCGCAAGGACGCGGCCCAGATCGAGTTCCACTACGACGTTTCCGACGATTTCTACGCCCTGTGGCTCGACCCGCGCCGCGTGTATTCGTGCGCCTACTTCCGCACGCCCGAGCTCACGCTCGCGCAGGCGCAGGAAGCCAAGCTCGACCACATCTGCCGCAAGCTCATGCTGCAGCCGGGCGAGCGTTACCTGGACATCGGCTCTGGCTGGGGCGCCTTGCTGATTTGGGCGGCCGAGCACTACGGCGTGGACGCCACCGGCATCACGCTGTCGAAGAACCAGCATGCGTACGTGCAGCGGCTCATCGAGGAAAAAGGCCTGCAGGGCCGGGTGCGCGTGGAACTGCGCGACTACCGCGAGCTGCCCGACGCGCAGCCCTTCGACAAGATCTCATCGGTGGGCATGTTCGAGCACGTCGGCGCTGCCAACATGCCGACCTATTTCCGCAAGATCCACGCGCTGCTCAAGCCGGGCGGGCTGGTGCTCAACCACGGCATCACCTCGGGCGAGCTGAACTACCGCCAGCTGGGCGCCGGCATGGGCGACTTCATCGAGAAGTACATCTTCCCGGGCGGTGAGTTGCTGCACGTGACGCACGTGCTGCGCGACACCGCGGCTGCGGGCCTGGAGATGGTCGACACCGAAAGCCTGCGTCCGCACTACGCACGCACGCTGTGGGCCTGGTCGGATGCGCTGGAGGCGCAGCTTGGCACCGCGCTCGAGGTGCTCCAGCGCAACGGCGGGCGCCAGGCCGAGAACGCCGAGCGCGTGCTGCGCGCCTACCGCCTGTACCTGGCGGGCTCGGCCATGAGTTTCGAGCAGGGCTGGATTTCCTTGCACCAGATGTTGTCGACAAAGCCTGACGGCAATGTAGGGCGCGCAGGCGTCTTGCGCGGCGCGCAGTCGGTGTACCCTTTTGCCCGTGATTACATCTACAAGTGAGTGAGGAACACCATGCTCTATCGTTTCCAGTCCCGGGCTTCCGCTGATTTCGTCATGCTCGAAGTGCACGCACGCCAGCTGCTCGACATCGTCGGCAAGTCGGTCGCGCCGCAAGGCATCATCACCGTCGAGCAGATTCCCGGCGCCATCTCCGCGCTCGAGGCCGCGCTGGCCCGCGAGGGCGGCAACGCCCACAACCACGACGACTACGCCGTCGAAGGCCATGCCGCCGATGCAGAGAAGCAGCATGTAGGACTGCACCAGCGTGCAGCCCCCCTGCTTCACATGCTCAAGGACTCCCTGGCCGACAAGAAGGACGTGACCTGGAAGACCTGAGCTTTCGGGTCAGTCCACCTTCGCGCCGGAGTCCTTGACGACCTTCGCCCACTTCACGTGTTCGCTCGCAATGAGCTTCGTGAAGTCGGCGGGTGAATTCCCGCTGGGCAGCGCGCCCTGCGCGAGCATCTTTTCCTTGATGGCCGGCGTGTTCAGCGACTTGGCCACTTCCTGCTGAATCCGGTTGACGATGTCGGGCGAAGTGCCGGCCGGCGCCAGCAGCCCGAACCACGAACTCGCCTCGAAGCCCTTGAGCGTCGGGCCACCCACCTCCGCCACCGTCGGAATGTCCGGCAGCGCCGGCGAACGCTGCGCGCTCGTCACGGCCAGCGCGGTGAGCTTGCCGGCCTTGATCTGCGCCATCGACGACGGCAGGTTGTCGAACATCACGTCGGCGTTGCCGCCCACCATGTCCAGCAGCGCCGGGCCCGAGCCCTTGTACGGAATGTGCGCCATGAACGTGCCGGTCATGCTCTTGAACAGCTCGCCCGCCAGGTGGATCGAGGTGCCGCTGCCGCTGGACGCCATGTTCAGCTTGCCGGGGTTGGCCTTGGCGTACTTGATGAAGTCCTGCACGTTGTGGATGTTCAGCGCCTTGGCCTTCTCGGCGTTCATTTCCATCACGTTGGGCACGGCGGCGACCAGCGTGATCGGCACGAAGTCCTTGATCGGGTCGAAGGGCAGCTTGGGGTACAGCGCGCGGTTGATGCCGTGCGTTCCCACCGTGCCCATCAGCAGCGTGTAGCCGTCGTTCGGCGCGCGCGCCACCAGCTCGGCGCCCACGTTGCCGCCGGCGCCCGCGCGGTTGTCCACGATGAACTGCTGGCCGAAGGCCTTGGAGAGCTCGGGCGCCATGGCGCGCGCGAGGATGTCGGTGGTGCCGCCGGCCGCGAACGGCACGACGATGCGCACCGGCTTGGTCGGCCAGGTGGCCTGGGCCCACGAAGGAGCGGCCATCACGGTGAGGGCGGTTGCGAGGGAAGCGGCCAGCGCGGTGCGGCGATTCGATTGAAATGAGAAAGAAGTCATGCGCGCGTTTGTACAGGGGCGCGCCGCGGGCGTCGCGGGTGAAAACCCCGTGACCTGACGGGCCGGCCGTTCGCCAGGTCAGCCCACCTGCATCCGCTGCGCGAAGCGCTCGTCGCGAAAGCGCTGCAGCACGAAGTCGATGAACACGCGCGTCTTGGGCGGCAGCAGCTTCTTGCTCGGGTAGTACAGCCACACCGCGCCCGCATCCTGATACCACTCGGGCAGCAGCCGAACCAGCGCGCCGCTGCGCAGTCCGCGCTCCACGAAGGGCATCGGCAGCATGGCCACGCCCAGCCCCATGAGCGCCGCATGCGCGATGGCTTCGGGGTCGTTGAAGATGGCGCGCGGCCGGGGCAGCTCGACGGTGGCCTCCTCGCGGTCTTGGCGCTCTTGGCGCTCCTGGCCGTCCTGGCCCTTGCCCTTGGCATGCCGCAGCGTCCAGCTTCGCACCCGTCCCGTGGGCGAGGACCGGCGCAGCAGCGTGTCGAGCGAGGCCAGCTCCGACGGGTGCCGCGGCCGCTTGCGCCCCTGCATGTACGCGGGCGAGGCCACCGCCACCACGTGGATGCGCGAGAGTTCCCGCGCCACCAGCCCGGCCGGCAGCTCGATGCCCCCGCCGATGGCCGCGTCGAAGCCTTCGCCCACCAGGTCGACCTGCTGGTTGTCGAAATGCCAGTCCGGCACGATGCCCGGGTAGCGCGCCAGAAAGTCGCCCAGCATCGGCAGCACATGCTCGCGCCCGAAGGCTTGGCCCATGCTCACCTTCAGCGTGCCGGCCGGCTGGCCGTCGTCGGTGTCGATGCCCGCCACGGCCGCCTGCAGCGTGGCCAGTGCGCCGCCGATCTGCGCCAGGAAGCGCTCGCCGCCCTCGGTCAGCGTCAGGCGGCGCGTGCTGCGCTGGAACAGCCGCACGCCCAGCCGGGCCTCGAGCCGCGCGACGTTCTTGCTGACCGCGGCCGGCGTCAGCCCCAGGCGCCGGGCGGCGGCCGAGAAGCTGCCGCCCTCGGCACTTTGCACGAAGGATTCGAGGTGGTTGAGCGGTTCCATGCCGTGCATTCTCCCTCGCATCTTCAACCATGGGTTGAAGTTGATTGCGCCAATTGGTGGCTACCGCGAAGGGAATGGAATGCCGACACTGAAGGCCTTCTTCCTCCAACCGATCGGAAAAATCATGACCTCGAACATCGCTTCTTCTTCTCCCGTCCTGGCCGGCAAGGTCGCCTTTGTCACCGGCGGCTCGCGCGGCATCGGCGCGGCCATCGTGCGCCGCCTGGCGCGCGACGGCGCGGCCGTGGCCTTCAGCTACAGCGCCTCGCAGGCCCCCGCCGACGAACTGGCGCGCGCCATCGAGGCCGAAGGCGGCCGCGCGCTGGCGCTGAAGATCGACAGCGCCGACGCCGACGCGCTCAAGGCCGGCATCGACCAGGCCGCCCGGCACTTCGGCGGGCGCATCGACATCCTGGTCAACAGCGCGGGCGTGCTGCACCTGGGCCCCGTCGACCAGTTCAGCCTGGCCGACTTCGACCGCACCATTGCCGTCAACGTGCGCGCCGTGTTCGTCGCCATCCAGGCCGCGCTGGCGCACATGGGCTCGGGCGGGCGCATCGTGAACATCGGCAGCACCAACGCCGAGCGCATGCCCTTTGCCGGCGGCAGCGTGTACGCCATGAGCAAGTCGGCGCTCACTGGCCTGGTGCAGGGCCTGGCGCGCGACCTGGGCCCGCGCGGCATCACGGTCAACAACGTGCAGCCCGGCCCGGTCGACACAGACATGAACCCGGCCAACGGCCCGATGGCCGCCACCATGCACAGCTTCATGGCCATCGACCGCCACGGCCATGCCGACGAGATCGCGGGTATGGTGGCCTACCTGGCCAGCCCGGAAGCGGCGTTCGTGACGGGCGCCGGGCTGAACATCGACGGCGGGTTCGCGGCATAGGGCTCGCCCCCAAGGCGGCATGAAGCTCGCCCCCAGGCTTCGCGCACTTCGTGTCGCTGCTCCTTCCCCCTGCCGGGGGCAACACCAGTGGCCCGGCGATGCCGGAGCACTTGGCTCGCCCCCAGGCTCCGCGCACTTCGTGTCGCTTCTCCTTCCCCCTACCGGGGGCAACACCGGTGGCCCGGCGAAGCCGGAGCACTTGGCTCGCCCCCAGGCTTCGCGCACTTCGTGTCGCTTCTCCTTCCCCCTACCGGGGGCAACACCGGTGGCCCGGCGGAGCCGGTTCCACGGTGTTTCTGGAAGGGGCGGGGAGAGGGCGGCCGTTTCGTTGGTCAGTTGGTGCGCTGGACGGCGTCGATGAGCTTGTCGAGCGTTGCGTCCAGCCGGGCCAGTTCATCGGCATCGACGCCCGCGAACAGCGCGGCCTCGCGTTCGCGGCCCAGGGCGCTCACGGTTTCGTGCAGCGTCTTGCCGGCAGCCGTCAGATAGAGCCGGCGGCTGCGCTGGTCGGTCGGGTCGTCGTGGCGCTGCACGCGCTTGTGGCGCTTCAGGCCGGCCAGCGCGCGGCTCACGGCCATCTTGTCGAGGCCGGTCTGGTCGGCGACCTGCGTGGCGTTGAGCCCGGGCTGCGCGGCCAGCACGGCCATGGCGCGCCACTCGTTCAGCGTGAGCTGATGGTCGCGGCCCACGCGCTCATGAAACGGTCGCGCCGTGAGGTTGACCACCCGCACCAGCTTGAAGAAGAGCGGGTCCATGCAGATCGGTGATCTCGGCTTCAGCCCGCCAGCTTCTTCGCCACCGCCACGATCGCTTCCACCCCGACGCGCGACTGCGCCTCCAGCACCGGCGCATAGCCCACCGGAATGCGCGGCGCGCCCAGCCGCGCGACGCGGCAGCCCGTGGCCTCCGCCGCGCTGGCCGCGATTTCGGCGCCGAAGCCCGCCGCCTGCACCGCCTCGTGCACGACCAGCAGGCGCCCGGTGCGCGCGCACGACGACAGCACGGTGTCGCGGTCCCATGGCCACAGCGTGCGCAGGTCGATCAGGTCGACCGCCATGCCCTCGGCCGCCAGCGCGTCGCAGGCGGCCGCGCAGGCCTGCATCTGCTTGCTCCAGCTCACCAGCGTGAGCGCGTTGCCCTCGCGCACGCGCGCCGCCTTGCCCAGCGGCACGGCGACGTCTTCGTCGACCTCGCCGCGCACGCCCCACAGCGTCTTGTGCTCGATGTAGACCACCGGGTCGCCGCACTGCAGCGCCGAGCGCAGCAGGCCGTGGTTGTCCTGCGGGGTCGACGGGCACACCACCACCACGCCCGGCAGGTGCGCGAACCACGCCTCCAGCGACTGCGAATGCTGTGCGGCCGAGGCGTCCCAGATGCCGCCGGGCATGCGCGCCACCAGCGGCACCCGGCCCTGGCCGCCGAACATGAAGCGGTTCTTGGCGGCCTGGTTCACCAACTCGTCCATGCCGCACAGCGCGAAGTCGACCACCCGCATCTCGACCACAGGGCGCAGCCCGGCCAGCGCCATGCCCACGCCGGCGCCCATGATCGCGGCCTCGCTGATCGGCGTGTCGATCACGCGCTCGGGGCCGAAGTGGTCCTGCAGCCCCTTGTACTGGCCGAAGATGCCGCCGCGGCCCACGTCCTCGCCGAGCACCACCACGCGCGGGTCGGCCTGCATCTCGCGCTGCAGGGCGAGCACGGCGGCTTCGGCGTAGCTCAGGTCCTTCGTCGTGGCGTTCATTGCGTTCATTGCCTTCATTTCCATTGGCCTGCGCCGGTGGTCTGCACGTCGGTGAAGGCGGCGCCGGCGTCGGGCCAGGGTGCCGCGTCGGCCACCGCCAGGGCGGTGTGGACCTCGTCGCGCGCCGCGTTCTCGATGGCATCGAGCGTCGCGGCGGCGATGCCCGAACCCAGCAGACGGTCCCGCGCCCGGGCGATCGGGTCGGTCTGCAGCGCGGCGGCCAGTTCGGCCGGGTCGCGGTAGGCGGCCAGGTCGACCGACACATGCCCCTTCACGCGGTACGTCAGCGCATGCAGCAGGCGCGGCCCGCTGCCGGCGCGCACCTCGGCCACCAGCCGGGCGGCGGCCTCGTGCACCGCGAACACGTCGTTGCCGTCGACCTGCGTGGCCGCGATGTCCATCGACGCGGCGCGCGCCGACGCGCCGTCGCCCGCCGTCATCGGCCCGCTGGCCGTGGTCGCGCTCCAGCGGTTGTCCTCGCAGACGAAGAGCACGGGCAGCGCGTACACCCGTGCCCAGTTCAGCGCTTCGAGAAATGGCCCGCGGTTGATGGCGCCGTCGCCGAAGAAGCAGACCGTGATGTCGCCTGGCTTCTTCAGCAGCTTCTGCGCATGCGCCGCGCCCACCGCGATCGGCAGGCCTGCCGCCACCACGCCGTTGGCGCCCAGCATGCCGACCGAGAAGTCCGCGATGTGCATCGAGCCGCCCTTGCCGCCGTTGAAGCCGGTGGCCTTGCCGAACAGCTCGCACATCATCCGCGCGAGGTCGGCGCCCTTGGCCAGCGTGTGGCCGTGGCCGCGGTGGGTGGAGGTGAGGTAGTCGGTGGTGCGCAGGTGCGCGCACACCCCGGCCGGCACCGCTTCCTGGCCGGTCGACAGGTGCAGCGGCCCGCGGACCTTGGCGGCGCCGGCGGCCTGCTGGCCATACGCGCTCACGCCGCCCTGGCTGGCCGTCTCGGCGGCGTTCTCGAAGGCGCGGATGCGCACCATGACGCGGTACAGCGCCTGGGCAGCGGCGCTGGATGTGTGCAGGTCCATCTTGTCTCCATCGCCCATGGAACAGGCGCTTTGGTGAAAATCGTATCAAGCGAGAGGGAATCGGCGTACCGGACTTACCCGCCGCCGTGCCACGAAGGGCTTGCTGACCGAAAGCTAAGAAGACGGGAATTGCAGATGCCAGCACTCCAGGAGAGACGCCAAGGCCGATCGGCTCTCGTCACCTGCGCCGGTTCGCAGCAATGCCTCGAGCTGTCCGGCCGGTTGTGCGAGTGTGTCCAATCCAAGCGTGAGCGCTGCCCCGTGGAGTCGATGCGCCGCGCGGCGGGCGGCGTCCGTGTCGTTCGAGGCCATGGCGTCGCGCACGGCGTTCAGGTCTGCCTGCAAGTGGTCGCGCACAGTGCTGCAAGTGGCGGCGGGGACGTCGGGCAACGCCTCGGGCGCATGCGCGCTTGCTGGCGTTGCATCGTGGGGGGCGCACCAGAGCTCAATGACGTTCTGAAGCTTGCTGGTGCGGATGGGCTTGCTCAGGACGCCGTCCATTCCCGATGCGAAGCAGCGCTCGACGTGAGCCTCGTCATTGGATGCGGAAATGGCAATGATCGGTGTGCGCGCGCGCTCCAGTTCGCCCTCCACTTCTCGCAACACCCTGGAAAGGGTGTAGCCGTCAGTGTCCGGAAGATCGCAGTCCATGAGGATGAGATCGAACGAGCCTTCGGCGAACGCGGTCTCCGCCTGCGCGCCATCCACGGCCATCTCGACCTTGCATCCCAGCGATTCGATCTGTGCTTGCAGGACCTGCTGGTTGACGGGGGTGTCCTCGACGACGAGAACCCGCAAGCGACCCTGGGACTCGACAAGCCGTGCGCGCGCAGCGATATCCTGAAGCGCGGCGTCCGAAGTCCTCGTGGCCAGGCGAGGGTCATCGTCCGCCACGACTTCGGCTGTCAACGACAAGGTGACCGTCGTGCCCTTTTCCAGCTCGCTGGCCAGCTCGATCCTGCCCTCCATCAATGTCGCGAGCTCGCGGCAGATCGCCAGCCCCAGGCCTGTTCCGCCGGAGCGCTTGTAGGTGTTGGCGGCCTGCACGTAGGGCTGGAACAGCCTGGCCTGCGTCTCGGGCGACACGCCAATGCCCGTATCGGCAACGTCCACGACCACGTCCGACCACCCAGGTCTCGCGGCAGAGGCGGACACGGTGACGGTCACGCCGCCCGCTTCCGTGAACTTGATCGCGTTGGAGATCAGGTTGTGCAAGATCTGAGCGACGCGCGCCTCGTCCAGCATCAACCAGGAAGGAAGCGGACTTGCCGTGACATCGAGGGCGATCTTTTTCTCGTGCGCACGCAGGCGATGCAGATCCGCGATGTTGCGAACCAGCGCGTTCAAGTCCACCGGCTCGCGATCGAGCCTCAACTGGCCAGCCTCCAGTTTGGAAATGTCCAGCACATCGTCCACCAGCCGCAGCAGCGTGAGCCCGCCGCTGTTGGCCAACTGCGCGAAATGCCGCTGTTGCTCGTTCAGTGGCGTGTTGCGCAACAACTCGACGGCGGCCAGCACCGCATTCATGGGCGAGCGGATCTCGTGGCTCACGATGGCGAGAAAGCGCGCCTTCTCGCGCTCGTTGCGCATCGCGGCCCTGCGCTGCCGGTAGAACTGCACGAGCACGATGCAAGCCAGCAGCGCGAGCAGGCCCGCCAGCCCGAGCTCGAGCGCGAAGTGGCGCCCGAGCGCCCCGGCCGAAGGCACGTCCGGCGAGTCCCGGTCCATCCAGTTCTCGTACAGGACGTGGGTGTCCTCATTCGAGAACGAAGCCAGCGTCTTCTGCAGGATCGACTGCAGCACCACGTCGTCTTCCCGCACCAGTGCGGTGGTCCTGCCCAGCCGGGTCCCGTAGATGCCGGCGGTCTGGAGCTGTCCCCCCCAGCGGCGGTGCAGGTAGGGCAGAAAGAGGAGCTCGTTGCCGATCGCAAAGTCGGCCTGCTCGGCCACCAGCTTTGCCAGCACGTCCGGGGCGTTGGCGCCGTTCACCAGCGTGACACCGGGGACAGAAGCCTTCAGTTCGTCTTCGAACGGCCAGCCCTTGACGACCACGACGGTCTTGCCTTCCAGCTGACGAAGGTCCTTCACCAAGGCCTGTCCCGGCCTGGAAATGGTCAGCAACGGATACGCACCCTTCGCCGGAACCGACGAGATTCCGGACAACGTCGAAGGCGCGTCGTCGTATGCGATCACGAAGCACAGATCGGCTTCGCCATCCCTGAGCATGTCGCGCTTCGACTTGTCCGCCACGCTGACATAGACGAACCCGAGCCCGGTCCGGCTTGCGATCAAGTTGGCGTACTCGACGGACAGGCCGCGCACCACGCCCTTGTCGAAGTACTCGATCGGCAGCGAGGTCGGCGACAGCGCCACGCGCAGGGTTGGGTGCTGCGCGATCCAGGCGTTCTCTTGCTCGCTCAGCAATGACCTCCCGGCGGCCGCGCAGCCGAATGACGCCAGCGCGGACAAGGCCGCCGACACGGCAAGCAGGCGCGGCCCGAAGAGCTTCATTGCAGATCGATGTCGATGGTGTGCTTGATCTTGAACAGGCCGTTGTTGGACGTGACGCCCAGCTTGCGGAACGCGGCAGCTTTTTGCGAGCTGATGGTCTTGATGCTGCGATTGAACTTCTCTGCAATCTCCGTCACCGTCATGCCTGCCAGATAGCAGCGTATGACCTCCTGCTCGCGCGCCGTGAGCGAGGCGCCGTCGAGCGCGTTCGTCTTCTCGTCCGACGCCGGCTCGATGGACGCCTCTGCGACCCGGTAGGACATGTCCGAGCTGAGGTAGATCGCGCCCTCCGTGACGGTTCGGATGGCCTTGATGAGGTCGACCATGTCTTCGCCCTTGCCGACGAACCCGCGCGCACCCACGCGCAGCGCCAGGGCAACGGTGGCCGGGTCGTGATGCGACGAGAGAACCAGGATGCGGCATTGCGGGAACTTGACGCGCAAGGCGCGAATGAGCGAGACGCCGTCGAGCTCGTCCGCGCTCAGCGCAAAGTCCAGCAGAAGCAGGTCGGCCGGGCTTTCCCCCAGGCCCCGCATGGCGTCGCTGCTTTTCCCATAGACACCGACGACGAGAAAGTCGGGCTCTGCCTGCAGTCTGCTGGCAAGGCCGTGGCGAACGACGGCGTGATCGTCCAGCAGCGCGATGCGTAAACGTTCCATGCTGATCAGCTTTCGTGTCGCGCTGTGCGAGCGCTCCAAAGGCCTAGGCCTTTTCTGTGACACCGCCCTGGGAGGCTCAGTCTAGTCTTCGGCGCGGCTTCGCGCCGGGCGTTGGATGTCTTCATTTCAAGCCAGCGAATTCAGGCCAGCGTCGCTGGGATTCTGTTGCCCGAAAGCGAAACCAGCTGGTAGCCGCGGCCGTAGACGGCGCGCAGGATCAGGCCGTTCTGTTCGCTGAGCTGGAGCTTCTTTCGAACGTTGACGGCGCACACGTCCATCGAGCGCGATCCCAGCTTCGGACTCTCGCCGAAACACCGCGCCATGTGATCGCGCGAAACCACCGTTCCGACGTTCTGGAAAAGCGCGAGGGCAAAAATGAATTGCCTGCGTTGCAGGGGAATTTCGACGCCCTTGTGGTGCACCACCGTTCGTGCACCATTGATGAACCGGTAGTCGCCCCAGGAATAGCCGTTGGTAGGTATTTCGAAATCTTTGGCGCGCGGTGCACGGGCGAGCAAAGCGCTCAGGCGCCATTGAAGCTCTAAATAGTTGAATTCGGAACCTGAAACTACATCGAAATAAATACAGTCGCGGCACGGAAAATCGAAGATTTCCAGCTTCTTCGAATTCATGATGAAAATGACGGGAATCTTGGCCGCGTCGCACACCTTCAAAACCAGTCGCCATTTGAAATCCTGCACATCCATCAGCACGGCGTCGTATTTCTTCCTGTCGATGACCTGCTCGATGAAGGCATTGGAGTCGCATTTGATTGTCGAGGTATAACCTGCGTGAATCAGGTTGTTGAGCAACTGCTTCCTTTGCCCTTCGTCGTCGATCAGACACAGTTCTAGCTTTTCGAGGTTGTTCATTTGGCTGCCCGTGAAATATGTTTGCCGAAATGGATGGGTGGATCAAGCGACGGACTGTGCGGTCAGGGCCTGAAAAAAGGCCTCGGCCTCCATCGGTGCGGAAAGAAAATAGCCTTGACCGAAATTGCAGCCGACTTCCTTGAGCATCGCCACGGCCTCTTGCGTTTCGATGCCTTCCGCAACGAGCCGGAAATTTCTTTGAGCTGCCGCATTGGCCAAGTCGCGCAGGCTTTCACGCGAGTTTGCGGAGCGCAGGGCGCTGTGCACCAGCGCCGCGTCGATCTTCACTTCATTGAATTTCGCCTTGCAAAGCACCAGCGGCGTGGAGCCGGAACTCCCGAAATCGTCCAGAGAAACGGGAATGCCTTTGGCCTGAAGGGTGGGCACGGCAGCGCCGAGCGCCGGTAGATCTGAAATGACGATGTCCTCCGTCAATTCGATCTTCAGCAATTGCGGCAAAAGCTCGGCCAACTGCATCCGCTGCGCGACCCGCTCGGCCAAGGCTGGCGTGCACAGCGTGCGAACCGAAGCATTGACTGCAACAGGGATCTCGGCCGAGGCGGCAACAAGGCGCGTCAACATGCCGACGGCTCTGGTTTTCACAAAACTGAACAGCAGAAGATCCAGCCCGAGCCGCTCCGCCATTTCGACGAACAGCGCCGGCGACACGTCGCCGCAACGCGGATGCCGCCACCTAACGAGCGCCTCGCAGCCGACAATTTCGTGACTCGACAGGTTGAATTGAGGCTGGAAGACCACGCGAAGCCCTTCGCCCGTTGCCAGCGCTTCGACCACTTCTTCCTCGGTCGGCAAGATGCACGCGGGCGCTACAAATGGCGCCATGCAGACACGCTTGATTTTTGACAAGGCTGCCAATGCATCCGAAAGACCGGCCAATCCCTCCTCATGGGAAATTGCGACGTAAATGCCGGACGTGCGAAGCAGTTTTCCGTAAAGGCGCAAAGCGGAAACAGGAACGCCGCCAATCAGCTTGATTTTTCCGTGCCTTGAATTGACCCTGCCTCCGGTCGGTTCGTCCCACCAGGCATGGCCGGCACTGGTGGTCGATTTCCCAAACCACAGCAAATTCGGAATTGGATGAGCTCCGCCCTGCGACCGTGCCTTTTTCAGCACCTCGGGCGCACCCAATGCATTGCAGAGGTCGTGTGACACATCGCCCACCACCACGTCCACCAACCCTTTGCACACTTGGCGGTGCAATGCGTCGAGGGTATGGATGCAGGTGACATCGACAACACCCACATCGCGCAAAGTGCGTTCCAGATCGAGAGCCTTCGCGGGCGTATCGCTCAAGGCTGCGACGCGCATCGAGCCGAATGGCGCAGAGGGGCTGCTCGCCGGTTTTTCCGATTTCAATGATTTCTCCTGCTGTGACGGCGGCGAATCTACCAACGTCGTCGAATGCAGGAAATCAGACTGGGACTAAAAATCAGGGAACCGTTGACCTGGATAATTTTTTAGAATTTCTGTGAATTAATGCCGGACAGTTTCAGACTGGTCTGATTGCAAGCCTGAATGGTTGATGAAAGGCGAAAAGCGTCCGCGCGAACGTCATGGAAACGGTAATTTTTCACGGATGTGAGCCATTAAATGCCAAGATTTCAGCCCGTCTTGTTTTTTCAGACCAGTCCTATTTCACTAAAAAGGTGCGGTCAATAAAGTCGCGGCCAGTGATTTCCAGCGCGGCGCCAGCGCCGTGGCAACCGGTCGCAGACCGGGTTGCTCGCGGGAATCCCACTCCGATCGCCGACCGGCTGAGCCGAATCAGTCAGTCAGGCGAATTCTTCGACCTTCGCTCGGCCTCTCCCTTCATGCAGGGCGGGGCCTTCCGCTTCGAGCGGTGCCGAGCGAACCACGACCCAGTGAGCTTTTTCTGTGAACACCCGATCGATCGCGGCCACCAAGCGCAACTTTCTCTTCAACTTCAAGGCGCCCTTCCTGGCGGCAGGCGCCGTATCCGCAGCGGGACAGAGCCGCTCGCAGCGCAAACGCATCAGCGCATTGATGCGCCTGGCCTGCCGGGTGCTCGGCATGAAGCACCGTGGAGGAACCGGCCTCGGACTGCTGGGAATTGTGGCGGCAGCCGGCTTTTCGGCTGTTTCGCCCGCGATGGCGCAAGCCCTGCCGGGCGTCTACATCAATGCCGGCGGCAGTAACAGCTGCATCCACTACCTCTCCGACAGGACGCTTCTCAATCAGAGCTCGGATGTTGCGGCTGATCCTGCCACTCATATGAGAGTTCTGACGACCGGCAATTGCTCTCCCGCAGATGCGGCGACGCAGACGGGCCGCGTTCTGTTCTATGGCACCGGTGGGGTGGCGGGTGTGCCCTCATCTGGCCCGAAATCGCTTTCCTTGGGCGGCGAGTTGTTCGTCAATGGCGGTTTTATCGGGGTCGGTGTTGCCAAAGCTCCGATCTCGATAGGCAACAACGGAACCCTGGCAATTGGCGAGGGCAGCATCGCGATTGGTCAAAACGCCAAGGCTGTAGGCCGAACCAATAACTTTGCTGGGCCGAGCGCAGGCGTTCGGGGTGGCCTGGCAATCGGAAATGGTGCGCAGGCGAACAATGGTGGCCTTGCAATAGGGGAGGGGGCAGTCACACATAACGTCGACGGCGGTACCTCGACGGCCTTGGGACATGGCGCTCAGGCGACGGGCAGCAATTCGCTTGCTCTAGGAGGACGCTTCGGCTACTCGGCCATCGCCTCCGGCGACGGCTCGTTCGCGGTTGGCAACTCTTCGGCCGCCTCGGGCGTGTCCGCGATGTCGATGGGCCGGCAGTCGATCGCGTCCGCGAACGGAGCTATTGCGATGGGGCAGGGTGCAAATGCCAGCGGCGAGAATTCAGTGGCCATTGGCGCTGACTCGGGTTTCAATGCAGACGGCAATGGGCTGGGCGCAGCGAAGGCTTCGGGCCCCCAGGCAGTGGCAATTGGCTTCAAAGCAGTCGCAAATGGCTCCAAAGGTACTGCGATTGGTACGTTGGCAACGGCAAGCGCTGCCGATGCATTTGCAGGCGGGCGCGGCGCCCTTGTCGAATCCGCACAAGGCGTGGCGCTCGGGGCGTCGGCGAAGGTGCCTCTCGGTGCCATTGCTGGCGTGGCCCTGGGCAGCGGTGCGAGGGTGGAGCACGGGTCCGGCGTTGCGCTGGGCACCGGCGCCGTCACTGACGATGTACGTAAGGTTGCCCCGGTGGTCCTGAACGGTACGACCTATGCCCCTCGAGGCGAGACCCCAGGGTCCGTTGTCAGCGTGGGCACCGCCGCGCAGCCTCGGCAAATCATCAACGCGGGACCCGGCTCCGTGAATGCGACCAGCACCGACGTGGTCGTTGGCCAGCAGCTGCATGCGGCGTATACCGAGATCAACAAGCTCGGCGCCAAGGACGTCGAACTTGAGGCGCGCTTGAACAAGCTCCCGAAAGGGGGCGGCGCCGAATCGGTGCTCGCGGCAATGGGCCCCGGCACCACCGTCAGCCCCACTGGCGAACTGGTGCTGCCAAAGCTGAAGCTGGCCAGTCTGGGCGATAGCGCGAACGGCCAACCTGCCAATCAACCCACGACGGTGCTCGGTGCCATCGGCGCCCTGGACGGTGAATTGGCCAAGACCAACGAGTCGCTGGGCCTGATTTTCGACGCCGCGCTGCGCTACAACCCTCTCACCAAGACCTACGACGCCCGCCGTGCAGACCAGGCGACGACCAAGATCTCCAACGTGGCTGCCGGCGAGGCCGAGGCGGATGCGGTGAACGTCAGTCAACTGAAGGCAGTGAGCGCTGTCGCCGAGGCAGCCAAGGGTTCAGCCACTGCGGCACAGGCTTCTGCCACCGAGGCAAAGAAGGCGGCCGACACGGCGCAAGGCACTGCCAACACCGCTTCGACTGCTGCCGGCGAT
>NZ_CEEDFC010000028.1:33227-34371 GCF_979254005.1 Variovorax sp. AC103 | reverse complement strand
GCCAAGAAAGCTGCCGATGCAGCCCAAGTCACGGCCAATACCGCTTCGACCACGGCTGCTGCTGCGAAGACCGCCGCGGATGGCGCCCAAGGCACTGCCAGCACCGCGTTGACGACTGCCGGCGATGCCAAGAAAGCTGCCGATGCAGCCCAAGTCACGGCCAATACCGCTTCGACCACGGCTGCTGCTGCGAAGACCGCCGCCGATGGCGCCCAAGGCACGGCCACCACCGCATTGACGACTGCCGGCGATGCGAAGAAAGCTGCCGACGCCGCCCAAGGCACAGCCAATACTGCTTCGACCACGGCCGCTGCTGCAAAGACCGCCGCCGATGGCGCGCAAGGCACCGCCAATACCGCCCTTGCAGCCGCCAACACCGCACAAGGTGCTGCTACCAAGAATGCCGGTGCCATTGCCGAGAACAAGGCGGCGACGACGAAGAACACCACCGACATCGAAGCCCTGCAAAGGCAGATCACCACCCAGGGAGGTGAAAACCTGGTGCGCCAGGACGCCACCAGCCGCAACATCACCGTGGCCAAGGACACCGACGGCACCGTGGTCGACCTCACCGGCAACCAGGGTGTGCGCACCGCCAAAGGCCTGAAGGACGCCACGCTTGCAAAGGGCAGCACGGAAGCGGTGACCGGCGCGCAGCTGTTCTCGACCAATGAAAAGCTCGCTGTCGTCGAAGCAGGTGTGACCCAGAACGGCAAGGACATCGCCGACAACAAGGCAGCGACGACGAAGAACACCAGCGCCATTGAGGCACTCGAACGGCAGGTTGCTACCCAAGGAAGCGAAAACCTCGTGCGCCAGGACGCCAGCAGCCGCAACATCACCGTGGCCAAGGACACCGACGGCACCGTGGTCGACCTCGCCGGCAAACAGGGTGTGCGCACCGCAAAGGGCCTGAAGGACGCCACGCTTGCAAAGGACAGCACGGAAGCTGTGACCGGCGCGCAACTGTTCTCCACCAATGAAAAGCTTGCTGGCATCGATGAGCGCGTGACGCAAAACACCACTGGCATTGCAAAGAACACCGCAGACATCTTGAAGAACACTGGCGACATCGCTGACAACAAGGCCGCGACCACGAAGAATGCCGAGAACATCCAAGGCCTGGATGGTCGCGTGAAGCAGA
>NZ_CEEDFC010000028.1:30628-33127 GCF_979254005.1 Variovorax sp. AC103 | reverse complement strand
GCCGCGACCACGAAGAATGCCGAGAACATCCAAGGCCTGGATGGTCGCGTGAAGCAGAACACCACTGACATCGCCAAAAACACCGGCGACATCACCAAGAACGCCACCGACATCGCCGACAACAAGGCCGTGACGACAAAGAACACCCAGGACATCCAAGGCCTCGACGGCCGTGTGACGCAGAACACCGCCGACATAGCGGACAACAAGGTCGCCACGGTGAAGACGGCCGGAGATCTCGTCGCACTCGACGGCCGTGTCGGCAAGCGGCTCGACCAGCTCGACCTGAAGGGCAGCATGTTCGCGGCAGACAACCTGGGCGACGGCAGCGACCGCGCCACAGTGACCCCTGGCAGCCGGGCCGTGGCGGCAGGCGCCGACGCCCAGGCCACCGGGCAGAACAGCGTCGCGGTTGGCGCGGGCGCCCGGGCCCCGGCCCCCGGCAGCATCGCGCTGGGTGCCAACGCCTACGCAACGGCAGAAGGCAGCGTGGCGATCGGCGAAGGCTCGCAAGCCACGCGGGCGCGCACGGTGTCCGTGGGGTCGGTCGGCGCCGAACGCCAGATTGCCAACGTGGCGCCTGGCACCGAAGACACCGACGCAGTGAACCTCGGCCAGGCAAGAGGCCTGTCGAACCAGGCCGCCGGCCGCGCGCTGACACAGGCCAACAACTACACCGACAGCCGCATCAGCCAGCTGCGACGCGAAGCCAACGCGGGCATCGCATCGGCAATGGCTGCGGGTGTGCTGCCGACGGCGCCGTCACCCGGAAAATCGATGCTGGCCCTGGGCACGGCGACCTATGGTGGCCAGACGGCCATTGCGGTGGGCTTTTCGGCGCGCTCCGCCAGCGGCGCCTGGTCCTATCGCGCCACCGGCACCACGACGACACGCGGCGACGTCGGCGCCGCGGTCGGGATCGGCTTCGAGTGGTAACACGCACCGGGGTGGCCAGCGTGCTGGCCACTCCTGTCAGGTCGTCAGTTCCACTTCCAGCCGATGCCGGCGTTGATGCCCCATTCCTTCCCGGTGGTCGTCACCCCCGCACCCCAGGACATCTTGCCGTCGTCCGACAGCGTCTTGAAGGTCAGCGCAAGCGCCGTGTAGCCCTTGTAGCTGCCCAGGCCCACGCCGACCGTCTTCTCACCGGCGTAGAGCGTGGGCAGGTAGGTGCCTGACATCGCAAAGGCCATGGCCGTGCCAGAGTAGGCGACGCGCGCCACGTCGCCCAGCTGGCCCTGCACACCCTGCAACTGTCCGAGGTTGACCGCATCGCCCGGAAGCACGCCCGGCGCGACGTTGCTCACGCGCGTGCCGATGGGCGCCTGGCCGTTGCCCAGCGTGAGCTGGTTGTAGTTGACGGACCCGTCGGGGTTGCTCGCGTACTGCGCGCTGCCGGCGACGACCGCGTTGGCCGTGGCCTTCAGCTGCGCGACGTTGGCCGCGTCGCTGTCGGCCGTGCCGCCGGCCACCCCGGTGATCTGCCGGAACTGCCCGCTCGCCGGGTCGCCCACCGACACCGCCGCCTGCGTGCTGTTGGTCGCACGGATGGCCGTTGCCTGCAGGGGCGTGGCGCTGGCCGGCACGTAGGCGGCCACGCCGGCCGCGACGGACGCCACCGAGCTTGCGCCGATCGCCACCCCGCCGGTCTGCTGCACCACCGCGCCGAAGCCGATGGCCGTGCCCTGCGCCGCGGCCGGCGCCTTGCTGAGCGGCGTGCCGCCCGCATCGGCGTTGTCGCCCAGGGCCACGCCGCCGCCGCCCGCGCGCGCGTTGGCACCGATGGCCTGCGAGCCCGTGGCCAATGCGCCGGAGCCGATGGCTATCGCGTTCGCGCCCGTGGCCTGCGCACCGAAGCCCACGGCCACCGCGCCATCGGCGGTGGCCCTGGCGCCGTTGCCGGCCGCGAACGAACGCGCGCCGCTGGCTGTCGACTGCGGGCCTATCGCCACCGCCTCCTGCCCGCTGGCCGTGGCGTCTGCCGCGGTCGAGCTCGCATGGAAGTACTTGGTGCCGGTGTCGTTGATGTTGTTGATCCTCGTGCTGAGGTCGCCGACGTTGCTGTTGGCGGTGCTCAGCCCGGTCGAGAGGCTGTTGAAGCCGGTGCTCGCGCCGATCACGCTCGTGGACAGGCTGCTGAGGCTGCTGTTGGTGGTGCTCAGGCCCGTGGACAGGCTGCCGATGCCGCTGGACGCGGTGCTCAACCCGGTGGAGGTCGAGGTCGACAGGCTGCCCACGTTGCTGTTCGTCGTGCTCAGGCCGGTGGACAGGCTGGCGAGGCCGCTGGTCGAGCCGCTCAAGCCGGTGGAGAGGCTGGCGATGCCGCTCGTGGCGGTGCTCAGGCCGCTCGATGTGGAAGTCGACAGGCTGCCGACGTTGCTGTTCGTGGTGCTCAGGCCGGTGGAGAGGCTGCCCACATTGCTGTTCGTCGTGCTCAAGCCCGTGGACAGGCTTGTGATGCCACTGGTTGCAGTGCTGAGGCCCGTGGAGGTCGAAGTC
>NZ_CEEDFC010000028.1:0-30528 GCF_979254005.1 Variovorax sp. AC103 | reverse complement strand
GACAGGCTTCCTATGCTGCTTGTCGCCGTGCTCAGCCCAGTGGACAGGCTGCCCACGTTGCTGTTCGTGGTGCTCAAGCCCGTGGACAGGCTTGTGATGCCACTGGTTGCAGTGCTGAGGCCCGTGGAGGTCGAAGTCGACAGGCTTCCTATGCTGCTTGTCGCCGTGCTCAGCCCAGTGGACAGGCTGCCCACGTTGCTGTTCGTGGTGCTCAATCCCGTGGACAGGCTTGTGATGCCGCTGGTTGCAGTGCTGAGGCCCGTCGAGGTCGAAGTCGACAGGCTGCCGACGTTGCCGTTGGTCGTGCTCAGGCCGGTGGACAGGCTCGTGATGCCGCTCGTCGCGGTGCTCAAGCCCGTCGACGTGGAAGTCGACAGGCTGCCCACATTGCTGTTCGTCGTGCTCAGCCCCGTCGACAGCGATGCCGTGGTGGTGGAAAGCTGACTGACGTTGACCGCATCCGTCGGCGCACCGCCAGCGGCCACGTTGGTCAACCGGCGCTCGCTGCCGCTGGCGCCGACGGACACCTCGCCCGTCGGCGTCGCGCCTGCGATGGCGGCGCCCGCGAAGGGCGTGTAGGCGGCCACCGCCTGCAGTGCCGCCAGCGAGGCCATGGTCTGGCTCGCGTTGCCCAGCGCCACGCTGTTGGCATAGACGGCGGTTGCGCCGCTGCCAATGGCAACGGCCCCCGCGCCATTGGCGCTGGCGCCCGTGCCGAGCCCGATGGCATTCGAAGCCGCCGCCGTCGCGCCATCGCCCAGTGCCAGGGTGCCCGCGGCGGCTGCGTTCGAGTTGTTGCCCAGGGCCACGGCCCCCTGTCCGACCGCGTTGTTGGCGTTGCCTATCGCCACGGCGCCATTCGCGGCCGTCGTGCCGTCCGCGCTGCCCGCTGCGGTGTTGTCCGCACCCACGGCGACGGCGCCCGTGCCGTTGACCGTGTTGGGGTCGCCGATGGCGACCGCACCGTCGCCGGTCGCGCTCTGGGCGCGCCCGATGGCCACGGCCCCGCCCGCCGCGGTGGCCGAATCCGCGACCGTGCCCGACGAGCCGATGGCCACGTTTTGCCCGGTCGCTCCGCTGGTGGCGCCGGAGCCCTGTGCAATGCCGAAGGCGCCCTCCACGACGGCGGCGCGGCCGATGGCGATGCCCGAAGAAGCGGTGGGGGCGACGACGGATTGGCCACCGAGGGCAATGGAATCCGATGCGGATGCTTTCGCGCCCGAAACAATGTTCGCGCCCAACGCGAGCGCACCGTCGGCGCCAGCATTGGCCTTGAAGCCCACTGCGGTGGCGTATTTTCCCGAGGAGGTCGTCGAGGATCCGATCGCCACGCCGAACTGTTGGCTCGCCGCTGCGGCATAGCCGAGTGCGAGCGAGCGCTGGCCGCTCGCCTTGCTCAGCGTCCCGAACGCGCCCGAGCCAATCCCGGTCGCTTCGGCTGAATTGCCGAAGGCCGCCGAAGGCGTCGAGCCGACCGCGTCACCGACTGCGAGCGCGTTGGCGCCTACAGCGACGTCGTTGCTGAATGCCGCGTTGGCGTTGCTGCCGACGGCCGTGGCGAAAGCCCCCTTGGCGGCACTGTTCCGGCCCACGGAAATGGCTGCGACCGATGCGGCGTTGGCGCCCGAGCCCAGCGCCAGCGCCGACAGGCCGTTGGCATTGCTCGCGCTGCCGAGCGCCAGCGCGCCCTGGCCGATCGCGTTGTTGTTGTTGCCCAGGGCGACGGCACCGTCACCAGTGGCTGTGTTGGGGGCGCCGATGGCCACCGCGCCGTCACCGGTGGCCGATTGCGCACGCCCGATGGCCACGGCCCCGCCCGCCGCCGTGCCGGCGTTGGCGGTGGTTGCACCCGAGCCGATGGCCACGTTCTGGCCTGTGGCGCCGCTGACGGTGCCGTCGCCCTGGGCAATTCCGAACGCCGCGTTCACGGTTGCACCGCGCCCCACGGCAATGCCCGAGGTCGCCCCCGCGGCCACTGAAGACTGCCCGCCCACTGCGATGCCGTCCGCGGCGGCGGCCTGCGCGCCCTTGGTGGCGTTGGCACCGATGGCGATCGAGCCCGCGCCCGATGCGGTGGTGGAGTTGGCGATGCTCAGCGGCGTCGTGCCGTTGCCGCCGGCGCCACCGATGGCGACCGAGTTGAGGGCCGAGGCATTGGCGCCGAAGCCCAGCGCCACGCTCGCATTGCCGCCGGCCGATGCCTCGAGGCCGAACGCAGACCCCCAATGCTGGGCCTGCGCCAAAAACCCGAATGCCGCCGAGCCGGGGCCCAGGGCGCTGGCAAAGGTCCCATACAACGTGACGGCGCTGAACCCGCCTCCGTTTGCATTGCATCCCGCGACGGCCGAGTAGGTGCCCGATCCGTCCTGCGTGGGGGTGCCCGTGCCGCCAGGACCGTCGGTCGTCGGGCCCGTGGTTATCCGCCCTGGCTGCCCTGAACTGCCGGTGGTGCACGAGGTGTTCATGGAGATCGCATCGGCCAATGCCGACCGGGGCCAGGCCTGCATCACGAGCAGTGCCGCGGTGGTCACGACCAGCTTCAGGTGCAGGCGGGTGGTGTCGCGGCCGCCCTTGGCGCGCCGCCGGCTGGTCTCGGGAACCGCGACCCAGGCACACAGGGACGAGTTCCAGACCGTCGCAAATATCCTGTTCATGGCACGCCTTCTTTCCACGGTGAGGTCAGCGCTGCATGCGTGCAGCGGCTGTTGGCTCCCTTGAAAGACGTGACCCGCGTGTTTCAGGTGGGGGGCGGACCCCGAGACCTGAGGTTCGATACTCGCGCCGAATCTAGTTCATCGAAACACGGTCTGAAACCTCCAAACAGCCTATCTAGAAAGACGTAGGCCGACACTGGAGAACGGTCTTGCATGCGCGCCCTCCAGACGTAAGGCTGCGGCCGACCGTCCAACCAACCACCTTGCCATCGAAGCAGTCGATCACAGGCGACAGATGGACCTTGCCCGGTGGTCCAGCCACAGGGGTTCACTCCAATCAAGAGCCGCCGACCGCACTTGTCAAAGCCAACCCGCTTCGCCGCGTGTTCCTGTTCGATGGAGCGGCGGTCTTGTGCGGGAACTGTCCCCAGGGTTTTACAACCGGGACTGCGCACGATATGATTCATATACGTTTCATATATAAATTCAATCATGGGCATCGTCAAGATTTCAGACCTCATGCACGAGAACCTGCGCGTCGCGGGCAATGCGCTGAGCCGTTCCATCAACGCGCAGGCCGAGCACTGGATGCGCATCGGCATGCTGGCCGAACTGCATCCCGCGCTCGATCACCGGGAGATCTGCCAGTTGCTGATTCGCGCCGAGCAGGCCGGCGGCTTCGATCTGGCGACGGTGTCGGCCTCGCTGGCCGCGCCGGTGGCGCCGGCTTCTGCAAAATCTTCGGACCCCTCTGTTCCCCCTGTCCCCTCTGGCCCCTCTGGCCCCTCGGCGCGCCCGGCCGCCGCACGCCGCAAGGCCGGGGCGCCCGCATGAGGGCGGGCGTCTCGCTCAAGTCGCCCGCGGAGATCGCCATGTCCCGCGCGGCGGGCGGCCTCGCCGCGCAGGTGCTCGCCCTGATCGGCGAGCACGTGAAGCCCGGCGTCACCACCGAGGCGCTCGACCGCATCTGCCACGACCACATCGTGAACGTGCAGGGCGCCGTTCCGGCCAACATCGGCTACAACGGCTACCCCAAGACCATCCTCGCCTCGGTGAACCAGGTGGTGTGCCACGGCATCCCCTCGGCGCAGAAGGTGTTGAAGAAGGGCGACATCGTCAACATCGACGTGGCGGTCATCAAGGACGGCTGGTTCGGCGACTGCAGCCGCATGTACTTCGTGGGCGAGCCGAGCGCGCTGGCGCGCCGGCTGGTCGACACCGCCTATGAGGCGATGCGGGCCGGCATCCTGCAGGTGCGCCCGGGCGCCACGCTGGGCGACGTCGGCCATGCGATCCAGAGCGTCGCGCACCGCGAACGTTTCAGCGTCGTGCGCGAGTACTGCGGGCACGGCATCGGGCAGGTCTACCACGACGACCCGCAGGTGCTGCACTATGGGCAGCCCGGCCAGGGCCTGCGCCTGGAGGCCGGCATGGTCTTCACCATCGAGCCGATGATCAATGCCGGGCGGCGCGAGACCCGCGAGCTGCCCGACGGCTGGACCGTCGTCACGCGCGACCATTCGCTGTCGGCCCAGTGGGAGCACATGGTCGCGGTGACGCCCACCGGTTTCGAACTGCTCACGGCCTGGCCGGACGGACCGGGGCACTATGCCCCCATCAACGCCCCCATCGACGCCCCCGTTGGCGCCCCCTCCATCGCCTGAGGGCGCAGGGCGCCTTCAGTGGTCTCCCGGGCCTGGCAGCAGGCTGCTGGGCGTCACGCCGAAGGCGTTCCTGAACGCCCGCGAGAAGTGCGACAGGTCGTTGAAGCCGCACTGCAGCGCCGCCTGCGACACCTGGCGCACCCGGCCCTCCTCGAGCACGCGGAAGCTGGCTTCCAGCCGCCGCTGCCACACGTGGTGCATGACGGTGGTGCCGTGCGTTGCGAACACCCGCGCCAGCGTGCGCGGCGAAATGTGCACCGCCGCCGCGATGCCGTCGCTGTCGAGTTCGCTGTCGTCCAGGTGGGCGTCGATGTACTGGCCGGCGCGCTGGTAGACCGAGCCGTAGCGCGACCCCTGCGCGCCGTCGGCCCCGTGGCCGTCCTGCATTTCCATGGCGGCGGTCAGCGTGTCGAGGAAAGCGCCCGCCAGCCGCGCCTGCGCCGCGCCCGGCGCGCCGCCCGAGGAAAAGTCGAACGCCTCTTCCGCCATGCGCATCAGCAGGGTGGCCATCGAGCGGCCCTCGGCAATGCGCACCGTGGCCATCGACTCGGCCCGCGCAAAGCGCGACAGCAGCTGCTGCCGCGGCATGCGCACCAGCAGCGCCGAGGCCGGCGCGAGGTGGTGCACGAAAGGGCGCGCCGCGTCGTACAGCACGATGTCGCCCGGGCGCACCTGCACCTCGCGCCCGCCTTGCTGCAGCAGAGCCGAGCCCTCCTGCATCAGCACCGCCACGAAGTCTTCCTCGGGTGCCACGCGCACGTGGTGGGCCGTGCGGTCGAAGGTGTGCGGCTGCGAACTCATGCGGCACACCGTGAGGTTGCCCAGCGTGTGGCCGGTGAGCGAACCCTGGAAGTCGCCCGCATGGCTGAACTTGCCGGCCGCCGGAATCAGGCGCTTGCAGACCGACTCGGCCCAGTAGTCGAGCCTGCGGGAGCCGGAAACGTCCGCTGTCGAGTAGTTGAAGTGCATGGGTGCCTTCCGAAGGAACATGGGCCCTGAGCCGTACGCTGGCTGCTGCAGGTGCAACGCACACCGTCGCAAAAAATGTACCAAAGGCACCTGCCACCCCACCCTTGGCGGATTCCCTTAGCCCCCCTTCGGGTGGTTGCGCATCGCCCGTGTCCGACGCCAGCGACAGCGAATGCTGCATTGCCGTGCAGGACAAGGCCGCTTCCTGCTTTTCGGGCCTCCCGGGTGCACGGGCCTGTGGCATCGTCCCCACCCTATCGCGCCGAACCGCCGGCGCTCACCGTTCAAGCAGCAGGAGCACACCATGATCAAGATCGGCATCGTTGACGACCACGCCGTCGTCCGCACAGGCCTCAAGGCGTTCTTCTCCACCTTCGTCGATTTCCGCGTCGTCGGCGAGGCCGCCACCGGCCGTGAGGCCATCGATCTCGTGCGCACGGCGGACATCGACGTGCTCGTCATGGACCTGTCGATGCCCGGCCAGAGCGGCATCGACGCGCTCGCCATGGTGCGCGCCAAGGCGCCGGACCTGGGCGTGCTCATCCTGAGCGGCTACCCCGAAGAACACTACGCGGTGAACCTGATCCGCCAGGGCGCCTCGGGCTACCTGAACAAGGAGTGCGAGCCGGAAGAAATCGCCAAGGCGATCCGCACCGTGGCCCTGGGCCGGCGCTACATCTCGCCCTCGGTGGCCGAACTGCTGGCCGGCCAGCTGGAGCGCAAGGACAACGCGCCGCCGCACAAGCACCTCTCGGAACGCGAGTTCCAGGTGTTCCTGAAGCTCGCCAAGGGCGAGTCGGTGGGCTCCATCGGCGAGGCGCTGTCGCTCTCGGTGAAGACCATCAGCACCTACCGCACGCGCCTCATGGAGAAGATGAACCTGTCCACCAACAGCGACCTGACGTACTACGCGATCAAGACGCAGCTGATCGACTGAGCAGGCGCGGCGTCCAGACGTGGTCCATCGAGGGACGATCAAGACAGTTGTCTGGACCTTCGTCCTGACGCTGGCCGCCACGCTGCTGGTGCTCAACCTGAGCAGCGGCGAGAAAAAGCTCGACGAGCAGGTCCGGCGCGAATATGCGCTGCACGACGCCCAGTACCAGCGCGCGCTGGGCGTGATGCTCGGGCCGCCCATCACCGGCGGCAACCGCTTCGAGGCACTGCAGAACGGCGACCAGATCTTTCCGCCGATGCTTTCCGCCATCCGCGGCGCGCAGAAGAGCATCACCTTCGAGACCTACATCTACTGGTCGGGCGACATCGGCCGCACCTTCGCCGACGCGTTGTCCGAGCGCGCCCGCGCGGGCGTCAAGGTGCACGTGCTGCTCGACTGGGTCGGCAGCGCCAAGGTCGACGCCGACTTCATCCGCGAGATGGAGGGGGCCGGCGTGGAGATCCGCAAGTTCCACAAGCCCAGCTGGTACGACATCGCCCGCATGAACAACCGCACCCACCGCAAGCTGCTGGTGGTGGACGGGCGCACCGGCTTCACCGGCGGCGTGGGCATCGCGCCCGAGTGGACCGGCCATGCGCAGGACCCGGACCACTGGCGCGACTCGCACTACAAGGTCGAGGGGCCGGTGGTCGCGCAGATGCAGGCCGTGTTCATGGACAACTGGGTGAAGGTGTCGGGCGACGTGCTGCACGGCGAGCGCTACTTTCCGGCGCTGCCTGCCGTGGGCGAGGGCCGCGCGCAGGTGTTCAGCAGCTCGCCCTCGGGCGGCAGCGAGAGCATGCACCTGATGTACCTGCTGTCGATCGCCGCGGCCACCAAGACCATCGACCTGTCGAGCGCGTATTTCGTGCCCGACGACCTGACGGTGGGCGCGCTGGTGGCGGCCATGAAGCGCGGCGTGCGGCTGCGCATCATCACGCCGGGGCCGATCATCGATTCGCAGACGGTGCGCGGCGCCTCGCGCGCGGCCTGGGGGCCGCTGCTGGAAGCGGGTGCGCAGATCAGCGAATACCAGCCGACCATGTTCCATTGCAAGGTCTTCACGGTCGACGGCCTGCTGGTGTCGGTGGGCTCCACCAACTTCGACAACCGGTCGTTCCGCCTGAACGACGAGGCCAACCTCAACATCTACGACGAGGCCTTCGCCGCCGCGCAGACGGTGCAGTTCGAGGCCGACCTGAAACAGTCGAAGCGCCTCACGTACGAACAGTGGCAAGACCGCCCCCTGCACGAGAAGGCGATGGAGCAGCTGGCCGCGCTGTTGTCGGCGCAGCTTTAGCTGGTGCGCGGGCGGCAGGCGGCACGCACGATGCGCGCGGTCGGGTTGGGCTTCATGTCGCGAAACGCCACGGGCTTGGGCGCATCGGTGTAGTCCGCCTCATGGTGCGGCTTGCCCTGCCACCGCGGCTCGATGTAGTAGCGGGCCGCCACATAGCTGGCGCGGCCCGCCTGGCAGTCGAACACCACGCGCGACTCGTACGAGCGGTAGGCAATGCCGTCCCAGTTCAGGCGCCTGGCCGCGCGGTTCACGCGCAGGTTCATCGCCTTCGGGCTTTCCAGGGACGCGACCCTGTCGGGATCGACCTGGACGGTGTCGGCCACCTCGTCCAGCGGATCGCCCACCACCGTGAACCAGCCCGGCTGCGCATGCGCCACGCAGCCGACCATGCCGATCGCCATCAACCAGTGCCTCACAACCGTGACTCCAGAAAAGTCCCAAGAAACCGGTGAAAAGCCGGTGCGGAAACATCAATTTACAGCGAACGCGGTCCGGCGCGTGTCGGACGGGGCCGAAGGCAGTGCTCCACGACCGCATCTCTTCGGCAAACTAGGGCTGTGCCCACCCCCCAGAAGCTCTCCATTGCCGTGGCGCCAGACCTCGCCGTGTCCGCGCTTGCCGTGTCACCGCCGACGCCGGAGGCCTGCTGCGTGCTCGCGCACGGCGCCGGCGCGGGCATGACGCATCCGTTCATGCAGGCCGTGGCCGACGGGCTCGCGCAGCGCCGCATCGCCACCTTGCGCTACCAGTTTCCCTACATGGAACAGGGCCGCCGACGCACGGACGCGCCGGCCCTGGCGCATGCGACCGTGCGCGCGGCGGTGGCCTGCGCGTCGGCACGTTTCGAAGGCTTGCGGCTCTTTGCCGGCGGCAAGTCCTTCGGCGGCCGCATGACCTCGCAAGCCCAGGCGCTGGCGCCGTTGCCCGGCGTGCAAGGCCTGGTGTTTCTCGGTTTTCCGCTGCACCCGTCGGGCAAGCCTTCCGCCGCCGCGGCACGGGCGGCGCATCTGCAGGACGTCGAGCTGCCGATGCTCTTCGCGCACGGCCCGCGCGACGCGTTGGCCGAACCCGACGCGTTCAGCGCTGCCACGCAGGCGCTGGGTGCCCTGGCCACCGTGCTGGAAATCGATGGCGCGGACCACGGGTTCCACGTGCTGAAGCGTTCCGGGCGCACCGACGAAGAAGCGCTTGACGACCTGCTCGACGGCATCGCCGTGTGGATGCAGGCCTGGCGCATCGGCTGATTCCGGGTCGCACGCGCGGGGTCGTCCTTCGCCTACGCCCGGTTGCCCGATGGGACGACGCCGGTGCGACGCGAACCTTTCAACCATGGGTCTTCGATCAGCCACACAACAACGAAAGGCTGAAACCCCAACCCTTCCTGTCACGCAAACCACGCAGACAGGCAACCAAAGGACTCCAGACATGGCTTACAACGACACCACCGCAGACACCCTCAACACCGGCCCCGTGCTCGCCAACGACGAGGTCGTGGGCGTGCTGAACGACCTGCTCGAAAACTCCCGCGACGGCGAATACGGCTTTCGCGCCTGCGCCGAGGAAGTGAAGAGCCCGGCCGCCAAGCAGCTGTTCGCCGGCCGCGCCGAAGAATGCAAGAAGGCCGAGGCCGAACTGGTCGCGCTGATCAGGGCCTATGGCGGCACTCCCGCCGACGGCGGCACCGCCAGCGGTGCGCTGCACCGCGGCTGGGTGCATGTGAAGGGCTCGCTGGGCGCCAACAGCGAACTGTCGATCCTCGAATCGTGCGAACGCGGCGAAGACACCGGCGTGGCGCGCTATCGCAAGGCGATGAAGCAGAACCTGCCGGCCGATGTGCGCAGCGTGATCGCGTTGCAGGCCGAAGGCGCCCAGCGCAACCACGACCAGATTCGCGACCTGCGCAACGCCGCACGCACACGCGACGCTTCTTGATCCATCGCAGCCACGGCGGCTCGCGCCGCCACCTGCTTCAGGAATAGGCCGGGGTTCCCCGGCCTTTTTCATGGGCGTTGCCGTGTGCACCCTCGCCGGGGTAGCGCACGCGCTGCAGTTCCTCGCAGCCCTTCTGCGTCACGGCGAGAACCTGCACCACGCGCAGGCCCGGCATCTTTGCGATGTCGGCGGCCGAGGGCACCAGTGCGAGCACGAAGCCGGCGGCGCGCAGCTTCAACACCGCATCGACGTCCTTCGGCGAAGACATGACGAGGGGCAACCGCGAGGCGGCAATCTGCTTGAGCATTTCGGTCGACATGGGGCTTTCCTTCTTGTTGGCTGAGCGTGAGTAGGTCTGGCGGATGCGAAACATACCGACCGCCCCAGGCGACCCGCGTAGGACCGCATCCAGCCGCGCGCAGGCAAAACGCGCAGCACGAAACACGCTGCCCTGAGCGCCTTGGCGATGTCTTCGGAGTGCCCTCCCACCGCTCCGGGAATTCCCGGATGCCCAGAGTCCTGCCGCGATGGGATAGTTAGTTCGCCCTTCAAACTAACTAATTTCTTACACGGTTGATGGCTGCGGGGCGCACCAACACTGGAGAGACATCGATGCAACTGAAACACACCCTGGCCGCCATGGCCTTCGGTTTCACGGCCGTGGGCGCCATGGCGCAGACCGTGGTCGGCGTGAGCTGGTCCAACTTCCAGGAAGAACGCTGGAAGACCGACGAGGCCGCCATCAAGGCCCAGCTCGAGAAGCTGGGCGCCAAGTACATCAGTGCCGACGCGGGCGGCTCGCCCGAGAAGCAGCTGGGCGACATCGAGGGCCTGATGTCCAAGGGCGCCAAGGCGCTCATCGTGCTGGCCATGGACAAGGACGCCATCCTGCCCGCCGTGACCAAGGCCACGCGCCAGAAGGTGCCGGTGGTGGCGTATGACCGCCTCATCGAGGCGCCGGGCGTGTTCTACATCACCTTCGACAACGTCGAGGTCGGCCGCATGGAAGCGCGCGAGGTGCTCAAGGTCAAGCCCAAGGGCAACTACGTGATCATCAAGGGCTCGCCGAGCGACCCCAATGCCGACTTCCTGCGCGCGGGCCAGCAGGAGGTGCTCGACGCCGCCATCAAGAAGGGCGACATCAAGATCGTCGGCGACGAATACACCGAAGGCTGGAAGCCCGAGGTCGCGCAGAAGAACATGGAGCAGATCCTCACCAAGAACGGCAACAAGGTCGACGCGGTGGTGGCGGCCAACGACGGCACGGCCGGCGGTGCGGTGGCGGCGCTCACGGCCAAGGGCCTGCGCGGCATTCCGGTGTCGGGCCAGGACGCCGACTTCGCCGCGCTCAACCGCATTGCGCTGGGCACGCAGACCGCGACCATCTTCAAGGATTCGCGCGAACTCGGCCGCGAAGCCGCCACGGCGGCCGTCGCCATGTCGCAGGGCAAGCCCGTCGACAAGGCCGCGACCTGGGCCAGCGGCCCGAAGAAGGTCTCGCTGCAGTCCCGCCTGCTGACGCCCGTGCCCGTCACGCGCGACAACCTCGACGTGGTGGTCAAGGCCGGCTGGATCAAGAAGGACGAGCTCTGCAAGGGCGTGACGGGCGCCAGCGCGCCCGCGGCCTGCAAGTAATGCAACCGGCGCGATCGTCTTGAAGGCGGCGCGTCTCTCCATTCCCGCAACACAGCTGCCGGCCGGCCCGCAAGGGCCCGGCGGGTGGCCGGTTGCGCACCTGTAGTCCCGAGGGGTTTTGAAAATGAGCGATCCGACACCGGGTTGGTGGCGCCGCACGGGCATCGACCTGCGGCTGGTGCTGATGTGCTTGCTGCTGGTCGTCATGGCCGTGGCGTTCAGCGTGATGTCGGGCGGCGTGTTCCTCTCGCCCGAGAATTTGTACAACGTGGCGCAGCAGACGGCGGTGGTCGGCATCGTGTCCACCGTGATGGTGCTGATCATCGTGGCGCGCCACATCGACCTGTCGGTCGGCTCGGTGATGGGCTTCGTGGGCGTGCTCATCGCCTACCTGCAATACACCTCGGGCTGGTCATGGCCCACGGCCTGCCTCGCGGGCCTGGCCGTGGCGCTGCTGGTGTCCGTCTACCAGGGCTGGCTCACGGCGGTGCTGGGCGTGCCTTCCTTCGTGGTCACGCTGGGCGGCCTCATGTCGTTTCGCGGCGCGGCCTTCCTGGTGGCCGACGGCAAGACGCAGCCGGTGAACGACGAGTTCTTCCAGCGCCTGGGCGGCGGCTACGACGGCGGCATCGGCGTCACGGCCAGCTGGATCATTGCGGGCCTGGTCACGCTGGTGCTGTTCGCGCGCATGGTGCACAAGCGCCGCGCGCGCGCGCGCCACGACATGCCCAACGAGCCGCTGTGGCTGGAGGTGCTGCTCACGGCGGTGCCGGCGGCGGTGGTCATTGCCTTCGCGGCGGTCATGAACCACTACAAGATCGATTCGAAGGACGCGCCGCAGGGCATTCCGATTCCGGTGCTGATCTGGGCGGTGGTGGCGATCGTGCTGTCGTTCATCGTGCACCGCACCCGCTTCGGGCGCTACATCTTCGCGATGGGCGGCAACCCCGATGCGGCGGCGCTGGTGGGCATTCCGGTCAAGCGCGTCACGCTGATGCTGTTCGCGTTGCTGGCGGTGCTGGTGACCATCGCGGCCATCGTGTCGATCGCGCGGCTCAACGCGGGCACCAACTCGCTGGGCACGGGCATGGAGCTGTACGTGATTGCGGCGGCCGTCATCGGCGGCACGGCGCTGGCGGGCGGCAGCGGCTCGATCTTCGGCTCGGTGCTGGGCGCGCTGATCATGCAGTCGCTGGACAGCGGCATGCTGCTGCTGGACGTGCCCATCGGCAAGCGCATGGTCATCATCGGCCAGGTGCTGATCGTGGCTGTCGTCTTCGATGTGCTGTACCGGCGCAAGTTCGGGGAGAACTGACATGGCCATCGAGAACATCGACACATCCAGCCCGCTGGTGGAACTGAAAGACATCCGCAAATCCTTCGGCGGCGTCAAGGCCGTGGACGGCGTGAGCGTCAACCTCTACCCGGGTGAAGTGGTGGCCTTGCTGGGACACAACGGCGCAGGCAAGTCCACGCTCATGAAGATGCTTGCGGGCGCCTACCCCATCGACTCCGGCGATACGCTCATCGCCGGCGAGAAGGTCAACATCCGCAGCCCCGCCGAGGCCCAGTCGCAAGGCATCGAGACCATCTACCAGACGCTCGCGCTGGCCGACAACCTGGACTCCGTGGCGAACCTGTTCCTCGGCCGCGAGAAGATGACCCGCTGGAACACGCTGGACGACCATTTCATGGAAGTGCAGGCGCGCAAGGTGTTCCAGCGCCTGAACAAGAACTTCACCAACATCCGCATTCCGGTGCGGCGACTGTCGGGCGGGCAGCGGCAGGTGGTGGCCATTTCGCGGGCGCTGTACTTCAACGCGCGCATCCTCATCATGGACGAGCCCTGCGCCGCCCTCGGCCCCGAAGAAACCGCCATGGTCGGGCGGCTCGTGAAGCAGCTGAAGGACGACGGCGTGGGCATCTTCCTGATCACCCACGACATGCCCGACGTGTTCTCGCTGAGCGACCGTCTCGCCGTCATGAAGAACGGCAAGCTCGTGGGCACCTACCGCACCGCCGACGTCACCGAAGACGAAGTGCTCGGCATGATCATCGCGGGCAAGCGGCCCGAGGGCAGGGAACAGGCGCCTCACGCAACCACAGCCACGGCGAAGGCGACGGCGGCCTGACGTGACCACCATCGGCGACCAGCAGCTGCTCAAGCGCATGAACCGCAGCGTGCTGCTGCGGCTGCTGCGCGCGCAGCCAGGTCTCTCGCGCGCACGGCTCGCCAGCGAGAGCGGTCTCACCAAATCGACCGTGAGCCTGCTGGTGCGCGAACTGCTCGACGAGGGCTGGCTGAAGGAATCCGATGCGGCCGTGAACGACGGGCTGGGCCGCCCCTCGACGCCGCTGCAGATCAACGTCGGCGTGCGCGCGCTGATGGGCGTGGAGATCGCCGTCGAAACCGTGCGCCTCGTGTGCGTCTCGCTGCAGGGCGAGGTGCTGTACGCGGACACCCACGCGCTGACCGACGGCTCGCCGGCCGGCGTGTGCGCGCAGGTCGCGCGCATGGCGTCGGCTGCCCACGCGCAGTTGAAGAAGCTCGCGCTGCGCCTGTCGAGCATCGGCGTGTGCGTGCCCGGCGCGGTGGACGACTGCACCGGCGTGGTCCGCTTCGCGCCCAACCTCGGCTGGCGCAACGTGAGCCTGCTGCCTGCGCTCGAGAAGGCTTTTGCCGCCGTCGGCCTGCCCGGCGTCACGGTGCAACTGCAGAACGACGCCGATGCCGCCGCGCTCGGCGAGTACGAGTTCGCGGCCGGTGCCGGCAAGGACGGCGAAGACCCGCTCATCTTCGTCAACTGCGACGTGGGCGTGGGCGCGGGCGTGGTGTTGAACGACCGGCTCTTCACCGGCGCGCAGGGCATGGCGGGCGAGATCGGCCACACCATCCTCGAGCTCGACGGGCCGCTGTGCTCGTGCGGTCGCCGCGGCTGCGCCGAGGCCTTCTTCGGCTCGCGCGTGCTGGAACGCCCGGGCGCCGACATGCCGCGCGCGGCGGCCTTCTTCGGCGTGCTGCTGCAGAACCTGTGGGTCACCTTCAATCCGCGCGCGATCGTGCTGGGCGGCAAGGCCTGCGCGGACCACCGCGGCTTTGCGCAGGCGGCGTTCGAAAGCGTGAAGCGCCATGCGGACGGCGCGGGCATGCCGCCGCCGGAGCTGCGCACCGCGCGCTATGACGCGCTGGCGCCCGCGGTCGGCGCGGCCGCATTGGCCTTGCACGAGTACCTGCGGCCGCTGCAGCCCGACGCGAAGGCGCGCCGCGCGCGTGCGCTGGCCCGCGCGGCGGTCTGATCCTTCAATCCGAAGCCGGCGCGGCGGCGTCTTCGCCTTCTTCGCGTTCCTCCCCATCGCGCCAGCCGCGCAGCCGCCGGTAGAGCGTGCCGCGCGACACGTTCAGTTGCCGCGCCGCCTGCGACACATTGCCGCCGTGCGCCGCGAGCGTGTCCTCGATCAGCTTGCGGCTGTGCGCGCGCAGCGTTTCTGCGTGCGCGGCGTGCGCGGCGTGCGCGGCGTGCGCCACGGGCGCGCTGTCGCCGCCGCTTGCGCCGGCCTCGGCGGCCATCGCATGCGCGCCGCGTTCGATGCCGATCGGTGCCGCCTCGCCCGGCATCGCCACCGCGTGCCGAAAGTCCACGCCGTCCGAGCCCTTCAGGTGCGCCTGCACCCACACGCCCAGGCCGCTCGCCAGCCGCAGGGGCTGCGCCGCCTCGCATCGGCCGGGCCGTCCCAGCCGCAGCAGGCTCGCCAGGTCGTGCCCCAGCAGGCATTCGACGTCGCGCTCGTGCGCCGCCTCGGGCAGCCGCCCCAGCAGCCGCGCGCCCGCGTTGTTGAGCCATGCGATGGTGCCGTCGGGCGCGATGCCCGCCAGGGCTTCGAGCGGCGTGCCCAGCAGCGTGGGGCTGGCCTGGAAACGCAGGATCAGGTGGTCGCGCGACTGCGCCTGCAGCAGCCGGTTCTCGATGGTCGTGGCATAGAGCGCCACCACCGACGCCGCGTCGAAGCCGAAGCGCCGCGCCTCGGCCGTGAGGTCGAGCACGCCGGCGAGCTGCCCGTTCACGCCGCGGATCGGCGCGGCCGCGCACTGCATGTGGCACAGCACGTCGAAGTAGTGCTCCGCGCCGTCCACCGTGCAGGCCTGGCCGGTGCTCGCCACGATGCCCGGCGCGGTGGTGCCGACGATGCGCTCGGAAATGTTCACGCCCACGCGCGCCGTCTTGCGCAGCACCGGCTGGTGCGCGGCGGCGGGCTGGTCGGTGACGTGCACCACCACGCCTTCGCTGTCGGTCAGGATCACGCGGCAGTCGGTGCCCGCGAGCATGTTTTCCATCTGCGCGAGTTCTTGCCGCGCCACCTCGAGCAGCTCGCGGTTGCGCGCCAGCGTGGCATGCAGCCGGCTCGGTGTGACGGCGTCGAAGGGCACGATGCGCTGGCGGTCGGCGTGCGTTCGGCTGCAGCGCAGCCACGACTGGATCACCGCCTCGCCCACGAGGCCCGAGGGGCGCACGCCTTCCTCGAAGAACTGTTGCCGCGCGAGCGCCACGCGCTGCGCCGGCGTGCTGGCAAAGAGCTGGCGCGGCGCATCCGCCGTGCCGATTCTGTCGAGGGCCATGGGTTCGTTGCCTCCCGGTTCGGGACCAGCGTCGAATGTGTTCCGCAATGGAACATCGCCGGACTGGGGAAATCCCCAAGATGAAGGCAAGGCCCGCGCGAACGATCCTTGCGGCACAAAGGAGACCTGCGATGACAAAAACACCCACCGGGCTGCTCGTGCTCGCCGGCGCATTGCTGTGCCTGGGCGCATCGACCGCGGCCACGGCCCAGAATGCCCAGGACCGGGCCGCTGCCGCCACGAAACGCGTCGACGGCGGCTTCATCCGTGCCAATGCGGCGCAGAAGAAAACCCCCGACTGGCCCAGCGTCGGCCTCGACTACGCCGAGTCGCGCTTCAGCAGGCTCGACCAGGTGAACGCGGCCAACGTGAAGGACCTGGGGCTGGTCTGGTCTTACAACCTCGAGTCGACCCGCGGCGTGGAGGCCACGCCGCTGGTGGTGGACGGCATCATGTACGTCACCGCCTCGTGGAGCGTGGTGCACGCCATCGACACCCGCACCGGGCAGAAGCTGTGGACCTTCGATCCGCAGGTCGACAAATCGAAAGGCTACAGGGGCTGCTGCGACGTGGTGAACCGCGGCGTGGCGCTCTACGAGGGCAAGGTCTACGTGGCGGCCTATGACGGCCGCCTGATCGCGCTCGACGCGGCCACGGGCCAGACGGTGTGGGAGAAGAACACGCTCGACGGCCAGAAGGGCAGCTACACCATCACTGGCGCGCCCCGCGTGTTCAAGGGCAAGGTCATCATCGGCAACGGCGGCGCCGAGTACGGCGTGCGCGGCTTCGTGACCGCCTACGACGCGAAGACCGGCGACCAGAAGTGGCGCTGGTTCGTGGTGCCCGGCGACCCGGGCAAGCCCTTCGAGGACGCATCGATGGCGCGCGCCGCCAAGACCTGGGACCCGAGCGGCAAGTACTGGGAGGCCGGCGGCGGCGGCACCGCATGGGACAGCTTCGCCTTCGACCCCGAGCTCAACCTGATGTACGTGGGCACCGGCAACGGCTCGCCGTGGTCGCACAAGGCGCGCAGCCCCAAGGGCGGCGACAACCTCTACCTGGGCTCGGTGGTGGCGCTGGACCCGGACACCGGCAAGTACAAGTGGCACTACCAGGAGACGCCCGGCGACAACTGGGACTACACCTCCACGCAGTCGATGATCCTGGCCGACATGAAGGTGGACGGCAAGCCGCGCAAGGTGCTGCTGCATGCGCCGAAGAACGGCTTCTTCTTCGTCATCGACCGCACCAACGGCAAGTTCATCTCGGCGAAGAACTTCACCGAAGTGAACTGGGCCACCGGCTACGACAAGAACGGCCGGCCCGACGTGGTGGCGTCCGCGCGCGACGGCACCAGGCCCAACGACGCCATCCCCGGCCCCTTCGGCGCGCACAACTGGCACCCGATGTCGTTCAACCCGCAGACCGGCCTGGCCTACCTGCCCTCGCAGCACGTGCCGATCAACCTGATGGACGACAAGGACTGGAAGTTCAACGAGGACGTGCCCGGGCGCCCGCATTCCGCGCTGGGATGGAACACGGCCAAGTTCGCCAACGCCGAGCCGCCCAAGAGCAAGCCCTCGGGCCGGCTGGTGGCGTGGGACCCGGTGACGCAGAAGGAGGCCTGGGGCGTGGACTACGTGTCGCCCTGGAACGGCGGCACGCTCACCACCGCCGGCAACCTGGTGTTCCAGGGCACGGCCGACGGCCGCCTGCTGGCCTACAACGCCAAGACCGGCGAGAAGCTCTGGGAAACGCCCACCGGCACCGGCGTGGTGGCGGCGCCCTCGACCTACATGGTCGACGGCAAGCAGTACGTGTCGGTGGCCGTGGGCTGGGGCGGCGTGTACGGCCTGGCGCAGCGCGCCACCGAGAAGCAGGGCCCGGGCACGGTCTACACCTTCGCGGTGGGCGGCACCGCCAAGATGCCGGACTTCGTGCAGTACCGCATGGACAAGCTGGTGCAGGGCGTGAAGTACGACCCCGCCAAGGTCCAGGCCGGCACCATGCTGTACGTGAGCAACTGCGTGTTCTGCCACGGCGTGCCGGGCGTGGACCGCGGCGGCAACATTCCCAACCTCGGCTACATGGACGCGGCCTACATCGAGAACCTGGACAAGTTCATCCTCAAGGGCCCGGCCATGGCGCGCGGCATGCCGGACTTCACGGGCAAGCTCTCGGGCGACGACATCGAGAGCATCAAGGCCTTCATCCAGGGAACGGCGGACGCCGTGCGGCCGAAGTAGAAAAACGCGTGGACCTGGAAGAACGCCGGCGAGCATCCACAAAAAAGCCGCCTGGCCCCGGGGGGCTCAGGCGGCCTTGCGGCTGCGCGTGTGGAAGACTGTCGATCAGTCGGCGTACACGCCCGCGGCCTTGATGATCGGGCCCCACTTGGCGATTTCGGCCGAGACGAACTTCTTGTGGTCCGCCGGCTGGGTGCGGCTGTCGGTGGTGATCACCGCGCCCAGCGCCTCTTCACGCTTGATGAAGCCCGGGTCCTTCATGGCGGCGTTGATGGCCTCGTTGAGCTTCTTCAGCACCGGTGCCGGCGTGCCCTTGGGGGCGTACACGCCGTGCCAGATCGACACTTCGAAGCCCTTGACGCCCGCTTCCTGGAGCGTGGGCAGGTCCTTCAGGGCCGGCGTGGTCAGGCGCTTGGCCGTGGTCACGGCGTAGGCCTTGACCTTCTTGGCCTCGATCTGCGAGGTGGTGTTGGTGGTCTGGTCGCACAGCAGGTCGATCTGGCCGCCCAGCAGGTCGGCGATGGCGGGTGCCGTGCCCTTGTAGGGAACCGGCGTCATCTCGACCTTCAGCGCGCTCTGGAACAGCAGGCCGCACAGGTGGGACGCGGCGCCCAGGCCGGCGTTGCCCAGGTTGATCTTGCCCTTGTTGGCTTCGATCCAGGCGGTCAGTTCCTTGTAGTTGTTGGCCGGCAGCGTGGGCTTGCCGATGAGCGTCATGGGCACTTCGTTGACCATGCCCAGGTACTCGAAGTCGGTCTCGACGTTGAAGGGCAGCTTGCGGTAGAGCGCCGGCATGGTCGACATGCCGATGTGGTTCAGCAGCAGCGTGTAGCCGTCGGGGTTGGCGCGCGCCACCTTGGCCGTGCCGATGGAGCTGCCCGCACCGGCGGTGTTGTCCACCACGATCGTCGTGCCGAGCGTCTTCTGCATGGCTTCCGCCAGGTCGCGCGCGACACGGTCGGTCGGGCCGCCGGCCGCGAAAGGCACCACGAGCGTGACGGTCTTGCCCGCAGGGAAGTCCTGGGCGTGGGCTCCGGCAGCTGCGGCGGCAATCGCCGCGAGGGCGAACAGTTTCTTCATGGGGTCTCCGATTTCCGTGATGGGGGTGTCAAACGGCCGCGATCTTATCGGCTGACCACGACCTGACCTATAGCGAATAGCCCTTAGAGCTGCATCGAAATCTGCACGGTGCTGGGGCATGATCGACGCCTGCAGGCCGCGCCGGGGGGCGCGCAAAAAGAACCACAAACCAAGCGGTCTTCCAGGCCGCAACGAGGAGGAAATTCCAATGGATCCATGGGTCTATCCGCGCGAGCGCTGGCTCGGCAACATCACGCTGTGGCTCGGCCTGCTGGTCTGGCTGCTGCTGGTCGTCGGCACGCTGGGCATCGCGCTGGTCTACGTGCTGCTGGGCTTCATCGGCTATGTGTTCGCACAGTCGGCCGTCATCGCCTGGATCAAGGGCACGGGCGTGAAGCTCTCGCCCACCCAGCTGCCCGAGCTGCATGCGCGCTTCGAGGCGTGCTGCGGCTTCCTGGGCATCGAGAAGCCGCCCGAGGCCTACCTGCTGCATGGCGACGGCATGTTCAACGCCTTCGCCACGCGCTTCTTCGGTCGCAACTTCGTGGTGTTGCTGTCCGACGTGGTCGACGCCATGGAGCGGCAGCCCGACGGCGTCAATTTCTATATCGGCCATGAGCTCGGCCACATCCGGCGCGGCCACCTCACGGGCCACATCTGGCGCGCCCCCGTGCTGTGGCTGCCGCTGCTGGGCGCGGCCTATGCGCGCGCCAAGGAATACACCTGCGACCTGCACGGCGAGGCCTGCTGCGAAGAGCCAGACTCCGCGCCGCGCGCGCTCGTGGCGCTGGCTGCCGGCGCGCACCAGTGGCGCAACGTCAACCTGCAGGCCTATGCGGCGCAGTCGGCGGGCAACAGCGGCTTCTGGGCCTCGTTCCACGAGCTGATCGCCGGCTACCCCTGGCTCACCAAGCGCGTGGCGCGCGTGCTCGACCGGGAAGCGCGGCTTCCCAGCCGCAACCCGCTGGCCTATTTGCTGGCGATCTTCGTGCCCTACACCGGGCGTGCCGGCGGTGGCGCCCTCGGCGCGCTGATCACGGTGGCCGTCATCGGCGTGCTCGCGGCCGTGGCCATTCCGGCCTACCAGGAGTACACGAGCCGCGCGGTCGTGGCGCAGGCCTGGTACGAAGGCGCTTCGGTGCGCGAGGCGCTTGGCAACTACTACACCGAGAAGGAAGAGACGCCCGAGTCCCTGGCCGCAGCCCGCCTGCCCGACACGCTGCCCGGCGGTGCCACCCTCACGCTCGACCCGCAGAGCATGGTCGTCGAGGCGACCCTGCCCAAAGGCGTGAAGGGCACCCTGCGCATGGAGCCCTCGGAGGCCGACAGCGGCATCGCCTGGCACTGCGTGGCGGGCGACGACCTGCCGGAGAAGGCGCTGCCCAAGGGCTGCTGCAAGTAGGGTTTCAGGGTTCGGGCCTGCCCGTCGATTTGTCCGACAGGCGGACCCGGCGCAGGACGATGCGGCTCGCGAGGGCGGGGCTTAGGGTGTGTCTTCATTGCCATGAAACCACCAACCCAGGAGTGAATACCCATGCCCATCACCTCATCTTCCCTCGACGGAATGAAGGTCGCCATCCTCGTGTCGGACGGCTTCGAGCAGGTCGAGATGACCGACCCGCGCAAGGCGCTGGACGCCGCCGGCGCGCAGACGCAGATCGTCTCCCCCATGGACGGCAGCGTGCGCGGCTGGCATCACCACGACCAGGCCGACAGTTTCGCGGTCGACGTGCCGCTGCAGAGCGCCAGCGCGGAAGACTTCGACGCCCTGCTGCTGCCGGGTGGCGTCGTCAATCCCGATGCGCTGCGCATCGACGAGAAGGCCGTTGCCTTCGTGCGGGCCTTCTTGGACGCGGGCAAGCCCATCGCCGCCATCTGCCACGGACCGTGGACCCTCATCGACGCGGGCGGCGTCCAGGGCCGGCACATGACCTCGTGGCCATCGCTGCGCGCCGACCTGCAGAACGCGGGTGCGACCTGGAGCGACCAGGACGTGGTGGTCGATCACCTGCTCGTGACCAGCCGCAAGCCCGACGACCTGCCGGCCTTCAACCGCGAGATGACGAAGCTCTTCGAAGTGGCGCACGAGGCTCAGCTTCAGTGACCGCGGCGGCAGGCCCGGTGTAGCGCGCGCGGGGGCGTATCAACTGCCCCGTGGCCTGCTGCTCCAGTACATGGGCCGTCCAGCCGACGCTGCGTGCCAGCGCGAACAGGACGAGCGGTGCGCCCGCGGGCAGCCTGTGGACGGCCGCCATGGCGGCGAGTGCGAAGTCGATGTTGACGGCCTCGCCCAACAGCTTCTGCCCGATGGCGCGCAACTCGGTGAACGCCGCGGGCAGCTCGATGCCGGCGAGCAGTGCGCCGCAGCGCACGTCGCCGTTCGGATAGAGCGGATGACCGAAGGCCACCAACGGCCTGTCGTGCGCGAGCCATTCGCGCACGGCGGCCTCGGTGCCGATGGCTGCCGCGTTGCGCATCAGCGCTTGCACCGCGGCGGAAGCGCCACCGTGCAGCGGGCCCGTCAATGTCGACAGGCCCGTGAGCAGGCAGGCGGCCACCGAAGCACCGGTCGATGCGGTCACGCGCGCCGCGAAGGTGGACGCGTTGAGTTCATGGTCGGCCAGCAGCACCAGTGCGCGGCGCAGGTCGTCCGCTGCGCGCGGGCGCCGCCATGCGTTGGCCATGCGCAGGTGCAGCGGCATCGCGCGCGCAGGCGCGGGGGCGGCGACCAGCAGTGCATCGGCCAGCGTGCCGATGACGTCGGCCGCCTCGGCTTGCAGCGCGGCGCGCGAGCGGCCGCGCGTGGGGAGGTCGGTGGTGGCGCGCGATGCGAGCGCCACCAGGCCGGCCTGGAGCGGCGCCGAGTCCTTCGGTGCCGGCGCCGCAGGCGTGGCGGCGGCAAAGCTCACCACCGCGCTCTCCCACAACACCCCGGCAACCTCTTCCAGCGTGGCGCGTTCGGCCAGCTCGCATGCATCCTGCCCCCGGTAGAGCAGCCGTCCGCCGGCCACCGTGGACACACCCGACGCCAGCACCGGCTCCCCCCACTGGATCGCTTCGCTGGCCACCGTCTCGGTGCTGCGTCGCCCGCGCGTGCGCGCCGCAATGCGCTGCACGTCGTCGCGGTGGTAGAGGCTGCGACGCGGGTCCGTCGCATCGGGCTTGGCGCGGATGCGCCCGCGGCTCACGCTGGCGTAGAGCGTCTGCGGGCGGACCTGCATCAGTTCGAGGGCGTCGGCGGCGGGCAGCCAGAGCGGTGCTTTCGTCAAGGTCATGTTGACAGAATAGATCAAGATTGACGTCAATATCCGAAGCGACAGAATCCATCGCATCGTGACAAACCCAGGAGCAAAGACGATGAACGAAGACGATGGCGGCCTCGAAGGCGTGGTGGCCGCGCGCACGGTGCTGTCCGAGGTGGACGGTGCCGCCGGCCGGCTGGTGATCCGCGGGCATGAGCTCGACGAGATCGCGCAACGCTGGCGCTATGAAGACGTGGTCGCGCTGCTGTTCGACGGCTTCTTCGACACGCCGCCGCCCGCCGACGGCCTGCGTGCCGCCATCGGCCGCGCACGCCGCGAAGCCTTCGAGCGCCTGCAACCCAACGACGACGCCGTGCTGCGCCGCATGCCGCCCATCGAGGCCGTGCGCGCGCTGCTCGCGCGCCTGCCCGACGGCGACGACCTGCCCACCGCCCTGCGCCTGGTGGCCGCACCCGCCGTCTACACCGCAGCCGTCATGCGCTGGCGCCTGGGCGTGCAGGCGCTCGCGCCCGACGAGGCCCTGCCGCACGCCACCGACATGCTGCGCATGCTGCACGGCCGCATGCCCGCGCCCGTGCAGGCCGCCGCGCTCGACACCTACCTCGTCACCGTGTGCGACCACGGGCTCAACGCCTCGACCTTCGCCGCACGCGTGGTGGCATCGACCGGCGCGGGGCTCGCCTCGGCCGTGCTCGCGGGCATCAGCGCGCTCAAGGGCCCGCTGCATGGCGGCGCACCCGGACCGGTGCTCGACGCGCTGGACGCCATCGGCACGGCCGCCAACGCGCGCCCCTGGCTGGAGGAGGCGGTGGCCGGCGGACAGCGGCTGATGGGCTTCGGCCACCGCATCTACCGCGTGCGCGATCCGCGCGCCGACGCGCTCAAGGGGGCGCTGCGCAGGCTGGGCGACGAAGGCAGCGTCAACGTCGCACGCTTCGCGCTGGCCGAGGCGGCCGAACAGGCCGCGCTCGCGATCCTGCGCGAGACCAAGCCCGGCCGCGCGCTGGAGACCAACGTCGAGTTCTACACGGCGCTGCTGCTCGAGGCCCTGGGCTTCGGCCGCGAGAGCTTCACCTGCGTGTTCGCCGCGGGCCGCGTGGGCGGCTGGCTGGCGCATGCGCGCGAGCAGGTGAAGAAGGGGCGGCTGATCCGGCCGCAGTCGGTGTATGTGGGCCCCGCACCCAGGGAGGCGGCCGAAGCCGCGCTCGCGCACTGAGCCTGCACGGCGCGCGCGCCGTCATCCGATACCCTCGCTGTCTTCGCATGCCGCTGCGGCATGCGCGAATCAACGAAAGTACTCCGATATGACGGCGAATCCCTCCCTGCAACGCGCACTGCGCCTGCCCCGCGACTTCGCGCTCATCGCGGTGGGCCTGGACGCGGTCATGTTCGTCATCAACATGGCCCTGCTGCTGGCGCCTTCCACGCCCGAGGCCGAGCAGATGCGCGGCGCGTACACCATGCCCGGCGTCTGGGTCACGCTGCTCGCGGGCATGGCGATGTCCTGGCTGCTGGCCGCGGCGCTGTCGTGGAGCCACGGGCGCCATGCGCTCGAGCGCCAGGGCGCGGCCCGCGTGGCCCTGGCCCACGATGCGCGGCTGCGCTTCGGCGGTGTGTGGGTGCTGGCGATGGTGCTGAACTACTACGCGCTGACCCCGTTGTTCTACGAGCTCCAGGTGATGTTCATGCCGGGCGGCCGGCTGGAGGGCGTCTTCGCCTATTCGCCTCGCATGTACATGGGCGTGGCCATGATGCTGCAGTCGCTGGTGCAGATGGTGGTGCTGGTGCTCGGCCTGTGGCTGGCGGCACGCATCGCGCTGATGAAGAGCCGCGTTGCAGGGGCACCCGCGCAGGAAGAGGGCGCAGCCGGGGAGCCGGTCCCCGGGGCGCCGCGCCGCGCCGTCGCGCTGCTGGTGGGCGCGCTCTTCGCGGCGCTGCAGCTTTGGAGCGGCCTGGCCGTGGCACGCTGGGCGCCGCCGTCCAGCGACCTGGGCGTGGGCATGCTGCTGCTGACCTGGGTGCTGCCGGCCCTCGTGACCTTCGCGCTCGCGGCCTGGGGCGGCTGGCTCGGCACGCGGCCCGGGCTGTTGCTCGCGCGCCCGTTCAGGGCCGTGGCGGCCGCGGTGTCGGCCTTCCTGCTGGTGCAGGTGAGCTGCATCGCGGTGGCGCTCGCATGGCTGTTCGTGGCCGCGAAGACCTCGTTCAGCTTCTACAGCGGGGGCGGCATCATCGGCTTCGTGCTGGCCGTGGTGCTGCTCTACACGGCGATGGCGGTCGTGCTTGCGCGCGCCGCCACGCGCGTGCTGTACCGCCGCTACTTGTAGCTGCGCGCGTCCTCGATCACCTTGCCGTCGTTGGGCAGGCTGCCCGGCGCCACCAGCTCGATGGTGCCGCGCAGCTTGGTCACTTCGCGCACCGCATCGGCAATGCGTGTGTCGAGTCCTTCGGGCGCGCCTGCGCATTCGAGCCTGAAGGTCATCCGGTCGTCGCCCATCTCGCCCGACACCACGAGCCGTGCGCGCTGCACTTCGGGAAAGCGCCGCACGACCTGCGCCACCTGCGAGGGGTGGACGAACATGCCGCGCACCTTGGTGGTCTGGTCGGCGCGCCCGAGCCAGCCCTTGATGCGCCGGTTGGTGCGCCCGGTGGGGCAGGTGCCCGCGAGCACGGCCGACAGGTCGCCGGTGCCGAAGCGCACCAGCGGGTAGTCGGGGTTGAAGGTGGTCACGACGACCTCGCCCACTTCACCGTCGGGCACCGGGTCGCCGGTGCCGGGCCGCACGATCTCGACCAGCACCCCTTCGTCGATCACCAGGCCTTCGCGCGCGCTGGTCTCGTACGCGATCAGGCCGAGGTCGGCGGTGGCATAGCACTGCGTGCCCTTCACGCCGTGCGCGGCGATCCAGTCGTGCAGGCTGGGCGGAAAGGCTTCGCCGGAGACCAGCGCCTTGGTGAGCGAGGGCAGCGTCAGCCCTTTTTCCTCGGCCTTCTCCAGCAGGATCTTCAGGAAGCTCGGCGTGCCCGCATAGCCGTCGGGCTTGAGGTCGGCCATGGCTTCGAGCTGCTGTTCGGTCTGGCCGGTGCCGCCCGCGAACACGCTGCAGCCCATGGCATGCGCGCCGCTTTCCATGATGGAGCCGGCGGGTGTCATGTGGTAGCTGAAGCTGTTGTGGATCAGCTCGCCGCCCCGAAAGCCCGCCGCATGCAGCGCGCGCGCCGTGCGCCAGTAGTCGCGCGCCTCGCCTTCGGGTTCGTAGATGGTGCCGGGGCTCGCGAACACGCGCGGCATGCGCGGCCCGCGCACGATGGACGAGAACCCGCCGAAGGGATCGTCGGCGCGGCGCGCCTTCTGCAGCTCGAGCAATTCCGATTTGCGCGTGACCGGCAGTCTGGCGAGTGCCTCGCGCGTGGTGATGTCCGCGGGCTTGACGCCGTCGAGGATCTTCGTGAACGCGGGTGCGGCGCTCTGGGCCTGCGCGATCTGCCTGGGCAGCGCGGCCAGCAGGTCGCGTTCGCGCTCCGCGGGGTCGCGGATCTCGAGGTGGTCGTAGTGGTCGGTCATGTCCGGACCCTTCATCAATCGATTCGTTGTCTGTGGGGTGGGGACTTCAGGCCAGCCAGCGCTTGCGCCGCTTGTAGCTCTTCACGTCGCGGAAGCTCTTGCGGTCCGCGCCGCCGACGCCGAGGTAGAACTCCTTCACGTCCTCGTTCTCGCGCAGGCTCTTCGCCTCGCCGTCCATCACGATGCGGCCGTTCTCCAGGATGTAGCCGTAGTCGGCGTAGCGCAGCGCCATGTTGGTGTTCTGCTCGGCCAGCAGGAAGGTCACGCGCTCCTTGGTATTGAGGTCCTTCACGATCTCGAACACCTCCTCGACGATCTGCGGCGCCAGGCCCATCGAGGGCTCGTCGAGCAGCACCATGGTCGGGTTGGCCATCAGCGCGCGCCCGATGGCGCACATCTGCTGCTCGCCGCCCGAGGTGTAGGCCGCCTGGGACGTGCGCCGCGTCTTCAGGCGCGGGAAATACGCGTACACCTTGTCCAGCGTCTGCTGCACCGCGGCCTTGCCGTCGGTGCGCGTGTAGGCGCCCGTCATCAGGTTCTCCTCGATGGTCAGGTGCGCAAAGCAGTGGCGGCCTTCCATCACCTGGATCAGTCCGCGCTTGACCAGTTCGGCCGGCGACAGCGCCTCGATGCGGTCGCCGCGCAGCTCGATGGTGCCCTTGGTCACGGCGCCGCGTTCGCCCGCGAGCAGGTTGCTCACCGCGCGCAGCGTGGTCGTCTTGCCCGCGCCGTTGCCGCCGAGCAGGGCCACGATGCCGCCTTCGGGCACCGAGAGCGACACGCCCTTGAGCACCAGGATCACGTGGTTGTAGATGACCTCGATGCCGTTGACGTTGAGAAGGATGTTGGGTTCGCTCATGGTGTGGTCCGAAGCATTCGAAAGAACAGCAGCGCAGTTCTTTCGGATGCCTGCTTGGCCCGCCTCCCTTCAGGTAACACCGCGGAACCGGCTTTGCCGGGCCGCAGGTGTTGCCCCCTGAAAGGGGGTTGGCGAAGCGACACGAAGTGCGCGAAGACTGGGGGTCAGCTCAAGATTGGCAATCCGCTGCCTCGCGGCGCGTCAGCTTCTTTTCGGTCGCGTACTTGTCGGCCGCGGTCTTCGCCATCGGCTTGATGATCTGCTCGTCGGCCTGGTACCACTCGGGCGCGATGTTCCACTTGGCGCCGTCCCAGGTTTCCATGCGCGCCCAGGTCGAGCCGATGTGGTCCTGGCATGAGGTGCTCACCGGGCGCATCACACCGGCGAAGCCCAATGCGTCGAGCTTCTTCTGGTCGAGCGCCAGGTTCTCCAGGCCCCAGCGCACCTGCTCGCCGGTCATGACCTTGCCCTTGCCGAAGCGCTCCTGCGCACGCTTGACCGCCTCGACGCCGAGCATCGAGATGATCGCGCCGCGCGTGTAGAGCACCGAGCCCACTTCGTCCTTCGGACCGGTGCCCTGTCCCTTGTCGTGCACCTGCTTCAGGATGTCCTGGATCACCTTGTTCTCGGTGCCCGAGCCGTTGAGCGCCAGCGCGTTGTAGCCCTTGGCGTTGGCGCCCACGTCCTTCACGTCGGGCTCGGCACCGGCCCACCACACGCCATACATCTTCTCGCGCGGGAAGCCGGTGGCCACGGCCTCCTTGAGGGCGGTGGAATTCATCACGCCCCAGCCCCACAGCAGCACGAAGTCGGGCCGTTGCTGGCGCACCTGCAACCAGGCGGACTTCTGTTCCACGCCCGGTGCGGTCACCGGAATGAGCGACAGGTCGAAGCCGTGCATCTTGGCGCGCTCCTGCAGCAGCGGGATCGGCTCCTTGCCGAACGGCGAGTCGTGATAGACCAGCGCGATCTTCTTGCCCTTGAGCTTGTCCAGGCCGCCTTCTTTCTTGCCCAGGTGCTGGATCAGGATGTCGGCCGCGGTCCAGTAGCTGCCCATGAGTGGAAAGTTCCACTTGAACACGCCCCCGTCCTGCGAGGCCGCAAGGCCGTAGCCCAGCGTGACCAGCGGGATCTTGTCGGCGAGCACCTTGTCGGTCAGCGCAAAGGTGATGCCGGTGGCCTGCGGGTCGAACAACGCAACGCCGGGGCGGCCCTTCAGGCGCTCGTAGCATTCCACGCCCTTGTCGGTGGCGTAGCCGGTTTCGCATTCTTCAAAAGTGATCTTCACGCCGTTGATGCCGCCCTGCGCGTTGACCAGCTTCAGGTAGTCCTGCTTGCCGTTGGCCCATGGCGTGCCGTTGGGTGCGTAGGGGCCGGTGCGGTACACCAGCAGCGGGAAGAACTGCTCCTTGGCCTGCGCGCTGGCCATCGATGGCGCGAGCATGGCGCCGAGGGTGCTGGCCACCAGGGCGGCGGTCAGAGCGAGCGATTTCAGTTTCATGCCTGTCTCCTTATGTGGGCACCTCGGTGCCGGGTTTTTTACGAACGAACGGGAACGCTGGAAACGAATCAATGCGGGAAGGGCCAGAGGTGCAGCTTCTCCTTGGCCGTGGACCACAGCCGCGCGAGGCCGTGCGGCTCGACGATCAAAAAGAACACGATCAGCGCGCCGAAGATCATGGTCTCCAGGTGGGAGGCCAGCGCGGTGGAAATCGAAAAGCCCAGCCACGCGGGCAGCTGGTTCAGAAAGAGCGGCAGCAGCACGATGAAGGCGGCGCCGAAGAAGCTGCCCATGATCGAGCCGAGCCCGCCGATGATCACCATGAACAGCAGCTGGAACGAGCGGTCGATGCTGAACGCCGCCGGCTCCCACGCGCCCAGGTGAATGAAGCCCCACAGCGCGCCGGCCACCCCGACGATGAAGCTGCTGACCGCAAAGGCCGTGAGCTTGGCGTACACCGGGCGAATGCCGATCACCGCCGCGGCCACGTCCATGTCGCGCATGGCCATCCACTCGCGGCCGATGGCGCTGCGCACCAGGTTCTTGGCGAGCAGGGCGAACACGACCACGAAGCTCAGGCAGAACAGGTACTTCTGGATCGGCGACTCGATCGGCATGCCGAACACGTTGAGCCCCGCGACGCTCACCGAGCCCGAGGAAGAATTGTTGGTGAACCACTGGATGCGCAGGAACGCCCAGTCGGTGAAGAACTGCGCCGCGAGCGTGGCCACCGCGAGGTACAGGCCCTTGATGCGCAAGCTCGGAATGCCGAAGAGCACGCCGATCACCGTGGCGCACAGGCCGCCCAGCAGCAGCGAGGCGATGAGCGGCATGCCCTCGATGCGCACCTGGAAGTTGTAGGCCGCATAGGCGCCCACCGCCATGAAGGCGCCGGTGCCCAGCGAGATCTGGCCGCAATAGCCCACCAGGATGTTCAGGCCCAGCGCGGCCAGCGAAAGAATGAGGAAGGGCGTGAGGATGGCGCGCATCCAGTAGTCCGACACGCCCAGCGGCACCACGATGAATGCCACGAGCAGCAGCACCAGCATTGCGATGCGGTCCTGCGCGATCGGGAAGATCTGTTGATCGGCCCGGTAGCTCGACTTGAACTGGCCGTTTTCTCTATAAAACATATCAATGCCCGTCCGGCCGCCCGAAGGGCATTGAGCGCCCCCTCGGGGGGCAGCGATACACGAAGTGATGAGCGTGGGGGCTTTTCATTTCAGACCCGATCGATGATTTTTTCGCCGAACAGGCCCTGCGGACGAACCAGCAGGAAGACCAGTGCGAGCACGTACGCGAACCAGATCTCGATGCCGCCACCGAGCATCGGGCCGAGATAGATTTCAGACAGCTTCTCGCCGACGCCGATCAAGAGGCCGCCGATGATGGCGCCGGGTATCGAGGTGAGTCCGCCCAGGATCACCACCGGCAGCGCCTTCAGCGCCACCAGCGACAGCGAGAACTGCACGCCCAGCTTCGACCCCCAGATGATCCCGGCCACCAGCGCCGAGAAGCCGGCCACCGACCACACGATCACCCAGATGCGCTGGAGCGGAATGCCGATGGACTGCGCCGCCTGGTGGTCGTCGGCCACTGCGCGCAGCGCCCGGCCCGTGGCGGTCTTCTGGAAGAAGATGGCCAGCACCACCACCAGGCCGGCCGCCACCAGCGCGGCGACCAGGTCTTCCTGGCTCAGCAGCAGGCCGCCTTCGAAGGTGCCCTGCAGCACCATCAGCGGCTCCTTGGGCATGCCCACGTCGATCTTGTAGATGTCGTTGCCGAAGATGGTCTGGCCCAGGCCGTCCAGGAAATAGGCGATGCCCAGCGTGGCCATCAGCAGCGTGATGCCTTCCTGGTTCACCAGCTTGCTGAGCGCGAGCCGCTCGATCAGCCAGGCCACCACGATCATCACCGCCATGGCCGCGATGAAGGCCAGGATGTTGGCGAGCACCAGGCTCTGGAAGCCGAACCACAGCGGGAACCATTCCGAGAAACGCGCCATGGCCAGCGCCGCGAACAGCACCATCGCACCCTGCGCGAAGTTGAAGACGCCCGAGGCCTTGTAGATCAGCACGAAGCCGATGGCGATCAGCGAATACAGCATGCCGACCATGAGGCCGCCGAAGAGGGTTTCGAGGAAAAAGCCCATGGTCAGTTTCTTTCTTGTTTTTCTCCCTCCCCCGCTGGGGGAGGGTTGGGGTGGGGGCACGCGGCGGTCGATGAGGCGCAGCTGCTTTGCGAGGGCTGTCGTACCCCTGTCTCTTATACACATCTCCGAGCCCACGAGACGAGTCATAGGATCGCGGTT
>NZ_CEEDFC010000027.1:0-106406 GCF_979254005.1 Variovorax sp. AC103 | reverse complement strand
GTGAGCTGCGGCCGGTGGCGCGTGCTGCCGGCACCACGGTCGAGGTGCGCGAGCTGTTCTTTGCCACACCCGCGCGCACGATTCAGTGCGGCAGCAACTGCTTGAACATGACGAACGCATCCACGAACCCGCGCTGCGGGTGCCGGAACGCACCGGGCAGCGTGCCCACGACGGCAAAGCCCAGCTTGCGCCACAGCCGCACCGCGCCTTCGTTGGTCGACACCACGAAGTTGAACTGCATCGCGCGAAAGCCCATGCGCACCGCCTCCTGCTGCGAGTGTTCGCACAACGCCGACGCCACGCCCAGCCCGCGCGCTGCCTCCGACACCACGTAGCCGCAGTTGCTCACATGCGCGCCGTGGCCCGGCTGGTTGGGCTTGATCACGTACGTGCCCAGCACCGCGCCCTGGTCGTCGCAGGCCACGAAGGTTGCGGCGGGCAAGGTCATCCACGCGTGGCGCACCTCGGCCTCGGTGACGTCGGTCGCAAAGGTGTAGGTGTCGCCGCGGCGGAAGGTGGGCTCGAGGAACGACCAGAGTGCGGGCCAGTCCGCATCGAGGGCAAGGCGAATGTGCAGCATGGGGTGATTCAGGGAGCGTTCGATTGCAACAAGGATAATCCGCGCCCATGGAAATCATCAGCTTTCTCGTCGACTTCATCCTGCACGTCGACAAACACCTTGAGGCCTTCGTCATTGCCTACGGCCCCTGGGTCTACGCGTTGCTGTTCCTCATCGTCTTTGTGGAAACCGGGGCGGTCGTCATGCCGTTTCTGCCCGGTGACTCGCTGCTCTTCATCGTGGGCGCGCTGTGCGGCGCGGGGCTCATGAGCTTCCCGCTGGCCTGCGGCATCCTGATTGCGGCGGCCATCCTGGGCGACCAGTGCAACTACTCCATCGGCCGCTTCTTCGGGCCCAAGGTCTTCCAGTGGGAGAACTCGCGCTTCTTCAACCGCAAGGCCTTCGACCAGGCCCATGCCTTCTACGAACGCTATGGCGGCATCACCATCGTGCTGGCGCGCTTCATGCCGTTCATTCGCACCTTCGCGCCCTTCGTGGCAGGCGTGGCCGAAATGGGCCGCGCCAAGTTCACCATGTTCAATGTGGTGGGTGCGCTGATCTGGGTGCTGGGCATTGCAACGGCCGGCTACTTCTTCGGCAATTTGCCGCTCGTGCGCCAGCACCTGGACAAGATGATCTGGGCGCTGATCTTCATTCCGGGCCTGCTGGCCATCTTCGGTGCATGGCGCGCGTCGAAGGCCGAGAAAGCGCGTGCGGCCGCCCAAGCCTGATCTTCTTTCTTCTCCACCATAAAAAAACGCGCCGAGGGCGCGTTTTTTCGTTCAAGCCGGCTGGCGATCAGTAGTTCGGGCCGTTGCTCGGGTAGTAGCCGCTGCCTTGCGGATAGCGCTGGCGGTTGTAGTTGCGCTCGTCGGCATTGCGGCCGACCTGGTTGCCGATGATGCCGCCGATGGCAGCGCCACCCACGGTGGCGGCCGTGTTGCCGCCGATGGCGTTGCCCACCAGCGCACCGCCCACTGCACCGACGCCAGTACCGAGGTTCTGGTTGGGGCCGCTTGCACAGCCTGCAATCGTCATGACCGAAGTGGCTGCGGCTGCAGCGATCCAGAGACGTGTGTTCATGATGTCCACCTTTCGAAGAGTGATGGGTCAATCATGGCCAACGCCCCTGTTGTCGCCGTGTAGGAGCCTGCCGCGCCTGCCTGTGCGGTGTCACAGGCCGGCAGCCGTGGGACAGCAGGGCCTGCCTCGAGTTCGCAAGGCAGGCGCCTGGGTCAGAGCTGGCGGCTGCGGGCCAGCGGCGGGTTCTGCGAGAAGTACCGCTGGATGCCGCGCATCAGCGCGTCGGACAGGCTTTCCTGGTAGTCGACGCGGCGCAGGTTGGCCTCTTCTTCCGGGTTGCTGATGAACGCGGTTTCCACCAGCACGCTGGGAATGTCCGGCGCCTTCAGCACCGCGAAGCCGGCCTGCTCGACCTGGCCCTTGTGCAGCCGCGCACCGATGCCCTTGATTTCGCCGAGCATGGCGCCGCCCAGCTTCAGGCTGTCGTTGATCTGCGCGGTGGTGCTCATGTCGAGCAGCGCGCGCTGCACCTGCGCCTCGTGGCCGCCGACATTCACGCCGCCCACCTTGTCGGCGTCGTTCTCCTTGTTGGCCATCCAGCGCGCCGCGCTGCTCGACGCGCCGCTCTGGCTCAGCGCGAACACGCTCGCGCCGCGTGCGGCTGGCGTGGTGAAGGCGTCGGCATGGATGCTCACGAACAGGTCGGCCTGCACGCGGCGGGCCTTCTGCACGCGCACGCCCAGCGGCACGAAGAAGTCGGCGTCGCGCGTGAGAAAGGCGCGCATCGGGTTGCCGTTGACGCTGCTCGCATTGATGCGGTCGCGCAGGCGGAACGCCACCTGCAGCACGATGTCTTTCTCGCGCGTGCCCGCCGGGCCGATGGCACCGGGGTCTTCGCCGCCGTGGCCGGGGTCGAGCGCCACGATGATGATTCGGTCGGTGCGGCTCGCGGTGGCGGTGCCGCCTCGGGCCGCCGCCACAGCCGGCGGCATCGGCGGCGGCAGGGGCCTGACGGGCGGCGGTGCCACGAGCACCGGCGGTGGGCCGGGCCGGTCGGCGCCGGCCACCACCGGCGGCGGCGGCGCGGGAGGACCGGGACGCATGGCTTGCTGCGCGATCAGGTCGCCCAGCGCGTCGCCGGCGGGGGGCGCGGGGCGCACCGGCACGCCGGGCGGAGGCGGCGGTGCGGGCGTGGGGGCCTCGCCGGCCATGGCCGAGCTGCCTGTGGAGCTCCCCGTTGAACTGCCTGCCGTACGGGGCGCGTCGCGCAGCCGCTCGGCGATCAGCGCTTCCATCGGGTCGACGGCCTGCTCGGGGTACAGGTCGAGCACCAGCCGGTGCTTGTACGCGGCCACGGGCGCGAGCGAGAACACCTGCGGCACCACGGCCTGCTTCAGGTCGAACACGATGCGCACCACCTTCGGTGCGTTCTGCCCGACGCGCAGGCCGTTGATGAACGGGTCGCCCGGCTTGATCTTGCCGACCAGCTCGCGCAGTTCGGGGTTGAGGTCGATGCCTTCGATGTCCACCGCGAGCCGCGGCGGGCTGCCCACCACGAGCTGCTGCGAATTGAGGCGCGCATCGGACTCGATGGTCACGCGGGTGTAGTCGGCGGCGGGCCACACCCGCACGGCGAGGATGGAGGCGCCGCGTGCGATCTGGTGCACGCCGAGCATCAGCGCGATGCTGCCGCCTTGCAGCAGCACGCGCCGTTTCAGGCCGCCCGCCTTCATGCGGCGATGCGCGCCAGCAGATCGCGGCCGCGAGGGGTGTTCGCGAGGAGGGTCACGCTGCGTGTGTCGTCAGTCATTGCTTCTATTTTAATAGCGAGGTCGGCAGGTGGGGTACGGCCCGCGGCGTTGTCCGGCCATTCGGCCAGCTTGAGCCCGGGGCCCGCGAAGATGTCGCGAAAGCCCGCGTCGTCCCATTCGCGCGGGTCGGCGAAGCGGTAGAAGTCGAAATGGAAGATCTGCAGGCCGTCGGGCGCCTCGTGCGGCTCCACCACGGCATAGGTGGGGCTCTTGATGCGCCCCGCGATGCCCAGCGCGCGCAGCAGATGGCGTACGAAAGTCGTCTTGCCCGCGCCCAGGTCGCCGTGCAGCGCGATGAACGCGTCGCGCACCGCAGGCGAGCCCGCGAGTGCGCGCGCGAAGGCGTCGGTGTCGTCTTCGCTGCGCCAGCGCAGGGTGCGGGTGCTCGTTTGCGTTTCTACAATCGGCAAGTGATCGTCAGCCATCCACTCGTTGTTCGTATTCAGGCCTTGGCCCGGGATCTCGGATTCTCCCAAATCGGAATCGCGGGCGTCGATCTATCGAGCGCCGAGGACGGTCTGATGCAATGGCTGGCCCATGGGTTCCACGGCGAGATGCAATACATGGCAACGCACGGCACGCGGCGCGCCCGCCCGGCCGAGCTGGTGCCGGGCACGGTGAGCGTGATCACCGCGCGCATGGACTACCTGCCGCGCGACACCTCGCCCGAATGGCAGGCCGTCGAGTTCGACCGGCTCACGCGCCCCGGCGAGGCCATCGTGTCGGTCTATGCGCGGGGCCGCGACTATCACAAGGTGCTGCGCAACCGGCTCGCCAGGCTGGCCGAGCGCATCGCCGAAGAGGTGGGCCCGTTCGGCCACCGCGCCTTCACCGACTCGGCCCCGGTGCTCGAAGCCGAGCTGGCCTCGCGCAGCGGGCAGGGCTGGCGCGGCAAGCACACGCTGGTACTCGACCGCGACGCGGGCTCGATGTTCTTCCTGGGCGAGATCTACGTCGACATGGAACTGCCCCCGAGCGAGCCCGTCACCGCGCACTGCGGCAGCTGCAGTGCCTGCATCGACGTGTGCCCGACGCAGGCCATCGTCGCGCCGCGGCGGCTCGATGCGCGGCGCTGCATCTCGTACCTCACCATCGAGCACGGCGGACCGATTCCGGCCGAGCTGCGCCCGCTGATGGGCAACCGCATCTACGGCTGCGACGACTGCCAGCTGATCTGCCCCTGGAACAAGTTCGCGAAAAAAAGCACGCTGCCCGATTTCGATGCCCGCGAAGGGCTCACCGGCCGCACGCTGGCCGAGCTGTTCGCCTGGACCGAAGAAGACTTCCTGCGCCGCACCGAGGGCAGCCCGATCCGCCGCATCGGGCATGAACGCTGGCTGCGCAACATCGCGGTGGCGTTGGGCAATGCGGCCAGAGCGGGCGAGGGCGGGGCGCAAGAAGCACTCGCGACACGGGCCTCGCACGACAGCGAGCTTGTGCGCGAGCACGTGGCCTGGGGCCTGGCGCAGCAGGCCGGCAACTGAATACTCAGGCGGGCAGGATCTCGCGCACGCGTTCCCACGGGCGGCACATCAGCGTGCCGCGCGGCGACACCACGATGGGGCGCTGCAGCAGGATCGGGTGCGCGACGATGGCGTCGAACAACTGGTCGTCGGTCAATGTCTCGTCGGCCAGCTTCAATTCCGCGTAGGGCGCTTCTTTCGTGCGCAGCAGGTCGCGCGGGCCCATGCCCATGGCCTTGGCGAGTTCACGCAGCTTCTTCTTCGAGGGCGGCGTTTCCAGGTACAGCACGATCTCGGGCTCCACGCCGCTTTCGCGGATCAACGACAGCACGTTGCGCGAGGTGCTGCAGTTGGGCTTGTGGAAGATCGTCATCGGGTAGGCGGTGGTGGGGGAGCGTGCGGTCATGGCGGAATCATCGAAAAAACGCGCAATCCGCCGCTGTCACGCCGCCAGCAGCGCGTCGACCTTGTTCAGGGCTTCCAGCGTGCGGAAGCAGGCCTCGGCCACTTCGGTGCCCTTGATGGCGAAGTGGCGGTGGAAGTACTTGCGGTGCTCCACGTGCTCGTGGAAGTGGTGCGGCGTGAGCACGGCCGAGAAGATCGGCACGTCGGTCTCCAGCTGCAGCGACATCAGCGTGCTGACCACCGTGCTCGCCACGAACTCGTGGCGGTAGATGCCGCCGTCCACCACCAGCGCGCAGGCGACGATGGCCGCGTACTTGCCGGAGTTGGCGAGCCGCTTGGCATGCAGCGGAATCTCGAAGGCGCCCGGCACGTCGAAGATGTCGATGCGCTCGCGTGCCACGCCGAGCCGGTCCATCTCGGCAAGGAAGGCGTCGCGGGCCTGGTGGACGATGTCGGCGTGCCACTGGGCCTCGACGAAGGCGATGCGCGTGCCGCGCGGGGAGCCCGATGCCGTCACTGCGGAAAGGGGAAGGTCGTTGATCTGACTCATGGTGTGCCTCTAGAAAGCAGGTTTCCTGAATCAGGGCGCACGAAACCACAGGCCCGCCCGCGCGCCCGCAAATGCGAGGCGCGCGGGCATGCCCGCATTTCGCGCTCTCTTTCATCCGGACTGTGACCGTCGGCTTCGGAATCTCACCGAAATCTGCTGACCCTGGGGCTTGTTGCAAGCTCCAGGCGCTCGCGGGCTTGTGCGGCCTCCTTTCGGAAGATCCACCATCACCGCCGGTGGGGAATTGCACCCCGCCCTGAGAACGCTTGCCACCCGGCGAACCGGACGACCGCGCGATTCTAGAAGTCCGGCGCAGGGCCCGGTTGTCGCCCGCGCGCCAGACCTTCAGGCGCACGGGGATTTTCTTCAGAAGCGATACGTGGCGGCCCCGGTCACGTTACGGCGCTGTCCGTAGAAGCAGTCGCCGCGCGTGAGGCAGGTGGTGATCTGCACCTTGTCCGTCAGGTTGCCGACGTTCAGCGACAGGCGCAGCGGGCCGTTGTCCCAGGCGAGCATCGCGTCGAACAGCGTGACCGACGGCGTGCGCAGGGCGTCCGTGCCGTCCCACGATTCGCCCAGGTAGCGCACGCCGCCGCCCAGCGAAAAGCCGGGCACACCGCCGATCGAGAAGCGACGCATCACCCAGGCCGAGGCCGCATGCTTCGGCACGCCCGACAGGCGCTTGCCCAGGTCGGCCCCGTTGCTGCGCGAGACGCGCGCGTCGGTGTAGGCGTACGAGGCGATCCAGTCCCAGTCGCGCGCGATGCTGCCCTTGTACTCCAGCTCCAGGCCCTTCACGTGCACCTCGCCGAGCTGCACGCTGTTGAGCGGGTTGGTCGGATCGGTGGTCTTGCGGTTGGTGTCGCGCAGGTCGTACACCGCGGCCATGAACGAGGTGCGCTGGCCTTCGGGCTCCCACTTGATGCCGGCCTCCCACTGCTTGCCGCGCTGCGGCTTGAAGGGCGTGTTGTTCAGGTCGACGCCGCCCAGCGGCAGGAACGACTCCGCATAGCTCAGGTACGGCGCCCAGCCGCCGTCGGCCAGGTAGACCAGGCCCGCGCGCTTGGTCGTGGCCTTGTCGTCGACCGCGGCCGCGGGGCGGCCTTCGGTGTCGGTGTCGGCCTTGTCGTGGCGCAGGCCCAGCAAGCCGATCCATCTGCCGTACTTCACCTGGTCCTGTGCGTAGATACCCACCTGCTTCTGCACCACGGCGGGCTGGCGCGTGAGGACGGCGGGCGGCGTGTAGTTGCCGTACACCGGCGCATACACGTCGAGCGCGCCCGCGCGGCCACGGCCGGTGAGCTGCGAGGTCTGGTTGCGCTGGAAGTCCGCGCCGACCAGCAGCGTGTGCTCGGCCGCACCGGTCTTGAAATGCGCTTCGGCCTGGTTGTCGACCAGCAGCATCTTGCCGCCGCTGATGGTGGAGCTCAGGTCGCGCTCGATGGTGCGCTGGTCGATGTTGAACACCGGCCGCGCGGGCCGGCCCGTGAGGCGGTTGGCCGTGAAGCTGGTGTACGAGGTGTCGTACCAGACCTTGCTTTCGGTCGAGCGCAGGTTCTGCCGCACCGTCCAGGTGTCGTCGATGCGGTGGCTGAACAGGTAGCCCAGCGAGGTGTTGCGCGAGTCGTAGCGGTCGAAGCCCGGCTCGCCGGTGAAGGTCGAGGTGGGAATCTGCCCGTAGAGCGATGGCTGCAGCGTGCCCTGCCAGGGAAAGAAGCCGATCAGCGAGCCGCTCTTGTCCTTCTGGTACGACGCCTGCAGCGTGAGCGAGGTGTCGGTGCTCGGTCGCCAGGTGAGCGACGGCGCCACCAGGATGCGGTCGTCCGACACGTGGTCGACCTGCGTGCCGCTGTCGCGGTTCACGGCCACCAGGCGGTAGAGCCACTTGCCTTCGGTATCGAGCGGGCCGGTGAAGTCGGCTGCCACCTGCTTGCGGTCGTGGTTGCCCAGCTGCACCTGCACTTCGCGCTGTGCCTCCGCTTGCGGCCGCTTCGACACCAGGTTGAGCACGCCGCCGATGCCCCCTTGCCCGTAGAGCACCGACGAGGGGCCGCGCAGCAGTTCGACGCGCTCGAGCAGGTACGGATCGACCTTGGTCGAGTTGTAGGTGCCGTAGGTGCGCTGCAGGCCGTCGAGGTATTGCACCGCATCGCCGCCGCGCACCTTGAACGAATCGACCCGGCTGTCGAAGTAGCTCGACACCACGCCGGCCGTGTAGTTGGTGGTTTCGCGCAGCGTGAGCGCCCCCTGGGCCTCCATCTGGTCGCGCGTGATGACCGAGATGGCTTGCGGCGTCTCGATCAGCGGCGTGTCGGTCTTGGTGGCGGTGCCGCCGCGCCTGGCGACGAAGCCGGTCACCGGGCCGGTCGCGGTCTCGCCCGAATCGCCCGAGACGGTGACGGTGGGCAACGCCCTGCGGGGCTCGTTGGCTTCGTCCTTGTCCTCGGCGTAGGCGGGCACGGCCGCGCTCAGCGCCACGGCGGTGGCGGCGAGCGTGGCGCGGCGGCCGTGCGACATGCGTGAAAGGGGTGAAAGGGGTGAAAGGCGCCAATTCGGGCGACGGATCCTGGATGTCATGTGCAGCTTCTCCTGTGTCCTGCGTGAAGGGGGAGTGGCTGCGGCGCGCGTCGGGGCGTGCCATGGCTTCTCGGGTTCGGTTCGGTCCGTGCGAGCGCACCCGGCCGCGCGCCGGATGCCGGCGGCCGATGGTGTTTGTGTGTCTGTGCGTCGTCGGGGCAGCCGTTGCGGCTGCGGTCTTCGTTCCTTCGAAGACGGCTGGCGCGCCCGTGGCGGGCGGCTGGCTGAGCGGCGGAATTATAGAAGCGCTTCAGCGTCCCGAAAGGAACTGCGTCATGCGCTGCAGCTCGTCGTCCAGCGCCGCGCGAAAGGCCGCGTCGCGCGGCTTCTTGTCGACGTAGCCGAAGTCGGGCTGCACCTGCCCGCCGGGCGCCGTGACGTTGGCCCAGCCGATCACGCGGTCGTGCCACAGCAGCGGCAGCGCGTAGTAGCCGAACTGGCGCTTCGGCGCGGGCGTGTAGGCCTCGAACTTGTACGTCCAGCCCCACAGCAGCTCGAAGCGACGGCGGTCCCACACCACCGGATCGAAGGGCGCGAGCAGGCGCACCGCGTCGTCGGGGGCATGGCGGCGCGAGGCCGGGTTCTCGCCGGCGGGCCAGTACCAGGTGGTGCCGTCGATGCGGCAGCTGGCGAGTTCGTCCCGCGCGATGCGCAGGGCCGCCTGTGTCTGCGCCGACAGGTGCGGCGCGCCGTAGCCGAGCAGGCGCACGAGGTAGGTGAGGCTTGCGGCCGGCAGCGGCGCGTACTTGCGCACCACCAGTGCAATGAGCGCGGCGGCACGCAGCGCGCGGCCGGCGGGGCTGTCGTCGGCGGGCAGGTGCGCGACGGCCGCGTACACGCGCGTGCCGCTGTCGCGCCGCACCACGCGCAGCATGCCGCGGTAGTGCATGCCGTCGAGCAGGTGGGTGGTCGCGTTGCTCGAGCCGCCCCAGTAGTTCTTGACCCGGCCGTGCGCGAAATGCTGCTCGACCTGGCGCGGGTGCACGGGGCCGTGTTCCTGCACGTAGGCCAGCACGTCGGCGGCCTTGCGGCGGGTGCCGGCGTCCCAGGCCTGCCTGGCTTCGCGCGGATGCATCAGCGCCAGATGTTCGCGCGGCAGGAAGCCGTAGTTGACGAGACAGTCTTCCTCGACGGCAAGGCGCGCGTAGCGGCTTTCCAGGTCGCCCGCGCGGTAGTCCTTCACGCGGTGGCGCAAGGTCAGGTCTTGCGCACGCGCGGGGGCGCGGATGGGATCGGCCTGGACAAAGCCGAGCTGGCGGATCGCTGCGGGCAGCGTGGTGGGTTTGAAGAGGGTCCGCGCCACGGCGTAGCGGCGCAGGTCGTCGAGGGTCGGGTCAGCCATGGGGCGGATTGCAGCATATGCGGCTGCTTTGCGCTTCGTGCTCGGTGGAGAGCTCGTTCAGGGCGGCGCGACCCGCATCAGGTGCTAGACAGCCACCGTGTGCCGCTCGATGCAAACGTCGAGCGTTTCGCCGCCAGGCCGCTGCCACCAGTCGAGGTTGGAAAAAATCTCGACCTCGCTGAAGCCGGAGAAGCCTGCGTCCTCGACCCACCCGCGGATCTTCTTCAGCTCGACCACGCCGTCGCCCATCATCCCGCGGTCACTCAGCAGGTCGCGCGTGGGCGTGAGCCAGTCGCACACGTGGTAGGCCAGCAGGCGCTCCCGGCCCGCGCGGGCAATCTGCTGCCGCAGCTTCGGGTCCCACCACACGTGGTAGACGTCCAGCGCCACGCCCAGCATGCCGCTCTTGCCCGCATCGAGTTCGTCGCACAGGTCGAGCGCGTGTTCCAGCGTGTTGATGCACGCGCGGTCTGCCGCCTGCATCGGGTGCAGGGGCTCGATGGCCAGCGGCATCCCGACCTCGCGGGCGTACTCGAGGGACGCGGCAATGCCGTCGCGCACCTCGTTGCGCGCACGGCCGATGTCCGTGTATGCGGCCTTGCCCTCCAGCGCGCCGGGCAGCGCGCCCACCACCAGCACGAGGCAGGGCGCATCGAGTGTCTTGGCCTCGTCGATGGCGCGGCGGTTGTCGTCGAGCGCGGCCTTCAGGCCCGCCGCATCGGGCGCCGGAAAGAAGCCGCCGCGGCAGTAGCCCGACAGGCCGATGCCGTGCGCCTTCAGTTGCTTCGCCACCTTGTCGAGCCCGACGGCCGCCACCTGGTCGCGCCACGGGCTGATCGCACGGATGCCGCGCTCGGCGCACTGGTCGATGATGCGGTCCAGCGGCACCTCGGCGCCCAGTTGCTTGCGCACCGTGGCGGTGTTGATCGACAGCCAGTCGTGGTCTTTCGAAAAATCGCGCATGGGGCGGCTTCAACCTTCCACGCCGTGCAGGGCCAGCAGCGTCTTCATGCGCCGCACCGAAAGTTCGGGCTGCTCCAGCAGGTTGGCCGCGTCGGCCAGGCGGAACAACTCCGCGAAGTGCTGCAGCGAACGCGTGCTCTGCTGGCCGCCCACCATCGTGAAGTGCTTCTGGTGGCCGTTGAGCCAGGCCATGAACACCACGCCGGTCTTGTAGAAGCGCGTGGGCGCGGCAAAAATGTGGCGCGACAGCGGCACCGTCGGGCCGAGGATGGCGTGGAACTTCTCGGTGTCGCCCTGGGACAGCGCGCCCAGTGCGGCGCTGGCTGCGGGCGCGATGGCGTCGAAGATGCCCAGCAGCGCATCGCTCTTGCCGTGCGTCGGTTCGCTTCCGAAGCCGTCCCCCGCGATGAGCTCGGCATAGTTGAAATCGTCGCCCGTGTACATGCGAACACCACGGCCATCGGCCCCTCCGGTAGCGGGCAGGCGCCGGCGCATCGCAATTTCCTTGTCCTTGTCGAGCAGCGAGATCTTGATGCCGTCGACCTTGTCGGGGTGCGCCGCGATGATGCCCAGCGCCGTGTCCATGGCCGCATCGACGTCCTTGGTGCCCCAGTAGCCTGCCAGCGCCGGGTCGAACATGTCGCCCAGCCAGTGCAGCACCACCGGCTGCTTGGCCTGGCCCAGGATGCGGTCGTACACCCGCTCGTAGTCCGCCGGGCTCTTCGCCACGCGGGCCAGCGCGCGGCTGGCCATCACGATCAGCTTGCCGCCGAGCTTCTCGATCGCGGCCATCTGTTCTTCGTAGCCGCGGATCACATCGTCGACGCTCTTCACGCCGTCGATGTCCAGGTGGTCGGTGCCGCAGCCCGAGGCGACGAGCGCGCCGGGTACGTCGCTGGCCGCATCGAGCGAGCGGCGGATCAGTTCGAGCGACGTGGGCCAGTCCAGGCCCATGCCGCGCTGCGCGGTGTCCATGGCCTCGGCAACGCCCATGCCCAGCGAGAACAGGTGGCGGCGGTAGGCGATGGTGGTGTCCCAGTCGATCGCGCATTGCAGCCACGGGTCGATGGCCGCGAGCGGATCGGCCACGACGTGCGCGGCCGAGTAGGCGATGCGGTCGAACTTCACGCCCGCAGCAGGCTTCACCGGCACGGTGCCGCGCAGGGTGTAAGGCGCCAGCGTGCCGCCGGCGGTGGGGAGGATGAGCGAAAGCGCCATGGCCACCTCAGACCTTCAGCGGGGACACGTCGACCCAGCGGCGGTCCTTCCACGATTCGAGCGCGGCCTCCACCAGCTGCACGCCCTTGGCGCCTTCGGGCAGCGTCCACTTGTAGGGCGCGTTCTCGACCACGTGGCGAATGAAGTGCTCCCACTGGATCTTGAAGCCGTTGTCGTAGACCTGCGAGTCCGGAATTTCCTGCCACTGGTCGAAGAAGTTCATGGTCTGCTTCTCGTCGGGGTTCCACACCGGGCGCGGCGTGGCCACGCGCGACTGGGCGCGGCAGCTCGACAGGCCGGCCACGGCCGAGCCGTCGGTGCCGTCCACGTGGAAGGTGACCAGGTCGTCGCGGCGCACGCGCGTGACCCAGCTCATGTTGATCTGCGCGATGACGGGCTCGCCGTTGTGGCCGGTGAGCTCGCAGGTGGCGTAGGCCGCGTCGTCGGCGGTGGCCTGGTAGGGCTCGCCGGCTTCGTCCCAGCGCTTGGGGATGTGGGTGGCGCCTATGCACGACACCGACTTCACCTCGCCGAACAGGTTGTCCAGCACGTAGCGCCAGTGGCACATCATGTCCAGGATCATGCCGCCGCCGTCTTCCTTGCGGTAGTTCCAGCTCGGGCGCTGGATGGGCTGCAGGTCGCCCTCGAACACCCAGTAGCCGAACTCCAGGCGCACGCTGAGCATGCGGCCGAAGAAGCCCGCGCGGCGCAGCATGTCGAGCTTGCGCAGGCCGGGCAGGAAGAGCTTGTCCTGCACCGCGCCGTGCTTCAGGCCCGAGCCTTCGGCCAGGCGCGCGATTTCGACGGCTTCGTTCAGGTTGGTGGCGATCGGCTTCTCGCAGTACACATGCTTGCCCGCGCGGATGGCCTTGGCGAGCAGCGTGGGGCGCATCTGCGTGGTGCCGGCGTCGAAGAAGATGGTGTCGTCCTTGTTCTCCAGGGCCTTGTCGAGGTCGGTGCCCCAGCGCGCGATGTTGTGCGCCTTGGCGAGCGCCTCCATCTTCTCGGCGTTGCGGCCGATGAGGATGGGGTCGGGCATGACCCTGTCGCCGTTCGACAGCGTGACGCCGCCTTGGGCGCGAATGGCGCAGATCGAGCGGATCAGGTGCTGGTTCATGCCCATGCGGCCGGTGACGCCGTGCATGATGATTCCTAGACGTTGGGTGGCCATCGTTTGCTTCCTTGAGATGCGAGAGAGATTGGAGATCGAAGCGGGGGGGCTTCAGTAAACGGAACGCATCGCGTCCCACGAGATGCCGGCGCCGGGTTGGCCGGTGGCGAAACCGGGCGCGGTGGCGAGCGAGGACAGGTCGATTTGTCCGTCGCGGATGGCGAGGCGCACCGCGCCGTCGCTTTGCTCGTAAAGGCCGGGGTGCAGCTTCAACAGGGCCTGCTGTTCGGCCTCTGGCGCGGCTGCCAGGCCGTTGACGTAGTGGTGCCCGTTGCGCTCCACGTGCGACAGGCCCAGCCATGCCACCAGCGCCAGGTCTTGCTGCACGCCGAGGCCGGCCTGCATGGTGAGGTCTTCACCGGAAAGGAAGTAACGCGGCTTGTCTTCGGCCGCATTCCAGTGGGCGCAGCGCGCCGCATTGACCACCGACTTGTAGAAGCCCTTGCAGCTCTTGCTCGATACGCCGGTGTAGCCGAGCGCACGGGCCTGCACGAAGGCGTCGAGCGTCGCGTCGGATTCGTCGATGAGCAGCGGAATGCGCTTGCCCAGCGCGGACACGTCGCGCTGCAGCGCGGCGTCGCGCCGGATCGGCTGCTCGACGAACACCGTCTTCTGCGCGAGCTTCCACAGCACGGGCGTGGACAGCATGCGGTCGAGAAAGGTGGCGAAGTCGTCGGCGTCCGCGTACTGCTCGTTGCCGTCCAGCGTGACCAGTTGCGCGTGGCCGTCGATGACGCGGGCGATGCGCTGCAGGCGGTCGATGTCCTGCGCGGTGTTGCCGCACAGCTTGATCTTGAAGTGCGTGAGGCCGTAGCGGCGCATGGCCGCGGCCAGCGTGGCGGGCAGCCCGTCGATCGGCGCATCGGGCGCGGCGTCTTCGTCGTCGATGGCATCGGCCAGGCCCACGGTGTGGCGCGCCGCGATGCGCATGCGCGGCGACTTGCCGGCCAGGAACCCGTGCATGTCGAACCCCGCGAGGTCGTCGACCAGGCCGCTGCCGGCGATGTCGATGCCGCCGAGGTTGCCGTTCATTGCCGTGGCAAAGCTCGCGCCGGTGTGCAGGCACAGCGCGTCGAACAGGGCGCGGTCGATCAGCGCCGGGCCGTAGCTGGCCACCAGCGGCTGCAGGCCCTTGGCCTTGGCACGGTCCTGCAGCGCGGCGTAGTTCGATGCGAAGTGCGTCCACGCGGTCTGCGCTTCGGGCTCGGCCGTGTAGGCCTCGCGCGCGTCGCGCAAGGCAAAGCGCAGTTGCTCGAAGTTCTGCTCGTGGGTGAGCGCGGGGTTCTTGTCGAACCACTTGGGCACCATCATCTCGGCGGCGCAGCCCTCGGCGGTGCGGCCGTCCGCCAGGCGGATGCGGGCCTTCACGTAGACCTGCGGGCAGGCCGTGACGGTGGCCGCGCCGAAGCGGAAAGGCAGCCGCAGCGCCACGTGGCGCTCGGCAAAGCGGACTTCCTCGACGTGAAAGCGGATCGCATCCATGGCTGTCGCCTTCAGTGGTCCAGGATGCCCTGGGAGAAGAAATGCGCGCGCACCAGCTTCGTGTACGCGCCGAATTCCGGCGAGGCCATCATGTCCAGCGTGCGGGCGCGCGGCAGGTCGATGTCGTACACGGCGGCAATGGCGCCGGGCCGCTCGCTCATCACGATCACGCGGTCCGACAGGAAGATGGCCTCCGGAATGCTGTGGGTGATGAGCATCACCGTCTTCCTCGAGGCCAGCCAGATGCGCTGCAGCTCCAGGTTCATCTTCTCGCGCGTCATCGCGTCGAGCGCGCCGAAGGGCTCGTCCATGAGCAGCACCGAGGGGTCGTGCAGCAGCGCGCGGCAGATCGACGCGCGTTGCTGCATGCCGCCCGACAGCTGCCAGGGGTACTTGCCCTCGAAGCCCTTCAGGCCGGCCATCTCCATCAGCTCGCGTGCACGCGCCTGCGACGCGGCCTTGGGCAGGTGGCGCATCTCGGCCTGCAGCAGGATGTTGTCTTCCACGCTGCGCCAGGGCAGCAGCACCGCGCTCTGGAACACGATGCCCACGTCCTTCTGCGGGCCGACGATCGGCTTGCCCGCCAGCGTGAGGCTGCCGCCGCTGATGGGCAGCAGGCCCGCCACCATCTTCAGCAGCGTGCTCTTGCCGCAGCCCGAGGGGCCGACGACCGAGACGAATTCGCCTTGCCCGATGGCGAAGTCGAGCGGCTTGAGCGACTCGACCGGGCCGTCCTTGCTCTGGTAGATCTTCGAGACGCCGCGCGCTTCGATCAGGACATTGGTAGACATTGAGCTTAAAGAGAGAGCGGAAGCTAGCGAGTTGAAAACGGGGCGTTCGGCTTTTTCGTGAGACACCGCGGAACCGGCTTTGCCGGGCCGCTGGTGTCGCCCCCGGAAGGGGGAGGGAGAAGCGACACGAAGTGCGCGCAGCCTGGGGTGAACCTATTGCGGCAGGAAATCGAGCGTCACGTAGTCTTCCGGCTTGCCGCGCGTCGATGCGTCCATGCCGCCGTATTGCACCAGCAGGTCGAGCGAGTCGCTCACGTTCTTCATGGCCACGCGAAACGGGCGCTGGTTGGCCGTTTCCTTGGTGTGGTACAGCGCCACGCTCTGCTTCATGCCCACGATCAGCGTGTCGCGCACGCCGGCCTTCGGGTTGGCCTTGAGCATGGCGTCCACCGCCGCTTCGGGGTTCTTCTCGGCGGCCTCGGCCGCCTTGGTGGAGGCGCGCATGAAGCGCTTCACCAGGTCGGGGTTCTCGGTCAGCAGGTTCTTGTTGGTGATGATCCCGGAGCTGATCTGGTTCACGCCCGAGTCGGCGAAGCGGATGGGCGTCACGGGCTTGCCGGTGGCGTCCTGCAGCTTGATGGCCTGGTCCATCACATAGCCCAGCAGCAGGTCGGCCTGGCCGTTGGTCACCGCATTGAGCTTGGTCTGGCCGTCGCCCGAGACGATCTTCACCTGGTCGGCCGTGATGTTGTTGACCTTGAGGAAGAGCGGCCACATCTGCGACATCGAGTCGCCCGGCGTCACGGCCACGGTCTTGCCGATGATGTCCTTGGGTGTCTTGATGTTCTTCTCGGTGAAGCCCATGACCGACATCGGGCTCACCTGGAACAGCACGCCGGTCGACTTCAGCGGCGCACCCTTGGCGGCGGCCTTGATCATGGTCGTGACGTCGATGTAGCCGAAGGTGGCCGACTTGGCGGCCACCGCCTGCGCGGTGACGGCGGAGCCGCGGCCCTCCTGGATGTCGAGGTCGATGCCTTCCTCGGCGTAGAAGCCCTTTTCCTTGCCCAGGAAGAAGGGCGCGTGCTCGCTGTACAGGTACCAGTTGAGCATCAGCGTGACCTTGTCCTTGGGCTTGTCGGCCTGGGCGTGGGCCGGTGCGATGGAAAGGGCGGCGAAGGTGGCGAAGGCGGCGGCGCCGAGCAGCGAGGGAAGCAGTTTCTTCATGGTCTTGTCTCCGGGAGGTTGTTGGTATGCAGAAGGAACCAGGAACTCAGTGCGCGTGGCGCTGCGAGGCGTGCCACGGAATCATCACGCGCTCGACCAGGTCGACCGCGACGAAAAGAATGACGCCGATGCTCGACAGCACCACCAGCGCGGCGAACATCAGGGGCAGGTCGAAGTTGCCGTTGGCCACCTGCAGCACATAGCCGATGCCCGAGTTCGAGCCGACGAATTCGCCCACCACCGCACCCACCACGGCCAGCGTGACCGACACCTTCAGGCCGCTGAAGATCTGGGGCAGGGCCTGCGGCAGGCTGATCTTGAAGAAGGTCTGAAGCCGGCTCGCGCCCATGGAGCGCGAGAGATCGATCATGTCGGGCTCGACCGACTTGAAGCCCATCACCGTGGACACCACCACCGGGAAGAAGCCCAGCAGGAAGGCGCTGATCACCTTCGGGAAGATGCCGAAGCCGAACCACACCACGAACAGCGGCGCGATCGCCACCTTCGGGATGCTCTGCGAGAACACCAGCAGCGGGTACACATACGACTCGACCACGCGAGAGTAGGCGATGACCATCGCCATCGGAATGCCGATCAGGATGGTCAGGCCGAAGCCGCCCAGCGTGGCCAGCGTGGTCTTCCAGCTTTCGGACAGCAGGCGCGGCCATTCGGCCACGAGCTGCTTCACCACCTCCCACGGCGGGGGAACCAGGTAGGCCGGAATCTTGAAGAGTCGGATCGCCAGGTCCCACAGCACCAGCAGCAGCAAGATGAGGATGAACGGGCGCAGGGCCGGGGAGAGCAGGAGCTTGCGGAGCATGGCGGGGCGACGCTTTCTTGCGTGCTTACTGCTGCACGGACAGGCCGGCGGCCTTCACGAGTTCGGCGTTGCTGGCGATCTCGTCCTTGATGTAGGCGTCGAACTGCGCGGGCTTGAGCGTCCAGGCGTCGGCGCCGAGCTTCAGGAAGCGTTCCTTCACCTCGGGCGTGGCCAGCGCCTTGGCCACCTCTGCGTTCAGTCGTTCGACGATGTCGCGTGGCGTCTTGGCCGGCGCCATCATGCCGATCCAGAAGTTGAACTCCGAGCCCGGCACGCCGGCCTCGGTGGTGGTGGGCACGTCGGGCAGGGCGGCCGCGCGCTTGGGCGAGCCGACGGCCAGTGCCAGCAGCTGGCCTTCCTTGATCTGGCCGATGACCGGCGCGATGGGGGAGAAGTAGTAGTCGACCCGGCCAGAGAGCACTTCGGTCACGGCCTCTCCCGACCCCTTGAAGGGGATGTTGGTCGCGTCGATCTTGGCGGCCATCTTGAACTTCTCGGCGTTCAGGTGCGTGGCGCTGCCCTGGCCGGCGGAGGCGAAGTTCATGCTGCCGGGCTTGGCGCGTGCGGCGGCCAGCAACTGCGGCAGCGTCTTGATGTTCTTCGAGGGCGAGATGACCAGCGCGTTGGGCAGCGACGAGATGGGCGTGACGCCGGCGAAGTCGTGCACCGTGTCGAAGGGCAGCTTGGCGAAGGTCGACGGGCTCACCGTGTGCGAGGACGAATGGATCATGACCGTGTAGCCGTCCGCAGCGGCCGTGGCCACCGCCGCCTGCCCGATGGTGCCGCTGGCGCCGCCGCGGTTGTCGACGACCAGCGTCTGGCCCATGCTGAGGCTCATCTTGTCGGTGATGGCGCGGGCAATGATGTCGGTGGTGCTGCCGGCCGCGAAGGGAACGATCACGCGGATCGGCTTGGTGGGGTAGCCGTTCTGCGCGGCGGCCAGGCCCGGCAGCAAGGCCGCGATGCAGGTCAGGGAGGCAATGACGGCGGTGCGTGCAGTGCTTGCAAGAAGAGGCTTCAAGGTTGTCTCCGCGCGGTGGGTCCGCATTCTTTGATCGTTCAATTCACCAATGAGTGAATTAACGATTTTAAGAACGGCTGCGCCGCAGCGTCAACGGCCGCTGCCTAGTGAATACCCGGAGAGTGCGAAGGCGCCGCGAGGGCGCGCGTTCAGTGCGATGTCAGCGCAGGACGTAGCCCAGCACGAGGTCGGTCATGTGCGAGAGGCGCTGCGCCATCGCCTTGGGCGCGCGCAGGTCGCGCCCGAAGATGGCCGACAGCGTGTGGTTGTTCGACAGGTAGAAGTAGCACAGCGACGCGATGGAGATGTACAGCTGCACCGGGTCGACGCCCGCGCGGAACAGGTCGTCCTTCTTGCCGCGCTCCAGCACGGTGTCGAGCAGCTGCACCAGCGGCGAGTTCATTTCCTGGATGCGCTCGGAGCGCTTCAGGTGCGCCGCGCAGTGCAGGTTCTCGCTGTTGAGCAGCGTGATGAACTCGGGGTGCTCCAGGTAGTAGTGCCAGGTGAAGGACACCAGCTGGCGGATCGCCTCGACCGGTTCGATCTCGTCGAGGTGCAGGCGCTGCTCGGCCTCGCGGATGTCGGCATAGGTGCGCTCCAGCACCGCCAGGAACAGGTCGTCCTTGCTGCCGAAGTAGTAGTAGATGAGCCGCTTGTTGAGGCCCGCGCGCTCGGCGATGCTGTCCATGCGCGCGCCTGCGAGGCCGCGCGCGGAGAACTCGTCGCGCGCCGACGCGAGGATGGCGAGCTGCGAACGGTCGGCATCGCGCGAACGGGGTTCGAGAAGTTCGGGAGCGTCGGACGCGGAGTCCTTGGGGGCCTTCATGGCGCGAATTTAACCAATTGGTGAATTAACGCAAGGCATCTGGAGGGGGCGCACATAATTGCCGAAGACATTTGCAGCTGAGGTTTCACTTCTCATGAGTACATCACAACCCGCAGGCCACCTGATCGTGGAGTGCCTGGTCGAGCAGGGCATGGAGATCGCGTTCGGCGTGCCCGGCGAAAGCTTCCTGGCGGTGCTCGACGGCTTTCATGCGTACCGCGACCGTGCGCGCTTCATCGTCAACCGGCAGGAGGGCGGCGCGGCCTTCATGGCCGAGGCGCACGGCAAGCTCACGGGGCGGCCGGGCGTGTGCTTCGTGACCCGCGGTCCGGGTGCGACCAATGCGTCGATCGGCGTGCACAACGCCTTCCAGGACTCGACGCCGATGGTGCTGTTCGTGGGCGACGTCGGCAGCGACTTCCGCGACCGCGAAGCGTTCCAGGAGGTCGACTACGGCAGCTTCTTCGGGCCGAGCACCAAGGGCTTCGCCAAGCGGGTCGAGCGCATCGACGACGCCAACCGCATTCCCGAATACATCGCACGCGCCTTCGCCACGGCGATGAACGGACGGCCCGGACCGGTGGTGGTGGTGCTGCCGGAAGACATGCTGCGCAGCGAGACCGCGGCGCGGCCGTTGAAGCGCGTGGACGCCGTCGAACCCTGGAGCGACCCCGGTGCGCTGCGCACGCTGCGCGAGCTGCTGCTGAAGTCCCGGCGCCCGCTGGTGATTGCCGGCGGCGGCGGCTGGACCGCGCAGGCCGCGCAGGCGCTGCAGCGCTTTGCCGAGAACTGGCGCCTGCCGGTGACCAACGCCTTCCGCTTTCAGGACACGTTCGACAACCACCATCCGCTGTATGCGGGCGACGTCGGCATCGCCATCAACCCCAGGCTCGCGCAGCGCGTGAAGGACGCCGACCTGATCCTGGCGATCGGCCCGCGCCTGGGCGAGATGACGACCGGCGGCTACACGCTGCTCGAGGCGCCCAAGGCGAAGCAGACGCTGGTGCACATCCACGCGAGCGCGGAAGAACTCAACCGCGTGTACCAGGCCGACCTGGCGATCAACGCCGGCATGAGCGCGGCCGCGCGCAGCCTGGAGGTGCTGAGCGCGCCGCCGACGCTGCCGTGGGAAGAGTGGACGCTGCAGGCGCATGCCGACTACGAAGCCAACCTGGTGCCGCAGGCGCTCGCCGGCATGCCTGCCGACACGCCGCGCGGGCCGGTCGACATGGCGCAGGTCGTTGCGCTGCTGCACAAGCACCTGCCGGCGGATGCGGCCATCACCAACGGCGCGGGCAACTTCGCGAGCTGGGTGCACCGCTACTTCCGCTACCACGGGCTCGCCAAGGGCGCCAAGACGCAGCTGGCGCCGACCAGCGGTGCCATGGGCTACGGCGTGCCGGCCGGCATCGCGGCCAACCTGGCGACGGGGCGCGTGGCCTTCACGATCGCGGGCGACGGCGATTTCCTGATGACGGGGCAGGAGCTGGCCACGGCGTCGCAGCACGGCGGCAAGAGCATCATCGTGCTGCTGAACAACGGCATGTTCGGCACCATCCGCATGCACCAGGAGCGCGAGTACCCGGAACGCACGAGCGGCACGGCGCTGCGCAACCCCGATTTCTGCGGACTTGCACGCGCCTATGGCTATGCAGCCGAGCGGGTGACGGCCACCGGGCAGTTCGAAGCCGCGCTGTTGCGCGCACTGGCGGCGGACACGGGCACGCTGATCGAGATTCCGCTCGACCCCGAGGTGATCACCACGCGCGGCACGCTGGCGTCGATCACGCGCTCGGCGAAGCAGCAGGCCTCGCGCTGAGTTCGGCGCGATGCCGGGCTACTTCGGCGCGCAGGGCGCCCGAGCGCATTTCGAACACGTCGAACAGGCCCAGGGCGTCGAGGGTGGGAACCAGCGACAGCAGGTCGCGCCGCGCGGTGTGTTTCTGCTCGGCAGACGCATGCGCGTCTTCGAGGACGCGCACGTTCGCGAGGAAGGCGCCGACCGATCCCTTGCGCAATGTGTGGCCGTTGATGACGGTGAAGTCCTGGCCGTCGGGCAGTACATCCTGGGCTTGCATGTGTGTTCCTTTGAAGGGGTGGTGAAGATGAACACGATGCTAGGCAGCACGGCGCGTTCAGGCTTGCGGCGCGGGGCCAATCGATACCGCCGGCGGGCCAGCCATGGCTGCTGAGGCCTCGGCGAAGCTCTGGCTCGACGCGTACGAGGCACCGCGCGTCACCGGGTATCACGCCCATGAGACCGGTCAGCTGTTCGCGCTGCGCGAGGGCCTGCAGGTCATCGAGACACCGTCGGGGCGATGGGTGCAGCCGCCGGGGTGGATCGGCTGGATCGCGCCGCGCTGCGCCCATGCGGCGCGCAGCTTCGGCGCGACGGCGGGCTGGAGCCTGCACATCGACGCGTCGATGGCGGCCGTGTTGCCGGACGGGCCGCATGTGTTCGCGGTCACGCCGCTGGCGCAGGGGCTGGTGGACCGGCTGACATCGCTGGATGCATCCGATCCCCTCCAGGAGCCACGCCGTGCGCGATTGGTGGGTGTGCTGATCGACGAGCTTGTGGCGGGCGCGAGGCCGTCGCTGCACCTGCCGATGCCGCAGGACAGGCGCCTGGTCGCGATGGCCGCCGCGCTGGCCGCCGATCCGGCGCTGGCGGATGGCATCGACGAATGGGCCGATCGCATCGGCATGGCGCGCCGAACGCTCACGCGCCGCTTCGCGGCAGAGACGGGACTGAGCTTCGCGCAATGGCGCCAGCAGGCGCGTTTGCTGAAGGCGGCGGAACTGCTGAGCGTGAAAGAGCCCGTGACGACGGTGGCATTGACGGTGGGCTACAGCTCGGTGAGCGCCTTCATCGAGGCCTTCCGCAGGCACTTCGGCTGCACGCCGGCGCGCTTCTTCGAGGAGGGGGTGGCCTTGCCCCAGGCGAAAAAAAAGCCGGCATGAAGCCGGCTTCCTGATTCGGGAGCGCGAGGCCCCCGGGTGCTTACTTGACGTGCTTGCCGATCAGCGCGGCCAGTTCGAACATCGACACTTGGGCCTTGCCGAAGATTTCCTTCAGCTTGGCGTCGGCGTTGATGTTGCGCTTGTTGGCCTTGTCTTGAAGGTTGTTCTTCTTGATGTAGTCCCACAGCTTGCTCACGACAGCGGTGCGCGGCAGCGGCGTCGAGCCGACCACGGCGGCGAGTGCCGGGCTGGGGGTCAGGGCCTTCATGAACGCGGCGTTGGGCGTGCGCTTCTTGGCGGGAGCAGCCTTCTTTGCGGGTGCGGCCTTCTTTGCAGGAGCAGCAGCCTTCTTCGCGGGAGCGGCGGCCTTCTTCGCAGGAGCAGCAGCCTTCTTTGCCGGAGCAGCAGCCTTCTTCGCAGGAGCCGCGGCCTTCTTTGCCGGAGCAGCAGCCTTCTTCGCGGGAGCCGCAGCTTTCTTTGCCGGAGCTTTCTTTGCAGTTGCCATGGTTGATTTCCTTTTTTGGTTGAACGTTCACCAATGAAAAACTTGCGTCTCCAGTGGCATTGCGGATGCTAAAGGAGAAAAAACGCGTTTCCAAGGGGAAAAGCGCTTTTTTCATTGGGGGCTGTTGTTTTTTCAGAGGGGAGAAGCGTCCTTTTTCACGTTCGCCGGGCCGGCCATGTTGCGAGCACCACGCCCACGATGGCGATCACGAACGCAATCAGCTGTGGCGAAGACAGGTTTTCGCCCAGCACGAGCACGCCCACGAGGGCTGCGCTCACCGGCAGCAGCACGGCGAAGACACCCGCTTGTGCGGCTGGTACGTTGCGAAGTCCGGTCATCCAGAGCCATACGGTCCAGATGCTCGCGGCCAGCGCATAGGCCACGAGCAGGGCCCAGGTGCCGAAGCGCACGGCGGTGAAGTCGAACTGCAGCGCGAACCAGATGCCGAAGGGCATCGAGAGCATGAAGCCCCACAGGTTGATGAGCGATGCGATGCGTTTGGGTCCGAGGCGTCCCGTGAGCGACTTGCCGATCACCGCGTAGGCCGTCTCGCACAGCACCGCGCAGAACACCAGCAGGTTGCCGAGCCACGGCATCGACGAATGCATGGCGGCGGTCGAGGCCGGTGCGTGGGCGGAAGATGCCGTGGAGAGCGCGAGCAGGCCGATGCCCAGCGCCGCGCAAGCGATGGCCCCGCCGATGCGCATGGTGATGCGCTCGCGCAGGAGCAGCCAGCTCGCAACGGCCACGCAGGCGGGGATCGACGCCATGATCACGCCGGCCGACACCGCGCTCGTCAGGCTCACGCCGAACAGCATGCAGATCGAGAACAGGAAGTTGCCGAGGAACGATTCGAGGAACACCAGCCAGCGCGTGCGCGATGTCATGGGCGGCTCGTCGGGCGCGCGCTTGAGCCAATGCGGCATGGCGAGCGCCGCAATGCCGAAGCGCAGCCATGCGAGCAGCAGCACGGGGAAGGCGGCAACCAGGGGTTTGGAAAGGGCGACGTAGCCGCCCACGAGCGACATGCTCAAGGCCAGGCAGCCGTAGGCCACGAGGCGGCCTGATGCGGGGGCGGTGGAGTTCAATAGACTGGGATCTTGTTGTTGCGGAAAGCGGTTTCGATGATGCCCCACGTTTTTGTCTACGGCACGCTGCGCAGCGGCGGGCGCAACGATATTGCGCGCTACCGACCGTTGCCTGTGCGAGTGGGCGAGGCCTGCATCGACGGCACGCTGTACGACCTGGGCGCCTATCCGGGCATCGTGCTCGGTGGTGTGGGGCGTGTCGTGGGCGAGGTCTATGCGGTCGACCCGGCGGTCGAGGCTGCGCTCGATGTGCTCGAGGAAGTGGCCGATGACGATTCGGGCGAGTACATCAAGCGGCGCGTGCGCGTCGAAGTGAGTGGGCAGTGGGTCGATTGCCTGGTGTACGAGATTCACCCGTCGCGCATTGCAGGCCGCCATGTGATCCAGAGCGGGGACTGGATCGCGCATGCCGCGCTGAGCGGTGGCTCGTTTTCACCCACGAAAGGTTGATTGCGCATTGCGAAATGCGAGAGTGTTGCGCCGCAATATTTTTTCTCAATATGAGAAAAATAATTTTGCATTGAGAAATACTCTTGTAAGTTGTTGATTTCATTGGTTGAAAAATATGTCTTCTATAAGACATAAGAGTCCGCGGGCGGATTAAAGTAATCCCACGGCCGCAGCGCCAGACCTTCAACCAACCTCACGGAGTGACCATGCCCCAGACCCTCACAGAACAACTCAGCCGCGAACAACAAATCGCCGCCCTCGAAAAAGAGTGGGCCACCGACCCGCGCTGGAAGGGCGTCAAGCGCGGCTACAGCGCGGCCGACGTGGTGCGTCTGCGCGGCTCGTTTCCCATCGAGCACACGCTGGCCAAGCGCGGCGCTGAAAAGCTCTGGGACAAGATCAACGGCGGTGCCAAGAAGGGCTACGTGAACGCGTTCGGCGCCATCTCCGCCGGCCAGGCCATGCAGCAGGCCAAGGCCGGCCTGGAAGCGGTGTACCTGTCGGGCTGGCAGGTCGCCGCCGACGGCAACACCTCCGAGACGATGTACCCCGACCAGTCGCTGTACGCCTACGACTCGGTGCCCACGATGGTCCGCCGCATCAACAACACCTTCCGCCGTGCCGATGAAATCCAGTGGGGCCGTGGCATCAACCCGGGCGACAAGGAGTTCATCGACTACTTCCTGCCGGTCGTGGCCGACGCCGAAGCCGGCTTCGGCGGCGTGCTGAACGCCTTCGAACTGATGAAGAACATGATCGCGTCGGGCGCTGCCGGCGTGCACTTCGAAGACCAGTTGGCTGCCGTCAAGAAGTGCGGCCACATGGGTGGCAAGGTGCTGGTTCCCACGCAGGAAGCCTGCGAGAAGCTGATCTCCGCGCGCTTCGCCGCCGACGTGATGGGCGTGCCGACCATCGTGCTGGCCCGCACCGACGCCGAAGCCGCCAACCTGATCACGTCCGACCACGATGCCAACGACAAGCCGTTCCTGACCGGCGAGCGCACGCAGGAAGGCTTCTACCGCGTCAAGAATGGCCTGGAACAAGCCATCAGCCGCGGCGTCGCCTACGCACCGTACGCCGACCTAGTGTGGTGCGAAACCGGCGTGCCGGACATCGGCTTCGCCCGTGAATTCGCACAAGCCGTGCACGCGGCCTGCCCCGGCAAGCTGCTGTCGTACAACTGCTCGCCTTCCTTCAACTGGAAGAAGAACCTCGACGACAAGCAGATCGCCTCGTTCCAGGAAGACCTGTCGGCGCTGGGCTACAAGTACCAGTTCATCACGCTGGCCGGTATCCACATCAACTGGTTCAACACCTTCCAGTTCGCCCATGCATACGCCAACGGCGAAGGCATGAAGCACTACGTGAACATGGTGCAGGAGCCCGAGTTCGCCGCACGCGACAAGGGCTACACCTTCGTGTCGCACCAGCAGGAAGTGGGCGCGGGCTACTTCGACGACGTGACCACCGTGATCCAGGGCGGCTCGTCCAGCGTGAAGGCGCTGACGGGTTCGACCGAGGAAGAGCAGTTCCACTGATCCTCGCGGATCGGTTCACGCGCGGCGGCTTGCCGTCGCTTTCAAGCCCGGCTCATCGCCGGGCTTTTGCTTTGGCCCCTTCCTCGTTGGGGCGCGTGGCTCCAGGAGTGCCGTACCCACGGCCCGGGCGGGCAGCGGCTAGAATCACCGGCTCTGCACTCAACAAGAGCGAGAAAGGCACCTTGGTTATGACACCGCGAACTACCCCGCAAGAAATCAGCGGCTTTTTCTTCACCGAAGGAAAAGGCCGGTAGCCCCGCGCGTGCTGGCTTCTGCCAGCTCTACAGCCAAGCAAAGCGCGGTCTTCCACCGCGCTTTTTTGTTTTTCTCCCCGAGGTTTTCACATGATCCAGATCACGCTCCCCGACAACTCGCGCCGCGAGTTCCCAGGCCCTGTTTCGGTGGCCGAAGTGGCCCAGTCCATCGGCCCCGGCCTCGCCAAGATGACGGTGGCCGGCAAGGTCGACGGCAGGCTCGTCGATGCCAGCGACGTCATCGACCACGACGCGAAGCTCCAGATCATCACGCCCAAGGACGACGAGGGCCTGGAGATCATCCGCCACTCGACGGCCCACCTGGTTGGCCATGCGGTGAAGCAGCTCTACCCGACGGCGAAGATGGTGATCGGCCCGGTGATCGACGAAGGCTTCTACTACGACATCTCGTACGAGCGCCCCTTCACGCCCGAGGACATGGAAGCCATCGAAGCGCGCATGCGGGAGCTGATTGCGCAGGACTACGACGTGGTCAAGAAGATGACGCCGCGCGCCGAGGTGATCGAGGTGTTCAAGTCGCGCGGCGAGGACTACAAGCTGCGCCTCGTCGAGGACATGCCCGACGAGCAGGCCATGGGCCTGTACTACCACCAGGAATACGTAGACATGTGCCGCGGGCCGCACGTGCCGAACACGCGCTTCCTGAAGGTCTTCAAGCTCACGAAGCTGGCCGGTGCCTACTGGCGCGGCGACGCGAAGAACGAGCAACTGCAGCGCATCTACGGCACGGCCTGGGCCGACAAGAAGCAGCTCGACCAGTACATCCAGCGCATCGAGGAGGCCGAGAAGCGCGATCACCGCAAGCTCGGCAAGGAGCTCGACCTGTTCCACATCGACGAAGTGGCGCCGGGCGTGGTGTTCTGGCACCCGAAGGGGTGGGCGGTGTGGCAGCAGGTCGAGCAGTACATGCGCGGCATCTACCGCGACACGGGCTATTGGGAAGTGAAGGGCCCGCAGATTCTCGACAAGAGCTTGTGGGAGAAAACGGGCCACTGGCAGAACTACCGCGACAACATGTTCACGACGGAGTCGGAAAAGCGCGAGTACGCGCTCAAGCCGATGAACTGCCCGGGCCACGTGCTGATCTTCAAGAGCGACCTGCGCAGCTACCGCGACCTGCCCCTGCGCTACGGCGAGTTCGGCCAGTGCCACCGCAACGAGCCCAGCGGCGCGCTGCACGGCATCATGCGCGTGCGCGGCTTCACGCAGGACGATGGGCACATCTTCTGCACGGAAGACCAGATCCTGGACGAGTGCATTGCCTACACGGAGCAGTTGCAGAAGGTTTACGCCGACTTCGGCTTCACGGACATCCTCTACAAGGTCGCGACGCGTCCCGAGAACCGCGTGGGCTCCGACGAGCTGTGGGACAAGGCCGAGCATGCGGTGATGGAGTCGCTGCGCCGTTCGGGCGTCGACTTCGTCATCTCGCCGGGGGATGGCGCCTTCTACGGCCCGAAGATCGAATACACGCTGCGTGACGCCATCGGTCGCCAGTGGCAGTGCGGCACGATGCAGGTCGACTTCAACACGGCGGAGCGCCTGGGCGGCGAGTACGTGACGGAGTCGAGCGGCCGCGCGCACCCCGTGATGCTGCACCGCGCGATCGTCGGCAGCCTGGAGCGGTTCATCGGCATGCTGATCGAACACCACTCCGGCGCAATGCCGGCATGGCTCGCTCCGGTGCAGGTGGCGGTGCTCAATATCAGTGAAGGACAGGCCGATTACGCTCGGGACGTGGCGAAAGCGCTGCAAAATCAAGGGCTTAGGGTTCAGCTTGACCTGCACAACGAAAAGATTACGTATAAAATACGGAAGCATTCGTTGCAAAAGCTCCCTTACATCCTCGTCTTAGGCGACAAGGAAAAGGAAGCAGGTGCCGTCGCAGTGCGCGCCCGGGGCAATCAAGACCTCGGTGCAATGTCCCTCGAATCGTTCGTGCAACGGCTCGTCCAGGATGTTGCTGACAAGCGTTGATTTGTCCGGGAAACACCTCATATGTTTCCCCTGCAGGTCGTATCGCTTGTTCGCGAGGACTGACCGGCGTTCGCTACAGATTTTGTAGCAAATTTTGAAGGATTCTGACCATCGCTACTGCATTTCGCGACCGCCGCCACCGCGAGGAACGCCAACACCGCCTTAACCGGGAAATCATGGCCCCGGAAGTCCGCCTAGTCGGCCCGGAAAACGAGCCCATGGGTGTCATGAGTCTCTCGGAGGCCTTGCGCCTTGCCGGCGAGGCTGACGTGGATCTGGTGGAGGTCGTTGCGGCGGCCAACCCGCCGGTTTGCCGCCTGATCGAGTACGGAAAGTTCAAGTACCACGAGCAGAAGAAGGCAGCCGAGGCGAAGTCGAAGCAAAAGGTCATCGAGGTCAAGGAAATCAAGTTCCGCCCCGGTACCGACGACGGCGACTACAACATCAAGATGCGCAACATCAAGCGCTTTCTCGATGAGGGCGACAAATGCAAGATCACGCTGCGCTTCCGTGGCCGCGAGATCACGCACCAGGAGCTCGGTTTGGCACTGCTGCAGCGCATTCGCGACGAACTGGGCGACCTGATCATGGTCGAGCAGTTCCCGAAGCTCGAAGGCCGCCAGATGATCATGATGATCGCGCCGGGCCGCAAGAAGGCCGGAGGCGCCGCACCGAAGCCGGCAGCAGATGCTGCGCCGGCAGCGGCGTCTCCCGCAACGGCCTGAACGGGCGGGGTCGCAGTAGCGAGGTTTTGAAGGGATTTCGCCGTTGCCGGCACTTCGAAAGAAGCGCAGGCAGCGGCGAGATAAAGAAGTGTCTCGGGGCCAACAAGTCCGTGGAGTATCCGCGGCGCCTCACGAGCACAAACTAAAGGAGCATTCACATGCCCAAAATGAAGACCAAGAGCAGCGCGAAAAAACGTTTCCGCGTTCGTCCCGGTGGCACCGTCAAGCGCGGTCAAGCCTTCAAGCGTCACATCTTGACGAAGAAGACCACCAAGAACAAGCGTCACCTCCGTGGTGCAGTCGCAGTGCATGAAACCAACATGGTTTCTGTCGCCGCCATGCTGCCCGGCCGTGGCATTTAACTCAGACGAACAAGGAGTACACACATGCCTCGCGTCAAACGTGGTGTAACGGCTCGCGCCCGCCACAAGAAAGTTCTCGCACTCGCCAAGGGTTTCCGCGGTCGCCGCGGCAATGTTTTCCGCGTCGCCAAACAGGCGGTGATGAAGGCAGGCCAATACGCCTACCGTGACCGCCGTACCAAGAAGCGCGTGTTCCGTCAGTTGTGGATTGCGCGTATCAACGCCGCCTCGCGTGAACTGGGCCTGACCTACAGCCAGTTCGCCAACGGCATCCGCAAGGCCGGTATCGAGATCGACCGCAAGATGCTTGCGGACATCGCCGTGCACGACAAGGCCGCTTTTGCCGGCATCGTGGAGCAGGTCAAGGCCAAGCTGGCTGCTTGATTCTGCACAGCAGGAGTGCCGCCTTCGGGCGGCTTCCTGCGCCCACGGCTCAAGGGCTGGCGCTTGAAAAGGCTCCAGCTCTTTTTTATTTCCCCTCGAAGATTTTTGTTGCTATGAACGAGCTGGACTCCCTGGTAGCCACCGCAGGCGCCGCTTTCGCCCAGGCGAAAACGCCCGCTGAACTCGAAAACGCCAAGGCGCAGTTCCTCGGCAAGTCGGGTCGCATCACCGAGCTGATGAAGGGCATGGCCGCACTGAGTGTCGAGGAGAAGAAGTCCCGCGGCGCCGCGATCAACGTGGGCAAGCAGGCCATCGAGGCCGCCTTGACCGAGCGCCGGCAGCAACTGGCAGACGAAGAACTCTCGCTGCAACTGCGCGCCGAGGCGCTCGACGTGAGCCTGCCCGGCCGCCGCCGCATTCCGGGAGGCCTGCACCCCGTGAGCCGCACGCTGGAGCGCATCGAGGAGATCTTCTCGAGCATGGGCTTCGACGTGGCCGACGGCCCCGAGATCGAGAGCGACTGGCACAGCTTCACCTCGCTCAACAACCCGCCGAACCATCCGGCGCGTTCGATGCAGGACACCTTCTATGTCGATATCAACGGCGACGACGGTGTTCCCTACAACCTGCGTCCGCACACCAGCCCGATGCAGGTGCGCTATGCGCATCAGCACATCAAGAAATATGCGGCCGAGTTCGCCGCTGCCGCCGCAGACGCGACCGGCACCGTCAAGGCGCCCGAGATCCGCGTGATCGCGCCGGGCCGCACCTACCGTGTCGACAGCGACGCCACGCATTCGCCCATGTTCCACCAATGCGAAGGCCTGTGGCTCGGCGAGAACGTGAGCTTCAAGGACCTGAAGGTCGTCTTCACCGACTTCTGCCGCACCTTCTTCGAGCGCGACGACCTCGTGCTGCGCTTCCGCCCGAGTTTCTTTCCGTTCACCGAGCCCAGCGCCGAGATCGACATCCAGTTCGCGAGCGGCCCGCTGGCCGGCCGCTGGCTCGAGGTGTCGGGCGCCGGCCAGGTGCACCCGAACGTGGTGCGCAACATGGGGCTCGATCCCGAGCGCTACATTGGCTTCGCCTTCGGCATGGGCCCCGATCGGCTCACGATGCTGCGCTATGGCGTGAACGACCTGCGCCTCTTCTTCGACGGCGACCTGCGTTTCCTCTCGCAGTTCCAGTAAGCACCCACCCATAAAAAAACCAGATCGAGATCGAAGAGATGCAATTCCCGGAATCCTGGCTGCGCGAGTTCTGCAACCCGCCCCTCGACAGCGCCGCACTGGCCGAAACGCTCACCATGGGCGGCTTCGAGGTCGAGGAGCGCCGACCGGTGGCGCCGCCTTTCACGCGCATCGTGGTCGGTGAAATCAAGGCAGCGGTGCAGCACCCCAACGCCGATCGCCTGCGCGTGTGCCAGGTCGATGCGGGGCAGGGCGCCTTGCTCAACATCGTGTGCGGCGCGCCCAACGCGCGCGTCGGCATCAAGGTGCCCTGTGCGCTTGTCGGCGCCGAGTTGCCACCGGGCGAAGATGGCAAGCCTTTCCTCATCAAGCTCGGTCAGCTGCGCGGCGTCGAAAGCCAGGGCATGCTGTGCTCGGCGCGCGAGCTGAAACTCAGCGAAGACCATGGCGGCCTGCTCGAGCTCGATGCCGATGCACCCATCGGCGCCGACGTGCGCGACGTGCTCAAGCTCGACGACGCGTTGCTCACGCTCAAGCTCACGCCCAACCTGGCGCACGGCCTGAGCGTCTATGGCGTGGCGCGTGAACTCGCCGCGCTCACCGGTGCGCCGCTCAAGACCCCGGCCATCGCCGCGGTCGCGGCCGCGTTCACCGACGTGTTGCCCGTCAAGGTCGAAGCACCCGAACTCTGCGGCCGTTTCTCGGGCCGCATCATGCGCGGCGTGAACACCCAGGTGAGCACGCCCGGCTGGATGGTCGAGCGCCTCGCGCGCTGCGGACAACGCAGCGTGACCCCGCTGGTCGACATCTCGAACTACGTGATGTTCGAGTACGGCCAGCCGACCCACATCTTCGACCTCGACAAGATCCACGGCGGGCTCACGGTGCGCTGGGGCAAGGCGGGCGAACAGCTCAAGCTGCTGAACGGCACGACCATCTCGGTCGACGACAAGGTCGGCGTGATTGCCGACGACCGCGAGGTCGAGTCGCTCGCCGGCATCATGGGCGGCGACGCCACCTCGGTGTCCGACGACACGCGCAACATCTACGTCGAAGCCGCGTTCTGGTGGCCCGAAGCCGTGCAGGGCCGTTCGCGCCGTTTCAACTTCTCGACCGATGCAGGCCACCGCTACGAGCGCGGTGTCGATCCGAGCCGCACGGTGCAGATCATCGAGCGCATCACGCAACTGATCGTCGAGATCTGCGGCGGCCAGGTCGGCGCCATCGACGACCAGACGCTGCACCTGCCCGCGGTCGTGCCCGTCACGCTGCGCGTGGCGCGTGCAGCGCGCGTCATCGGCATGCCGCTGACCCAGGCGCAGTGCGCCGATGCGTTGAACCGCCTCGGCTTTGCGATCAAGGAAGGCGAGGGCACGTTGACCGTGACGCCGCCGCCGCATCGCTTCGACCTGCTGATCGAAGAAGACCTGATCGAAGAAGTCGCTCGCCTGATCGGCTTCAACAACCTGCCGACCACGGCGCCGCTGGCGCCCATCACCGCGCGCGTGCGCCCTGAGGCACAGCGCAGCCGGTTCGCGGTGCGCCGCAGCCTGGCCGCGCTGGGTTACCAGGAAACGATCAACTTCAGCTTTGTCGAAGCGCACTGGGAGCAAGACCTGGCCGGCAAGGCCAACCCGATCAAGCTGCTGAATCCCATCGCCAGCCAGATGAGCGTGATGCGCTCCTCGCTGCTCGGTTCGCTGATGCAGGTGCTCAAGTTCAACCTCGACCGCAAGGCGCCACGTGTGCGCGTGTTCGAAGCGGGCCGTGTGTTCCTGCGCGACGACAGCGTGGCCACCACCGACAGCACAGTGCGCGGTGTGAACCAGCCGATGCGCGTGGCTGGCCTGGCCTGGGGCGACGCCGATGAGTCGCGCTGGGACGGCAAGTCGCAGCGCGTCGATTTCTATGACGTGAAGGGCGACGTCGAAGCGCTGCTTGCGCCCGTGGTCCCGACCTTCGAGGTGGCCGAGCATCCCGCGCTCCACCCTGGCCGTTCGGCGCGCGTGCTGGTCGACGGCAAGGCTGTCGGCTTCGTCGGCGAACTGCATCCGCGCTGGCGCCAGAAGTGGGACTTCTCACAGGCGCCGGTGCTGTTCGAACTCGACCTCGACGCCGTGACCGCGCGGCCCGTGCCGGTGGCGCAGGCCGTGCCCAAGCACCAAGCCGTCGAACGCGACATCGCGGTCGTCGTCGCGGAGTCGGTCACGCACGACGCGCTCATGCAGACCATTCGCGCGGCAACCGCTGCGCAGGGGCTGCTGCGCGATGCGGCGCTGTTCGACATCTACCGTCCGCAGCCGTTGCGCGATGGCGCCGCGGCCGCGCCGGGTGCGCTGGCGCAGGGCGAGAAAAGCATGGCGGTGCGCCTGAGCTTCCAGAGCGACAGCGCCACCCTGACGGACGAGCAGGTCGAACCCGCCGTGCGTGCCATCGTCGAACAATTGGGCGCCACGCTCGGCGGCCGCTTGAGGGGTTGATGAGAATGAACGCTGCCGAATTCACGCTCGAGGCCCTCGAAACACCGGCGCTCACCAAGGCGCATCTGGCCGACCTGCTGTTCGAGCAGATCGGCTTGAACAAGCGTGAGTCCAAGGACATGGTCGAAGCCTTCTTCGAGCTCGTGGCCGGCAGCCTCATTGAAGGCACGGACGTGAAGATCTCGGGCTTCGGCAACTTCCAGATTCGCGTGAAGGCGCCACGGCCGGGCCGCAATCCGCGCACCGGCGAAGCCATTCCCATCGGTGAGCGCCGCGTGGCCACCTTCCACGCGAGCGCGAAACTGAAGGAACAGATCCACGGAAGCATCGATCAGGGCAACGCGTCCGAGGTCGAGTGGAGCCTGGGCGCGGAATAGTGCTTGGTGCTGTGCGCCTGCGTGGAGTAATCTCTAAGGTTTCCCGCGCACAGTCTTGATTTCAATGGAGAAAACGCTCCCGCCGATTCCTGTCAAACGCTACTTCACCATCGGTGAGGTGGGCGAACTTTGTGGCGTCAAGCCGCACGTGCTGCGCTACTGGGAGCAGGAGTTCACGCAACTGCGCCCCATGAAGCGTCGTGGCAACCGCCGCTACTACCAGCACCACGAGGTGCTCATGATTCGCCGCATTCGCGACCTGCTCTATGACCAGGGCTTCACCATCAGCGGTGCGCGCAACAAGCTGCAGGAACTCGTGCAGGGCGAGCGCGAGCGCCGCAAGGCCGGCGAGGTTCCGCTCGAAGGCATGGAAGCGATCGAGATCGACCAGGAAGAATTCGACGCCGCCGTCGTGCAGGAGGCGCCCGTGTCGGCGTCAGCAACGGCGAAGCCGGCCGATCTGTCGCAGTTGTTGCACCTGCGTCGCGAACTCTTTGAAATTCGTGAGCTGTTGACCATCGGACGCTGAAATTACACAGCTATAATTGAGAGCTTCGGTGTGTGGCGCAGCCTGGTAGCGCACTTGCATGGGGTGCAAGGGGTCGAAGGTTCGAATCCTTTCACACCGACCAAAATCAGTAGATGGAACAACGGGTCAGAGCCACAAGCTCTGACCCGTTTTTTTTCCTGAGTGCCATGCAAGCAGTTTCACCTCCGCATGCCACTCCACGCAGGCCGCAAAAAATTGGGCAAGACCGATTCCATGCACGCTCGCGATCCGCTCTTGCACAGCCGAATCTTCAAGCAGCAGGCCTGGGTGACGATAGACAAAGAGGACCGGCGACGCAGCCGGTTCTCTGTTGTCCACGGTCAGGCAGAACGCGGAGGACGCACGCCAGGCCGACCAGCTGGCCAGGTCGGCCTCCGAGGTGGCCAACAAGGGCGGCACGGTGGGCTCGCAGGTGGTCGGCACCATGGCATCGATCCACAGCTCGTCGAAGAAGATCTGGACATCATTGGCGTGATCGACGGCATCGCGTTTCAGCCAACATCCTGAGACTTCCGCATTGCCCCGCAAGACGCCCGCAACGCCACCGGCGCTCTCCATGGCAGGCAGTTCGTCGCCGCGCATCTTGCGCGCAGTAGCGGCGCCGAAGCAGTCGGCAAGACACGCGTCGGAAGAATGGGCCAATTTCTGAGCGCTTCGAGCCCTGTTTCACAGAACCCGCGCGCGGACTTCACCCTGACTTCACTTCGCTGGACCACACTGACTTTCGACAGCAGGCCGGCGCTGGTAGAGGCCAGGGAGGGATAAAAAAACTGCTCAGGGAATGCCTCGATGCCGCGCCTGCTGTCACCTTCTTGTGCACGCTCAGCGCCCGTCATGTCCGGCCGGGTGCTTGTGCTCCTCGCGCCTTGCTGGAGCCCAGGGCCTGACGCCCATGAAAAAGCCCGCGCGAGGCGGGCTTTGGAAGGTGGTCGTGAACTCTTACGCGGTCCACGCTACGGCAAATTCTTTTGCATGAAGTCATTTTTGTTTTTCTCGTCGTAGTGACTTCGACGCGCCGGTATGAGATTCGGCTTGCCTGGACAGGCAACGCTCAGGATCTTTGAGCGAAGCCGCGAGTATAGCAGGGCCGCCGATCGGACATTCGTCCAATGGCGGCCACGCCCCCTGAGGCGGACAGTACGGGTTCTCCATCACTCCCTACCGAGATCCTCATGACCACCCTCCAACGCTTCAAGCTCGCCGCCGCTGCCGCCGCCATCGGCCTCTCGTTTTCCGCCACGGCTGCCACGCCGGCCGCATCGGACACCGCCAAGCCCAGCGTGGTGATCGTCCACGGCGCCTTCGCCGACGGCTCCGACTGGGCCAAGGTCATTCCGCTGCTGCAGGCCAAGGGCCTGCACGTGGTGGCCGTGCAGAACCCGCTGACCTCGCTCGAAGACGACGTGGCCGCCGCCAGGCGCGCCATCGACGCGCAACCCGGCAAGGTGGTGCTGGTGGGCCATTCGTGGGGCGGCTCGGTCATCACCGAGGCCGGCGCCAACGACAAGGTGAGTTCGCTCGTCTACGTGGCCGCCTTCGCGCCCGACGCCGGCCAGAACAGCGCCGAGCTCGGCAAGGACTATCCGCCGGCCCCCGGCTTCGCGCACATCGTGGCCGACAAGAGCGGCTTCCTGTCGCTCACCAGGGAGGGCATGAGCAAGCACTTCGCGCAAGACCTGCCGGCCTCGGCCACCGCCGTCATGACCGCGACGCAAGGCCCCATCCTGGGCAAGTCGTTCGAGCAGAAGCTCTCGGTGGCCGCCTGGAAGACCAAGCCTTCGTGGTACCTGGCCACCAGCGCCGACCACATGATCCAGCCCGCGCTGCAGCTCGACATGGCGAAGAAGATCGGCGCGCACCTCACGCGCGTGAACAGCAGCCACGTGCCTCAGCAGTCGCAGCCCGCCAAGGTGGCCGAGGTGATCCTGGACGCTGTGCGCCAATCCAAGTAAGGTGCCGCGTGCCGGCGCAAGGCAGTCCTTTGCGCCGGCACGCCTCCCTCCGCTTCTTCCGCCTCCCGTGCCGCCTTCCTCCTCCGTCCAGGTCTTCGACGCCATTCGCGCCCTCGCATTCGTCGGCGATCTCAGCATGGGCCAGCCCATCGACCATTCGGCGCGCACCGCGTGGCTGGCTTCGCAGCTCGCGGCCGCCACCGGGCGCAGCCAGGAAACGCAGGGCCATGCGGCCTGCGTGTCGCTGCTGCGCTGGTCAGGGTGCACGGCCAATGCGCCCGAGTTCTCCGACCTGCTGGGCGACGACGTCGGCGGGCGGCGCACCATGCTCTCGACCCCCTCGGCGCGCGCGGCATCCGACTTTGCAGGCACCGTCGGCCCGCTCGCCGAAATCCATTGCGAAGTGTCCGGCGACATCGCCCGCACGCTGGGCATGCCGGCGGCGGTGGAGCTGCCGCTGCGCCACATCTTCGAAACCTTCGACGGTCACGGCAAGCCGAACGGGCTCGACGCCTCGCGCATTCCCGAAGAAGTGTTCCTGGTGTCCATTGCGGGCGACCTCGAGATTTTTTCCCGCGTGCACGGCCTGAACAACGCGCTGCGCTACATCGCCGAGCGTGCCGATGCGCGCTACCCGGCCTTCCTGGTCGATGCGGTGCAGCGGCATGCGCTCGACTGGCTCCACGTGCTGGAGCAGGGCGCCGCCGCCGAGCCCTTGCCCCTGGCCGGTGCGTTGCAGGGCACCACCGCACCGCTCGAACTCATCGCCGACGTGATCGACCTCAAGCTGCCGTGGATGACCGGCTTCTCGCGCCGGGTGGCCGAAGCGGCCTTGCGCTGCGCGGCGGACATGGGGCTCGACGCCGCGCGGCAGCAGCGCATTTACCGCGCGGGGCTCATCCATGGCATCGGTCGCGCGTCGGTGCCCAACGGCGTGTGGGACGTGCCCGGCGTGCGCAGCGAGGCCGACACCGAGCGGCTGCGCCTCGTGCCGTACTGGACGGAGCGTGCGGCGCGCCGCATCGACACGCTGCGCCCCGAGGCCGAGATCGCCTCCTTCGTGGACGAGCGCCTCGACGGCTCCGGGTTCTTTCGCGGCGTGAAGGGCGCGGCCATCGACACCGAGGCGCGTGTGCTTGCCGTGGCCGCGCACTGGGTGGCCTTGTGTACCGGCCGCCCCGGCCAGGCCGCGCTGAGCGAGGCCGACGCGTTCGGCGCCTTGCGCGCCGAGGCCGATGCAGGGCGGCTCGACGCGCATGCGGTCGCCGCGCTCACCGGGCACCCGCACGTCGACGCCGCGGTGCAGTTGCCGGCGGGCGATGCGTCCGCGCTGCTCTCCGGCCGCGAGGTCGAAGTGCTCGGCCGCATCAGCCTCGGCGAAAGCAACAAGGAAGCGGCACGCTCGCTGGGCATCAGCCCGAGCACCGTGCGCGCGCACCTGGAGAACATTTTTCGCAAGCTGGGCTGCACCACGCGCGCCGCGGCCACGCTGAAGGCGCTGACGCTCGGCCTGCTCTGAGGCAGGCCGCGTGGCGCGCGCCTCGCTCAGCCGAAGGTGAACACGTAGGCCTGCGCACCGGCATCGAGAAACTCGATCTCGAACAGCCGGTCTTGTGCATTCGACGCCTGCCGCACCAGCTGGTACAGCCGCTGTGCGTCGACCGTGCCGTTGCCCTGTGCATCGATGTCCGCGCCGTGGTCCGCCAGCGGGGGCTTGCCGTCGACCCGCACGCGGAAGCGCACCGGCTTGCCGTCGGCCGACGGGCCCAGCACCAGGTGCAGGTCGCGCGCGTGGAAGCGATAGACGATGCGGCCGTTGGCATGGCCCAGCACGGCGCGCTCGCTGTCGACCGTCCACTCGCCGCTCAGCGCCCACTGGTTGGTGCGCAGCGACGCGGGCGCCAAGTACGCGCGCGGCCGGTCGTTCGCGATGCCGCTCGGCGACGCGAAGCCGTGCGCGCGCTCATGGCCCAGGTAGGTCTCGCCCGAGAGGGCCGGTGACGCGGCCGCCGCGGCCTGCGTGCCCTGGCCCTGCGGCGAAACGAATGCGCTGGACGCGGCCGGCCGACCGGCCTCCGCCAGCAGCTGTTGAATGACCTGCTCCGACTGCTCGTACTTGCCTTCGCCGAACTGGTGATGGCGAATGCGCCCCTGCGCGTCGATGAAGTACAGCGCCGGCCAGTACTGGTTGCCGAAGGCGCGCCAGATCGCGTAGTCGCTGTCCACCGCCACCGGAAAGCCCACGCCCAGGTCCTGCGTCGCGCGGCGCACGTTGGCCGGCTGCTTCTCGAAGGCGAACTCCGGCGTGTGCACGCCGACCACCACCAGGCCCGCGTCCTTGTACTTCCCGGCCCAGGCGCGAACGTAGGGCAGGGCGCGCAGGCAGTTGATGCACGAGTAGGTCCAGAAGTCGACCAGCACCACCTTGCCGCGCAGGCCTTCGGGCGTGAGCGGGGCGGAGTTGATCCATTCGGTGGCGCCGGTGAGCGGCGCGAAGCCGCCCTCGTCGGGCAGGGACAGCGCGGGCTTCGTCGGCCCGGGCTGCGCCGAAGTCGGCATCAGGCCGGAACGGTCGATGCCGGCCTGCGGTTGCTGCCTCTTCGTGTCGACCTTGTCCACGAGCACCTTCTCCAGCGCAGAGGTGGTACCGAAGGAGATCTGGCTGAGCAGGCCGGTGTCCAGCCCCAGCGCAATCGCGCCCACACCCGCCAGCACGGCGACGCCCGCCATGCGGCGCACCCATTCGCCCGTGCGCAGCGAGCCCTTCATGGCTGCGAACAGCCGCCCGCCGAACAGCAGCGCCGCCGCGAGAGACGTGCACGCACCCGCCGCATATGCCAGCAGCAACAGCGAGGTGCCGATGCTCGCGCCATTCAGCGCCGCACCCGTCAGGATCAACCCCAGGATCGGCCCCGCGCAGGGCGCCCACAGCAGCCCCGTGCCCACGCCCAGCAGCAGCGGCGACACCACCGATGCCCGTGCGCGCTCCGTGTCGGACAACCGGATGCCGAGCGCCACCAGCGGCCGGCTCAGCCGCTCGGCCAGCGATGGAAACAGCAGCGTCACGCCGAACGCCGCCAGCAGCGCGACGGCCGCCTGGCGCCCGTACTCGTTCAGCGTCACCACCCAGCCGCCGCCCACGGCCGCCAGCGTGGCGATGGCGGCGAAAGCCAGCGCCATGCCCGCCAGCATGGGCAGCCCATGCGAGCGGAACGGACGGTCGGCCCGTGCGAACACGAAAGGGAGCACCGGCAAGATGCACGGGCTCAGGATGGTGAGCACACCACCCAGGTAGGCAACGATGAGGAACAGCATGGTGCAGGTCTCGGCAGGGGTCGATGGCGGGAGAAGTTCAGCTTTGCTGCGCGGCGCGGATGTTCAAGCTGAGCCTGGCTTCCAGCCCGCCTTCGCCGCGGTTGCGCAGCGCCAGCTCCGCGCCCATTGCCACCGCGAGCTGGTGCGCAATGGCCAGGCCCAGGCCCGTGCCGCCGGTGCTGCGGTTGCGCGAGCCCTCGACACGGTAGAAGGGCTTGAGCACCTGCTCCAGCTCGCCGGGCGGAATGCCCGGGCCGTTGTCGACCACGGCCAGCACCAGCCTGTCCGCGCCGGAATGCACCTGCAGGCGCACGTCGTCGCCGAACTTCAAGGCGTTGTCGATCAGGTTCATCAAGATGCGGCGCAGCGCGTTCGGCCGCGTCACGATGGGTTCGCCCACGCGGCCTTCCAGCCGCACCTGTTGGCCCGCGTCCTCGTAGTCGGCCAGCATGCTTTCGAACAGCGCGTCGGCGTCTATGCGCAGGGGCGGCTCGGTGGCGCCGTGCAGCGTGCGCGCGTAGGTCACGCCTTCGCGCACCAGGGCATGCATCGCATCCAGGTCCTGGCGGAACTTGTGGCGGTCTGGCTCGCTGTCCATCAGGTCGGTGCGCAGCCGCATGCGCGTGATGGGCGTCTGCAGGTCGTGCGAGATGGACGCCAGGATTTCCACGCGCTCCGCCATGTAGCCCGCAATGCGCTTTTGCATCGCGTTGAAGGCACGCGCCGCATGCTTCACCTCGGTGGGGCCTTCTTCCGGCAGCGGCTTGCCCTTCAGGTCGGGCCCCAGCTCGTCGGCCGCGTCGGCCAGCTGCGCCAGCGGCCTGGTGACCAGCCGCACCGCATACCAGGCGCACACGGCCAGCACCAGCAGCTGCAGCCACAGCAGCCACATCACCCAGCTCGACACCGGCATGTCGACGCGGCGCGCATGCACGACCACGTCCGAGCCGTCCGACAGCCGCACCTGGATCTGCAGGCCCTGCGGCGGGTTGTCCACCTGCGCGACCTTGGCGATGCGAAACGGCCGCATCGCATCGGCGATGGCCGTGGCGAACTGCTGCGACATCGGCGTGTCGGGCGGCGTGCCCTGCGCCGTGCCGCCCAGCACGAAGCGGTAGTTGCGCCGCTCCAGCCGCGCCAGCCAGCCTTCGCGCTCGGCGGCGGGCAGCCGGTCGAGGATGGCCACCGAGCTGGCAATGTCCCGCTCGATGCCCGTCATCATCAATTCGCGCATCGCAATGCCGCGTTCGTAGCGAATGGAGGCGAAGGTCAGCAGCTGCGCAATCGCCAGGCCGACGACGATGATCAACGTCACGCGCGAGAACAGCGAGCGCGGAAGCCATCGGCGCAGGCCGAGGGCAGCGGGGAGACTTGCGGAGGTAGGCATGGACGGGTTTATAGACCCCGGCCCGGCCCTTCGGCCGCTTGTTTGTATTGCAGTGTGTGCACCGTGGCGTTCGACATGGAACATTACCCGGCGCTGGCGGTGCCCTGCGTCGCAGCGCAACGTAGTGTGGCGCCGCGTCCCGCCGGATACACAGGCATACAAGCCGCCTTGCGCCGCGCCCCGGCCGGGCTACATTGCGGTTTCCGCCCACCTGCAGGCCCCGCCGCACCGCCATGACCCCCAAGACCTCCGACCACATCCTCATCGTCGACGACGACCGGGAGATCCGCGAGTTGCTCACCGCCTACCTGGTCAAGAACGGCCTGCGCGTGGTGGCGGTGCCCACGGGGAGGCACATGCGTGCCGCACTGGAAGAGTCGGGCCCGTTCGACCTCATCGTCCTCGACCTGATGCTGCCGGGCGAAGACGGACTCACGCTGTGCCGCGACCTGCGCACCGGCAAGTACAAGGCCACGCCCATCCTGATGCTCACTGCGCGCAGCGAGGAGGCCGACCGCATCCTCGGCCTGGAGATGGGCGCTGACGACTACCTGGCCAAGCCCTTCGCAGCGCGCGAACTGCTCGCGCGCATGCGCGCGGTGCTGCGCCGCACGCGCATGCTGCCGCCGAACATGCGCTCGACGGAGTCGGCCTCGATGCTGGCTTTCGGCGAATGGCAGGTCGACACCACGGCGCGTCACCTCATCGACGACAGCGGCGTGATGGTGGCGCTCAGCGGCGCGGAGTACCGGTTGCTGCGCGTCTTTCTCGACCACCCGCAGAAGGTGCTGAGCCGCGACCAGTTGCTGAGCCTCACGCAGGGCCGAGAGGCCGAGCTGTTCGAGCGTTCGATCGACCTGCTCGTGAGCCGGCTGCGCCAGCGTCTGCGCGACGGGGCGCGCGAGCCGCGCTACATCAAGACGGTGCGCAGCGAGGGCTACGTGTTCGCGTCGTCGGTCGAGGCGCTGGACTGACGCCGGCGCGCGCGTGCATCGGCGCGCGTGGCGATGCATTGGCAGCTGACCGGGTTGCGCACTTCATGCGCGATGCCGCCCGTGAGGAACAGCAAGGCCAGCCAGAGCTTCTTCACTTGGGTTGCTCCGCCAGCAGCGCCTGGATCTTCTTCTCGGTAGTGCCATAGCTGCCCTCGCCGAAGTGCGAGTAGACGATCTTTCCCTGCTTGTCGATCAGGTACACGGCCGGCCAGTACTGGTTGTCGAAGGCCTTCCAGGTGCCGTAGCCGTTGTCCTGCGCCACCGCGTGCCTGATCTGCAAACGCTCGATGGCGTCCTTCACGTTCTTCGTCGACTTCTCGTACGCGAACTCCGGCGTGTGCACGCCCACCACGACCAGGCCCTGGTCCTTGTACTTCTCGTTCCAGTCTTTCACGTAGGGAAGGTGGTTCAGGCAGTTGATGCAGGTGTAGGTCCAGAAGTCGACCAGCACCACCTTGCCGCGCAAGTCCTGCAGCTTCAGCGGCGGCGAGTTGAGCCAGGTGTCGATGTTCTGGAATTCGGGCGCGGGCTGCGCATCGGCCGCGGCGATGTCGCCTCCCCACGGCGAGGCGGCGAACGACAGCGTCAGGGCCGATGCGCAAGCGCCGAGCGCCACGGCGAAGAAAAGGGCAGGGGAGCGAAAGCGCATGGGGTTCCTTCGGAAGATGAGTGGCTGCGTTCATCGATGTGTGAACGTGGCCGATTCTTCGGCGTGCGACCACCTTGCGGCGTCAACTGCGTATGCCTGTGTATCTGCAGGACGCAAGGAAAACACTACGTTTCGCGCAACGAAAGCCGGCGCGTCGTGGCTTCGCGAAGTGGCCCCGCTTCTTCAGGGTGCTGAGCGCGTCTACCAGTTCTCGGGGATGGCTTGCCGCACCCAAAAAACACACACTCCGACACGTTTTGAAATTCACCTGATCTGAAGGCTCTTTCATGTCGGCGCTCGCTCCAACCGGTGGCATCTGTTCTCCAACTTCGCGCGCGCATGCCACCCGGCGTTCGTTGTCCGATCGACTGGGCAGGCCCGTGCTGGGCGCCATGGTCGTCGGCCTGGCCTCCTGCGGCGGCGGTGGCGGCGGTGGCGGCGGTGGCGGCGGGAGTGGTGGTCTCGCGTTTCCGATTCCCTCGGCATCGACGCCGCCGGCCGCCCAGGCCCCTGCCGAACCCGCACCGCCGGCAGCATCCGGCGCGACGTACACCGTGAGCGGCAAGGCCAGCGGCCTCCTGGGCCCCGGCCTGGTGTTGCAGAACAACGCCGGTGACGACCTGGCGATTGCGGCCGACGGCAGTTTCAGCTTCGCCACCGCGGTGCTCGGCGGCGCGGGCTATGCGGTCACGGTCAAGAGCCAACCGAAAATCCTGACCCGGGTCTGTACCGTCAGCAACGGCACGGGCACCGTGGGCAATGCCGCTGTCGCCGACGTGGCGGTGAACTGCGCCGCACCTCCGGCGCGCTTTGCCTATGTGACGAACTCGGGCTCCAACAACCTCTTTGCCTACACCGTCGATGCCAGCACCGGCGCCCTGGGAAACGTGCCCGGGCCGATGCCCGTGACCGGGGCCGATCCCGGCGCCATGACGGTGCACCCCACGGGCCGATTTGCGTATGTGCCCAACACGGCGGACAACACCGTGTCGGCCCACACCATCGATGCGGGCACCGGCGTGCTCACTGCGCTGGCAGGGCCGCCGGTGGCGACAGGAGGCGGCCCCATCTCCGTGGTCGTGGAGCCCACCGGTCGCTTTGCCTACGTCACCAACAGCTACGGCTACACCGTGTCTGCCTACGCGGTCGACGCAGGCACCGGCGCGCTCTCACCGCTGGCAGCGCCGGCGGTGGCCACGGGCCGCTACCCCGTGTTCCTCGCCGTCGATCCCCTGGGCCGGTTTGCCTACGTGGCAAACCGGACGGGCGGCACCTTGTCGGCCTACGCCATCGATGCCGGCACCGGCGCGCTCACCGCGCTGGCCGTGCCGGCGGTGCCTACAGGATCGGGGCCCAGCGCCGTCGCGTTCGACCCCAAGGGCCGGTTCGCCTACGTAGCCAATGCGTTCTCCAGCGACCTGTCCGCCTTCGCCATCGATGCCGGCACCGGCGCATTGGCGCCGATGGCCATGCCAAGCTCGGCCACGCTGAACGTTCCCTTGTCAATCGCCGTGGACCTCTCGGGCCGGTTTGCCTATGTGGTGAACCGGGGCTCAAGCAGTGTGTCGGCCTACACCGTCGATGCCGGCACCGGCGCGCTGAGTCCCATGGCCGTGCCGCCAGTGGCGGTCAGGAGTTCTCCCTCTTCCATCGCCGTGGACCCCACCGGGCGATTCGCCTACGTGACGAATTCCGTTTCCAAGGACATATCGACCTTCACCATCGATGCCAGCACCGGCGCCTTGAGCCCGATGGCCGTGCCGACCGTGGCAACCGGCGGCGTCCAACCCCAGTTCCTGGTCTTGTCCAGGTAGCCGGCCGTTGCATCCATTGCTCCCCATCAGCCGTCACGCCAGGCGCAGGCTCCACCGCACACCTTGCCGCTGAGCGCTTGATGGGATGGGGGAGCGGCACGCATCCGAGAAAGTCCCCGTTGGTGCGCGAATGCCGCTCCGAGCAGACGACCTTGCGCTCGACGAGCAGGCCGCGGCCACGCGCGTAACGGCAATGGCCTGCGCCGCGAATCGGCGATGCAGTGGCAATCGCTGAATTCGTGCTAGAACTTCCGTATGCGTTTGCATCCTCCGTGCCTTTCGATGTCCAGCCGCCGGCTGGCTCGGTTCCTGCTCGGGGAGCCCTCGGGCGCTTGCGCTACAGTCGCGAACCTTCCGCCCATCACCTGCCACCCGAGTGAAACCTAGAAAATCTGTCAATAGCCTGGTTTTTCGGCTGATTGTGATGGGCTTGGTGATGGCGCTCGTGGGAACGGCCGCCAGCTATTTCCAGCTCAGCCGCTTCCTGCGCCAGGACCTGACGGAATCGGTGGCGACCCAGCAGGCGGCGCTGGCCGGCTACGTCGCCCGCGACGTCGACAACTACCTGAGCGAGCGGCTGCTGTTCCTCGAGCGCCTGGCGGCCACCTTGCCGCCCGAGCTTCTTTCGCAACCCGGGCAGCTGCGTGCATGGCTGGAAGAACGCAGCACGCTGAGCCCCGTGTTCCCGCTCGGCCTGATGGTGGCGGACGCCTCCGGCCAGCGGCTGGACGGCGTCGGACAGCTTCCGGTCGGCGGCGCGGAATTCAGCGGCGCCCTGGCGGGGCGGTCCAGCCTGGGCCGCGCGCAGGCCGTTCCCGTTTCGGGTCATTCGGTGCTGCCCATGGCCGCGCCGGTGCGCAACGGGGCCGGGCAGGTCGTCGCGGTGCTGGCGGCCACCGCCGACCTGTCGGCCGACGGCCTGCTCGAGCATCTGCAGCGCGGGCGCGTGGGGCAGGCGGGCGGCATCCTGGTGGTGTCGCCGCGCGACCGGCTATTCGTCGCCTCGACGGACGTCTCGATGTCGCTCACGCCCACCCCGCCGGTCGGCGTGAACCTGCTGCACGACCGCGCCATGGAGGGCTATCGCGGCAGCGGCACGACGCGCAATGCCAAGGGCATCGACGAAATCTCGGCCATCGCCTCGGTGCCGACCAGCGGCTGGTTCGTGGTGGCACGGCTGCCCGTGGAACAAGCGCTGGCCCCCGTGGGGCGCATGCAGCGCTTCATCCTGCAGCAGCGCGCGCCGGCCGTGCTGGGCGTGCTCATCGTGATCGGGTTTGTCCTGGCCTGGCTGCTGCGCCCGTTGCTGCGCGCCGCCGACCAAGCCGACCGCATGACCCGCGGCGAACTCCCGTTGACGCCGCTGCGGGTGGTGCGCAACGACGAAATAGGGCATCTCACGCAGGCCTTCAACCGCCTGCTCGCCAAGCTGGTCGACAACCAGGCGGCGCTGGCGCGCCTGGCGCACCACGACAGCCTCACGGGCCTGCCCAACCGCAAGCTGCTGGACGACCGGCTGCAGCAGACGCTGGTGCGTGCCAAGCGCAACGCCAGCCAGGTGGCCGTGCTGTACCTCGACCTGGACGGCTTCAAGAACCTCAACGACACCCTGGGCCATGAGGCGGGCGACGAGGCCCTGCGCGAAATTGCGCGCCGCCTGCTCGGCCTGGTGCGCGAGACCGACACGGTGGCCCGCATGGGCGGGGACGAATTCGTGCTGCTGGCCGCCGACTTCGAAGAGCCGGCGGAAAGTGCCGCGCTGGCGCTGGCGCAAAGGTGCATCGACGCCATCGTGCGGCCGTTGCCACTGCGTCACTCGGGCACCGCCATCGGTGTGTCGATCGGCATCGCGCTCGGCGGCGGCGACGAAACACCGCAAGACCTGCTCGCCGCAGCGGACAAGGCCATGTACCAGGCCAAGCAGAACGGACGCGGCAGCTATGTGGTGTCGGCGGCGCTGCCGGCCATGCCGCTGATGCCCGGCGCGCTGCGCGCGTAGCCCGGCGCCTGCGAAACGCCGGCAACGCTCGGCGATGCGGTGAAGGCGTGCCGTCCGACGTGGCGCTGCGGGGGCGCGCGATAGTGTTCGGCATCCCACACCGGAGCCTGAATATGCCAAGAACCCTCCAAAACCTCCTTGCCCGCCCGCCGCTGCACATGGCCCTGGGCGTGTTGGCCGCGTTCATGATGACTGGCTGCGCGGTGTCGCCGCCCACCATCGCGCCGGTGAAGCAGGTCGACCTGCAGCGCTTCATGGGCGACTGGTATGTCATCGGCAACATTCCCACGCGGCCGGAGCGCAACGCGTTCAACGCCGTGGAGTCGTACAGCCTGAAGCCCGACGGCAGCATCGACACGCGCTTTCGCTACCGCGAAGGCGGCTTCGACGGCCCGCTGAAAACCATGAACCCCACCGGCACCGTGGTGCCGGGCACCAGCAACGCGGTGTGGGGCATGCAGTTCATCTGGCCCATCAAGGCGGAGTACGTGATCGTGGACATCGACCGCGACTACCAGCTCACGATCATCGGCCGCAGCGACCGCGACTACGCATGGATCATGGCGCGCACGCCGACCATTCCCGAGCCGCTCTACCAGGCCGCCGTCACGCAGCTGAAAACGCTGGGCTACTCGGTCGACAACCTGCGCCGCGTGCCCCAGCAGTGGCCGGAAGACGCCGACGCGGTGCCGAAGAAGTAGCCGCGGCCGCGCCGGCTCGCCCCGGCGCTAGATGTGCAGCGCCGCCAGCACGCCGATGGCCAGCCCGGCCACGGCCACGCCGAACATGCCGCGCTCCAGCCATTTCTTCTTGGTGAGCAGCGCAATGGCCGCCAGTGCAATCGACACCTGCAGCACGGTGGTGGCCTGCGCCCAGCGGTGGTGCTGGTGCGTTTGCTCTTCGGACTGCGCGTCCCATTTGTTGGACTCGTCTTCGAGCTTGCGGGCGGCGGTCTGGATGTCGGTCTTTTCCTGCTCGTAGCGCGCCACCTTCACCTGCCAGCCCTGGCGGCGGCCGTCGTCGGTGGCGGTGTCGCGCGCGAACTCGGCCAGCGCCTGCTTGGTGCTCTTCGACTGGAAGTAGTTCCACTGGTTCGACGCCTCGGTCTTCTTGATGGCGGCGTTGTTCTTGTAGAGGCCGGCGTTGGCCTGGGTAGCCCCGCCCATGTAGGAAAAGATGGCGCCCACGGTGGCGATCACGGCGGTGCACACCGCGATCTTGCTGGTCATGCTCATGCCGCCATCCTTGCCGTCCGTGCCATGCGCAGCGCTGCCGCCATGGCCGTCGTCGTGCCCTCCGGAGGCTGCGTGTTCGAGTTCGTGATCGTGCGGGCCGTGCACGTGAAAACCGTGTCCTGACATGAGGTCCTTTGATGTATCTGGAAATTTCGGGGGCGCGCGAGTATGCACGGTCTTCATGACCGTGCCGTCTTAACGCGGTCGCCGAGGCTCCAGCCCGCGGGCTTCACTGTGAGGCCGGTTTCAAGCCAGCGGGGTCGTGGCGTCGCCTTGTGCGCGGCGGGCCGCCAGCGCCCGAAGAAGCAATCGCAGCCTGAGCAGCGTCCTGCGCGCCTGCGTCTGCCAGGTCGGGCTGCGGGGCCGCGGGGGAGCCAGCCGCAGCGGAAGCGGCATGTGCTCGGAGTCCGGCGAGTTCGGGCCGAACGGGTCTTGCTTCATGGCGTGGGCGATCCGCATGAGCCGCATGGACGCCCCGGGTTCGTGGCGGCGCAGGGCCTCCACTTCTTCGGCATAGCTCTCGGTCAGGCGCGCCCACCTCGAGAAGTCATGTCCTGACGTTGCAGCTTCGCGGTTCATCCTGAACCTTTCCTTTTTGATCATTCGCGCCGGGAGGGCGGGCCTCGGCGTTGACCCTCTCGTGCCGGGTTCAGGCGCCTGAATGATCTATCGGAAAGTCCAGCGAGATCTTTAGTACGAAGCCATTCTTTTTTGAATCGCCGTGCTAGATCTTCAGGGCCGGGAACGACTTGACCAGGTCGTCCAGCGCCTTCAGCTGCGTGAGAAAGGGTTCCAGCTTGTCCAGCGGCAGGGCGCTCGGGCCGTCGCACTTGGCTTGCGCGGGGTCGGGGTGTGCCTCCAGGAACAGGCCGGCCAAGCCCACCGCCATGCCGGCGCGCGCCAGGTCGGCCACCTGCTCGCGGCGCCCGCCCGACGCCGCGGCGCCGGCTTCGCGCTGCTGCAGCGCATGGGTCACGTCGAAGATCACCGGCAGGTCCTGCGTGATCTTCTTCATCACGCCGAAGCCCAGCATGTCCACCACCAGGTTGTCGTAGCCGAAGCAGGTGCCACGGTCGCAAAGAATGAGCTTGTCGTTGCCCGCTTCCTTGAACTTCTCCACGATGTTGAGCATCTGCGAGGGGCTCAGGAACTGAGGCTTCTTGATGTTGATGACCCGGCCCGTCCTGGCCAGCGCCACCACCAGGTCGGTTTGCCGCGCCAGGAAGGCGGGCAGCTGCAGCACGTCGACCACCTCGGCCACCGGCGCCGCCTGCGCGATTTCGTGCACGTCGGTGAGCACCGGCACGCCGAAGGTGTCCTTCACGGCCTGGAGGATCTTCAGCCCCTCGTCCAGCCCGGGGCCGCGGTACGAGTGGATGGACGAGCGGTTGGCCTTGTCGAAGCTGCCCTTGAACACGTAGGGAATGCCCAGCTTGCGCGTGACGCGCACGTATTCTTCGGCGCTGCGCAGAGCCAGGTCGCGGGACTCCAGCACGTTGACGCCGCCGAAGAGAACGAACGGGGCGCTGTTGCTGACGGTGACTTGGGGGCTGATGGTGACGGTAGACAAGGTTTTCTCCAGGCTGTTTGCCTCTATTGTCCGTCCGCTTCGACAGCCCGACGCGGGCGCCCCAGGCTACTTCTTGCGCGGCGGCGGCGTGGCGTCCTTGACCACCGGCTCGGCCCCGTCGTCCCGGTAACGCAGCTGGTTGCCTACCCGGCTCGGGTACTTCAGTGCGTCCATCGACCCCGCGCGCCCGGTGAAAGGCAGCATTTCGCTGCCCGTGTACGTTTCGCGGCGCAGCGGAGGCCGGGGGCCCACGGTGGGCTGCGGGGTCGTCACGCCTTGCTCGCCGTGCGCCTGCAGCGCCTCGCGCCCCTGGGGGGTGATCGTGTGCAGGTGGCTCGGCGTTCCGTCGTGCCGGGGGCTGGAAACTTCCCGGACGTAGCCCTGTGCGCGCAGTGCCGCCAGGTCGTCGGAAACCGGTCTGCCCAGGCTCTGGCCGATGGCGATGCCGAGCGACAGGTCCATGCGGGCCACCGCGCGCAGCACGGCAAGATGGTCCGGGGTAAGGGAAGCGGGGGATGGGAGAGTCATCGCGCATTCTCCACGGATCGCGCCACAACGCGAAATCGGTGCGTTCAGAAGTGCGCCCGCAACGCCGCCCGAGGCCCGCAGGGCGCGCGCGCAGCGTTCAGTTGGCCGGAAGCGTCCGTGCAGCGGCCGCGTCGCTGCGGTGTGCGATCCATGCCAGGCACTGCTCGCGCAGCAGGTCGATGGAGGCCAGCGCGTTCGACTGCGGCTCGAAGATCGACAGTTCGCAATGCGGCAGGCCGTCGCAGTGGATCTGCGCGGTGCCGGCGAACTTCTCGCGGGCCGGCTCCAGCCGGTAATGAATTTCCCACCGGCCGTGGTGCTGCTCCGAGTGCGCGACGGCATCGAGCGAGGCCGTGGTCTTTGTCTTTGGCTCGGCGCGCGCGCGGCGCGAGCGGGGAGCGGAAGGCCTCAGGAGCGAAGCCGAGCGGAAGGTGTTCATGCGCGGAATGTGCAAGGTGTGCGTGATGAAGGAGTGGCGCGCTTTCCTGCGCCCAGGCCTTCGACAGGCCCGGCGCCGGGGAGCGCCGAAAAAAATGTAGTGCCCTTCCGGCGCGGGCGCTGTCGGAAGAGATGCCGACTCGCTCAGCTGAATCTAATGTTCCTGAGCGGCGCGGTCTGTGCGGCAACGCACGTGTCAGGCCGATGCAAGGGCGTAACGTGTGCACGGGAAACTGTTGGAGCACCAAACAAGGGTCGTATGCCGCTCGATTACCTTCACAAGATTGAACACCTGGGCCTGCCGCTGATCGTCGACGACGAGAGCGACATCCGCTGCGTGGCGGTGCTGCTCGCTGCAGGGCTGGTGGACGCCGCGGTGCCGCCGCCCTCCGCGGGGGACGAACCCGGCGGCGTGCAGTTGCCGGCCGTCGTGAAAAAGATCACCCCGCTCGGACGGGCCGAACTCCTGCGACGCCGCGGGCTGCACGGCCCGCAGCCCTGACGCGCTGAAGCCTCGAAGCCCCGACATCCCGACCCGTCAGCCGACGCGCGCGCCAGCCAGCCCCGTGGCCGCGGCCGACGTGCCGTGCTGCAAGGCCGCGGGCAGGCGGTCATCGAGCCAGTCCATGCGCCAGGCCAGCACGACCACCGCGAGCACCAGCACCGCCGCCGCTGCGAACCCGGTGGCCGCGTGGCGGTCGCGGTAAGGGTCGCGTGCAATGCGCCTCGCGCCCGGCGGCACGTGCGCGGTTTGCGAGAGCATGCCGCCCAGCCGCACATTGACCTTCATGCGCCCGTTGATGGCCCAGCCGCTCGCGTCCAGGATCGGCCCCAGGCTGCGCTGGCGCAGCTTCAGCCAGGCAATGAGCATGCTCGGGCCCGAGATGGCCAGCACGATGCCCAGCAATGCCACCGGTATCCATTGCCCCAGGTCGACGAACTTGCCGAAGATGGCCACCAGCACAGCGCTGATGCTGCCCAGCGCCACGCCGATGGCGGCCACCGTGCCCACGTCCACCCGGGCGGCGGCGCGCGCCCCGGCGGACTGCGCTTTGGCGGCGTCGGCCGCGGCGGTCTGGTCGGCGGTCGTGAGCCGGGTCGCCAGGCTGGTCAGGCTGCCCTGGCCCACAGCCTCCTGCGCCGCGGCGCGCTTGGCCACCTGCTCTTCGATCACCCGCACGAACTTCTTGTACGGCGCGAAGAAGGCCTGCGCCACGCTGGTCGGGTTCTCGATCAGCTTGGTGATGGTGGCGTCCCAGTCGCGCCCCTGGCGGTCGTAGAACACGCCGTTGCGCCCGACGAACAGAAAGTCGATGTCGCCCGCCGTGAACGCCGCGACGATGCTCATCTTCGCGCCCTGGCGCGTGCAGTCGCAGTAGGCCAGGCAGGTCTTGGCCAGGCCTGCCAGCACCGCATGCTTGGCGGTGTTTTCCACCTGCACGGTCAGCTCGCAGCTGCGCCCGTCGAGGTACAGCGTGCCGGCCTGGAAGATTGCGCCTTCGCGGCTGTAGAAAGCCTTGAACGACACGAAGTTGTTCAGCAGCACCACCAGGTCGCGCTGCAGGCGAATGAGCTTTTCCAGGTCGACCAGCAGCGCGTTGTGCGCTTCGGCCCCTTCGTCTTCCTTGATGAGCGCGAGCAAGGGCTCGCGGGTTTGCAACAGCGCCTCGAGCTTGTCCAGCGGCAGCGAGGCAGCCCAGTTGTCGGGGCGCTTGGCCATCAACGCCTGCAGCGGTGCGAGCTTGTGCTTGATGGCCAGCCAGTCGGCCTCGGCCAGTTCGTCGCGCGCACCCAGCAGCGGCGCGACGGTGCGCTCGGCGAAGGTGGCGACGGCCTCGGCCCAGGCGGGGTTCAGGCTGGTGCCATGCAGCGTCAGCACACACCGCGGCGTGACGGGCGCCAGCGGCAGCTCGGCGATGGGCTCGGCCTGCAGGTCGAGCGCGTGCGCGCCCAGTTCGTCGTAAGCCTTGGCGGAGGGGTTGAGGGCGGTCACGGCCTGCCCGTCGAAGGCCGCGACGCGGCAGCGCGCGAAGAAGTCGTCGAGCTTGGCCTGCACCTTGTTGGCCGCGTCGGCGGCGGCCAGGGTGGGGTCGCCCAGGGGCATCAGCGTGTCGTTGCCGGCGTCGGCCTGCGCATGCCAGTCGCGCGCCACCTGCACTTCGGCAAAGAAGGCCTCCGCCCGCGCGCGGTCGATGCCCGGCGTCGCCTTGTGGCGGTCGGGCACGCTGCCGTGGGTGCGCATGATCTCTTCGACCGATGCGCGCACCGCGTCGTCATGCGCCGTGTCGGGCGTGACGATGCCGTCGCCGTTGAAGCGCATGGCCGCCAGCAGCTCGCCGCGGTCTGAAATATCGGCCAGGGTGAGCGTGGCCGCGTCGGGCTTGCCCTGGATCTCCAGCAGGCGGCGGGCCTCGTCCCGCAGGCGCGCACCGTCGGGGTTGCTGTCGTCGAGTGCGTCCAGCGTGAGCACGTCGCTGCCTTGCAGCAGCACGTCGGGATCGCGCAATCGGGCACACACCCACTGGCAGGCGGCAACGACTTCGGGCGGGCGCACGCGCCCATCCTTGTCGGTGTCGATCAGGTCGAGCGTGCGCGCGTCAAAGTCGATGCCCCGCGTGGGGCAGGCCAGCGCGACCCACAGTTTCTGGTCGAGCTCGCCGACGCGCGCGATGTCCTCGCCCGTGCGGAACACCACCTGGTCGGTGCCGCCTGCGCGGATGAACTGCCACCGTTGGGGGGTGGCCGGAATGGGGGCGAGGGTTCGGGTGTCGGCGGCCTTGTGGTTCTGCAGCGTCGTCGCTTGCGTCATCGTCCGTGGCCCTTATGTCAGACCACGACCTTCTTGTGCTCGCCGAGGTTCTTGGGGGGCTCGCCGGTGATGGCTGCCTTGGCCATCTTGTAGAGCTGCACCATCTTGCTGTCGTCCACGTCCCAGTATTCAGCGCCGCGCACGGTCACGGCCAGCAGGCCCAGGTTGGGGTCGGTCGGGCCGTTGGGGAACCACGCCTGCGCCATCTTGGTGAAGAGCGCTTCCTTCTTGGCCTGGTCCTCGAGCAGCGCGGCATGACCCGACACCGACACGTAGCTGTCGTCGTCGGTGTTGGCATAGGCGATGTTCACGACCGGATCGGTGGCCACATGGCGCGCAATGTCGCCGTCCTTCGGCACGAAGAAGTAGAGCGTGCCAGCCTCGTCGCCGTTCTTGTTCTGCGTGGTCAGCGGGTGGCTGTGCAGCTGGCCGTCGTCGTGGCGGTGGGTCAGCATGCCGAAGCGGGTGTCCTTGATCAGGTCCCAGAGCTTGCTTTGGTCGTTGGTGGTGGTCGTCATGTCGGGTGCTCCAGAGTGTTGAGGTTTCGAACTGAAGGCTTCACCGTAAGGCCGTCGCTGCGACGGGCTTGAGGACACACAGCCCACAGGCGTGTCGTCCGGCGCCGACATGTGGCGCACCAGCGGCGCCGTAGGTCTTGTCCGTCCGCCACAGGCGGCATTCCCTTCGAAGCGTGACGTGGTGCGTTCGCTACCTTGGAAAGCGACGGACATCCGTTGCTCGCAGCTGCTTCTTTCTTCCTTTTGCGAGGGCCTCGACGCTTGGCAGCGAAGAGGCTTGAACCCAGCTTGGCGCTGGGTTCTTTTTTGCCTTGTCGAAAGAGGCTCCGGGGCCTCACGGCTTCAGCCCTGCGGCGCCTGCAGCCCCAGCACCTTGTCCAGCGTCAGCGGGTAGTCGCGAATGCGCACGCCGGTCGCGTTGTAGACCGCATTCGCCACCGCCGCGCCCGCGCCGCAGATGCCCAGCTCGCCCACGCCCTTGATCTTCAGCGGGTTCGTCTTGTCGTCCACCTCGTCGAGGAACACCGCCTCCACGGCGGGAATGTCCGCATGCGAGGGCAGGTGGTATTCGGCCAGGTCGTGGTTCACGAAACTGCCGAAGCGCGTGTCGACCACGGCGTCCTCGAACAGCGCGGAGCCCACGCCCCAGATCATGGCGCCCGTCGCCTGGCTGGTGGCGGTCTTCATGTTCAGGATGCGGCCCGCCGCGAAGACACCCAGCATGCGGCGCAGGCGAATCTCGCCGCTGTCCATGTCGACCGCCACTTCGGCAAAGTGCGCGCCATAGGCCTGCTGGGAGAACTTGCTTGCCATGTCGCCCTTCTTGATCTGGCCTTCCGCGCGCAGGCCGAGGGTGCCCGCCAGCGCGCCCAGCGTTTCGCTGCGGCCTGCGGCCGTGGCGTGGCCGTCGGCAAACACCACGTCGGCCGGCCTGGCGTTCATGCGCCGCGCAATCTGCTCTCGCAGCTGGGTGCAGGCGTCGAACAAGGCGGAGCCGGCGCTGGCCGCGCCCCACGATCCGCCCGAGCCGGGCGTTTCGGGGAAGTCGCTGTCGCCCAGTTCGATGCGCACCTTGTCCACCGGCAACCCCAGCATTTCCGCTGCGATCTGCGTGAACACCGTATAGCTGCCGGTGCCGATGTCGGTCATGGACATGCGCGCCGTGAGCACGCCCTGGCGGTCGAGCGACACCGCGCACCTGGCGTCCATCAGCAGGTTGCTGCGAATGGCCGCAGCAAAGCCCAGGCCGATCTGCCATCGGCCGTCTCGCACCGCGCCCGGCGCCGCATTGCGCCGGTTCCAGCCGAAGCGCTCGGCGCCCTCGTCCATGCAGCGCAGCAGCTGGCGGGTCGAAAAGGGAATGTTCTTCTCCGGGTCCATGGCGGGCTCGTTGCGCCGGCGCAGCTCGATGGGGTCGAGCCTGAGCTTTTCGGCCAGCTCGTCCATGGCCTGCTCCAGCGCCAGCATGCCGACCGCCTCGCCCGGTGCGCGGGTGGAGTCTGAAATCGGCAGGTCGAGCTTCACCACGCGGTGCGTGGTGAGCCGGTTCGGCGCGGCGTAGAGCGTGCGCGTCTGCGTGCTGGCCGTTTCATAGAAGTTGTCGAACCGCGCGCTGTGCGACAGCGAGTCGTGCCCGATGGCGGTGAGCTTGCCGTCCGGCGTGGCACCCAGGCGCACGCGCTGCACGGTCTGGCTGCGGTGCGTGGTGAAGTGAAACATCTGCTGGCGCGTGAGTGCGGTCTTCACCGGGCGCTTGAGCTGCCGCGCGGCCATGGCCGAGAGCATCACGTCGCCGTAGATCGGCAGCTTGCCGCCGAAGCCGCCGCCGATGTAGCGGCTCACGATGCGCACCTTCGATGGCGGTATCTGCAGGGTGTTGGCCACCGCGTTCTGCGCGCTCTCCAGCAACTGCGCCGCGCAGTGCACCGTCAGCTTGTCGCCGCTCCACCAGGCGACGGTGGCGTGTGGCTCCATCTGCGCGTGGATGTGCGTGGGCGTGGTGTAGGTGGCGTCGACCTGCACGGGCGCGCCGGCAAAGGCCGGCTCGAAGTCGCCGATGCGGCTGTCGGCCTTTTGCTGCTCGTCGTCCTTCGGTGTCTCGGCCTTGCCCTGCGCGGCGGCCATGTCGAACTCGCCAGGCTCCACGGCGTAGCGAACGCGCACCAGCTTCGCGGCGGCGCGCGCCACCTCGAAGCTCTCGGCCACCACGAAGGCCACGGCCTCGCCGTAGTAGCGCACGCGGTCGCTCGCCAGTTGCGGCGAGGAGCGCGCGAAGCGGTCCTTGGCGTCCACGGGGCCCCATGCGCCTTGCTTCGGGGCGTTGCGGTGGGTCATGACCATCAGCACCCCGGGCGCCGCTTCGGCGGCCGAGGCGTCGATGTCGGCGATGCGGCCCTTGGCGATGGTGGCCTCCACGATGAAGCCGTAGGCGGGTGCGCCCGGCGCCTCCTGCACTTCGTAGGCATAGGGCGCCTTGCCCGTCACCTTGAGTCGGCCGTCCACGCGGGCGATGGGCTTGCCGATGAGCCCGCCGCGGTTCTCGTCGATCGGGTTGCGGGCGGAGGGTGCGTTCATTTCCATGGGAGGGTTCCTCAGGCGGCACGCACTGCACGCGCGGCTTCGGTGATGGTGGCCTGCAGGGTGCGTCGCACCAGCGGGAGCTTGAAGTCGTTGTGCCCGCGCCCGCGGGCGCCGGCCAGCACGGTGTCGGCGGCGGCATCGATCGCCGCGTCGTCCAGCACGGTGTCGGCCAGCCGCGCCTCGGCCGCCTCCACGCGCCACGGCTTGTGCGCCAGCCCGCCGAAGGCCATGCGTGCGGAGCGGATGCGCCCGCCGCTGGCGTCCACGATCACCGCCACCGAGATCAGCGCGAACGCATAGGAAGCCCGGTCGCGCACCTTGCGGTACACGTGGTGGCCGGGCACCGGCGGCGGCAGGGTGACGGCGGTGATCAGTTCGCCCGGCTGCAGGTCGGTCTCGATCTGCGGGGTGTCGCCCGGCAAGCGGTGAAAGTCGGCAATGGGAATCACCCGGCGCATGCCGCCGGGCAACACGGTTTCCACCTTGGCGTCGAGCACGCGCATGGCCACGGCCATGTCCGACGGGTGCGTGGCAATGCACTGCTCGCTGGCGCCGATCACTGCGTGCATGCGGTTGTAGCCCTGCAGCGCGGAGCAGCCCGTGCCCGGCTCGCGCTTGTTGCAGGCGCGTGCGGTGTCGTAGAAGTAGTAGCAGCGCGTGCGCTGCAGCAGGTTGCCGCCGGTGGTGGCCTTGTTGCGCAACTGGCTCGAGGCGCCGGCCAGCAGCGCGCGGCTCAACACCGCGTAGTCCTTTCGCACACGCGCGTCGGCCGCCAGTTCGGCATTGCGAACCATGGCGCCGATGCGCAGGCCGCCCTCTGCGGTGGGCTCCACGGTGTCCAGCCCCAGGCGGTTGATGTCCACCAGGTGCGCGGGTGTCTCGACCTGCAGCTTCATCAGGTCGAGCAGGTTGGTGCCGCCCGCGATCATCCGCGCGCCGGGGCGCGCGGCCGCGGTGGCCGCCGCTTCGGGCGTGGCGGCGCGTTCGTAGCTGAAGGCTTTCATGAGCGCGCTCCCGATGCGTTCCTGGCCACGACCTGGATGGCCGCGACGATGTTGGGGTACGCGCTGCATCGACAGAGATTGCCGCTCATGCGCTCGCGAATTTCGGCGTCGCTGAGCGACACGTTGGCCGGCTCGCCGGCAGGGCCGGTGAGCTCGCGCGTCACATGGCTCGGCATGCCCGCACGAGCCTCGGCCAGCATGCCCGCGGCCGAGCAGATCTGCCCCGGCGTGCAGTAGCCGCACTGGAAGCCGTCGTGTTCCAGAAAGGCCTGCTGCAGCGGGTGCAGCGCATCGCCTTGCGCCATGCCTTCGATGGTGGTGACCGACTGGCCGTCGTGCATCACCGCCAGCGTCAGGCACGAATTGGTGCGCCGGCCTTCCACCAGCACCGTGCACGCGCCGCACTGGCCGTGGTCGCAGCCCTTCTTGGTGCCGGTCATGCGCAGGTTCTCGCGCAGCGCGTCGAGCAGGGTGGTGCGGGTGTCGACCTCCAGGCGGTGCGGCTGGCCGTTGATCTGCAACTGCACCTGCATGCGCTGCGGCGCGGGTTCCTGGGGGCTCGCGGCGTTGGCCGCCTGGGCGGCCACAGGCGCGGCCTGTGCGGCGGCGAGCATCGTGGCATTGGCGCCGACGAGCGCGGCGCCCGACTGGAACACGGCGCGCCGCGTGACGCGTGCGCGGGCGGCGTCCGCGCCTTGGGAATGGTTTTCGAACTTCATCGGGGGATCTCCGGGAGAGCGCGCGGCTCGCGGCCCGGAGAACGGCCTGCACAAGCGCTGCGCTTGAAGAAAATCCTAGGGAGCCCCGAAAGTGCGGCGACAGCGCATTCACGCTGTCGTGGTGTAGGCAGCCACCGACGGGCGGCTGCCCAGGCTCATCGTTCGTTCATGGCGACTTGCCGGTGTTCCCCTCGGGCCTGGGCCGCGACGAGGGCTCCCACGAATCGGGTGTGGTCGCCACCAGCGACTTGAAGTCCTTCCATTTCCTGGCGTCCGGAATGGTGCGCCCGCCCACGATCACCGCCTTGGCATACGCCACCATGCGCTCGCGCAGGTAGGCCCGGTCGGACTCGGGCCAGGTCTCGATCGAATGCGGGCCGCGCGCCACCACGATCTCCTTCAGCCCGCGGATGCGGTTGTAGGCGGCCATGGTGCCCTCCAGCGTCTCGGCGCGGTCCCACAGGCCCTTGCCGAAGAAGGCGGCGGGCCAGCGGTCCATGCCCGCCAGCGTGGACGAGTTCGGATAGAACACGATGTGGTGGTCGGCCGCCATGCCGCCCAGGAACAGGTTGCGGTCGGCCAGGTCGGGCGAGTCGCCCACGTAGCCCGCGCCGCTGGCGAACGACGACAGCAGAATCGCACCGCGGATGTTGCGCATGCCCTTGGGCGGCGTGCAGTTGGGCTCGGGCATGTCGAAGCTGCACTGGGCCACGTAGTTGCGCGTCATGGCCCACGCGGTGGACATGGAGCCGCGCGAGTAGCCGCCCAGCACCAGCGGGATCTCGCTGGCCGGCATGCCCGCGAGCAGCCGCCCGCGCGTGGCGTCGCCTTCGAGCAGCTGGCCCTGGGGCGTGAGGATGCGCAGGCCGCGCCCGGTGTCCAGCGCGGTGAGCGCGCGGAACACGTCCTCGCCTTGCTCCAGCGTGTTGGTGTCGCTGAAGCCGCCCGACAGCCCTTCGCCGCGCCGGTCGTAGGCCAGCACGTCGTAGCCCGCCTGGTTCAGCGCGTACAGGTTCTCGCGCCACCAGCGCTGGCCCATGGTCTCGGTGGTCGCGTTGGGAAAGCTCACGGGCGTGGTCTTGCCGGTCTTCTCGTCGGTGCGGTAGGCCACCTCGTCCGGATGCTGGATGGCCGTGAGCTGGCCGCCGCCGCCCGGCGCCATGATGACCAGTGCGCGCGTCTTCTTGCCCTTGCCGGCGTCGACCCCCGCGCCTTCGATGTACCAGCCGCGCAGCTTGATGTCGCCGGTCATCTTCAGGTCGATGCGCTCGAAGGCGTCGCGCGGCACCGTGAACTCGACGATGCTGGTTCGCGCATCGGCCTCGGCAATGCCTTCGCGGTAGGGCGCCTTGGCGAAGAAGGCAGGGCGGCGGATGGCCTTCAGGTCGACCTGGCCTTCGGGGTCGATCCTGCCCGAAGGGTCGACCACGCCGGTCGAGCGCGTGGCGCGCTCCTTGTTGGGCGGCAGCCAGCGCTGCATCTGCGCGTCGATGCGCTTGAAGCAGGCCGCGTCGTCCTTGCAGGCGCGCCAGCGGGCCTTGAGCTTTTCGTCGGTGAACTCGCTGACGTGGTAGTCGCCGCCCGCGTAGTCGGCCGGCGTGGGGTTGGCCGTCATGAGCACCGGCACGCACACCTTGGGGCCAATGCCGCCGCCGCCGGAGCCCGTGCCTTGCGGCAGCAGGTAGCCGCCCATCATGGCGTTGCGGTCGGTGCCGACCCATGCGGTGCAGTCGGTGGGCGGGGGCTTGCTGGCGCTGGCTTGCCGCTGCGCTTCGGTGGTGGCGGAGGTGCAGGCGCCGAGCAAAAGCAGCGCCGCAAGGCCGCACGCCGTGGCGCCGCGGGAGAGCAGCGCGTGCCGCGTTTTCAGTTCGGTCATCGAGACAGGGTCTCCGGAAATCTGGAGGCCCGATCTTCGCCGCATTGGCGCCGCGCCACCAAAGCCAACACGCCCTGTGCGTGCAAGCGCGCGCCTTGCCGTGCGTAGGAATCTTCCTGCATGCGCACGGGCCTATGTCCACTCTCCAATGGCCGTGGGAGGGCGCTCAATTTGCCCCGAATTACAGGAGACAAGACAGATGAATTTCGAAGGCATCTACTGCTTCGACACGGCGAGCGTGCGCTTCGCCGTCTACCCCGAAGGCCCGGGCGGCCCGCGCGTCATCGTGCAGATTTCCGAGCACACCCTGCACGACGGGTTCGGAACGCGCGAGGTCGGCGACCGGCTGCTGGAGGTGTGCCGCAAGCACTTCCAGGTGATCGAGCCCGCGGCCGTTGCACGCTACCGGGCTGCGCCGCGCAGCCCCATCACGCTGACCCTCGACGACTTCGCGCTGCACGCCTGAGCGGGCGCCGGGCGAGACGCCGGCATACGGGCAACTCTCCGACAAGGCGAGTAGGTTCAGACCGTAGCCACGGCATGCGGCACCGCCGCAAATTGAGGTTCCGCCAGACGAAAAACGCAAATGTTCCTCGAACAGGCGTGTCGCTGGCCCTCAATCAAGGAACGCCGGTGCCTCTGAACCATTCACTCCTGGGCGCGCGAGACGCCTATCTTTTCCACGAAGGAACCCACGCCCGCCTGTACGACCTGCTGGGTTCCCACCCGCAGCCCGGTGGCGGCGTCAATTTCGCGGTGTGGGCGCCCAACGCCGAGTCGGTGTCGGTGGTCGGCGACTGGAACTACTGGTCCGGCGAAGCCGACCCTCTTTCACCCAGCCCCGACAACACCGGCATCTGGCAGGGGCATGTGCCGCAGGCCGCGCTCGGGCAGACCTACAAGTACCGCATTCGTTCGCGCTTTGCTGGCTACACCGTCGACAAGGCCGACCCAGTGGCATTCAGCGCCGAATTGCCGCCGGCCACCGGCTCGCGCATCTGCGAACTCTCGTACGAATGGAACGACGACGAATGGATGGCCACGCGCGGCGCGAACAACGCGCTGGACGCGCCACAGTCGGTCTACGAGGTGCACCTGGGCTCGTGGCGCCGGCATGACGGGCAGTTCCTCGGCTACCGCGAGCTGGCGCACGAACTGGGCGCCTACGTGAAGAAGATGGGCTTCACCCACGTGGAGCTCATGCCCGTGACCGAGCACCCGTTCTACGGCTCGTGGGGCTACCAGACCACCGGCTACTTCGCGCCCACCGCGCGCTACGGCTCGCCGCAGGACTTCATGTACATGGTCGATCACCTGCACCAGCAGGGCATCGGCGTGCTGCTGGACTGGGTGCCCTCTCACTTCCCGACGGACGAGCACGGCCTGGGCTACTTCGACGGCACGCACCTCTACGAGCATGCGGACCCGCGCCAGGGCTTCCATCCGGAGTGGAGTTCCAGCATCTTCAACTACGGCCGTCCCGAGGTGCGCAGCTTCCTGGTGTCGTCCGGGCTGTTCTGGCTCGACCTGTACCACCTCGACGGGCTGCGCGTGGACGCGGTGGCCTCGATGCTCTACCTCGACTACGCGCGCAAGCACGGCGAGTGGATCCCCAACCGCCACGGCGGGCGCGAGAACCTGGAAGCCATCGACTTCCTGCGCACGCTCAACCGCGCCGTGTACCGCGAGTTCCCCGACACGCTCGCCGTGGCCGAGGAGTCGACCGCCTGGCCGCGCGTGTCCCGCCCGACCGACATGGACGGCCTGGGCTTCGGCGAGAAATGGAACATGGGGTGGATGCACGACACGCTGGACTACATGAAGGAAGACCCGGTCAATCGCAAGTACCACCACCACAAGCTGACCTTCTCGCTGGTGTATGCCTTCAACGAGAACTTCGTGCTGCCGCTCTCGCACGACGAGGTGGTGCACGGCAAGGGTTCGCTCATCAACAAGATGCCGGGCGACAACTGGCAGCAGTTCGCCAACCTGCGCGCGCTGTTCGGCTTCATGTGGGCGCACCCGGGCAAGAAGCTGCTGTTCATGGGCGGCGAGTTCGGCCAGCGCCGCGAATGGACGCACGACGGCGAGCTCGAATGGTGGGTGACCGAGCAGACCGGCCACGGCGGCCTGCAACGGCTGGTGGCGCAGCTCAACCGCGTGTACCGCGAGGCGCCCGCGCTGCACCAGCTCGACTTTTCCGCGGCCGGCTTCGAGTGGATCACCGCGGACGATGAAGAGAAAAGCGTGTTCGCCTTCTTGCGCAAGTCCGCCGACGGCAGCCCGCCGCTGCTGGTGGTCTGCAACATGACGCCGGTACCGCGAACCAACTACGTGCTGGGCGTGCCGGGCGGCATCGACGGCGTTCTGGGCGGCAGTTTCTGGCGCGAAGTCGTCAACACCGACGCGGCCGAGTTCGGCGGCACGGGCTGGGGAAATCTCGGCGGCGTGGAAGCCGCCCCTGTGCGCTCGCATGGCCGCATGCAGTCGGTGAGCCTGACCCTGCCGCCCCTTTCGACGCTGATCCTGGAGCAACGCACCACACCATGAAGAACATCTTTGCCACCCGCCAGACCCCCGTGGCGAGCGACATCGCGGACGCGCACGGCAACGTGCGCGCGGTGATCGACGCCGTGCTGCCCGCCGTGGACAACGGCCGCTTCCCCGTGAAATGCGTGGCCGGCGAGCGCGTGCGCGTGCGCGCGCACTGCTTCACCGACGGGCACGACGTGCTGCGCGTGCAGCTGTGCTGGCGCGCGCACGACCAGGCCGCGTTCCGCGAAGTGCCCATGAAGCCGCTGGGCAACGACGTGTGGGAGGCCGCCTTCTCGCCGCCCGCGCTCGGCCGCTACGTGTACACCGCCGTCGCCTGGGTCGACCCCTTCGAGTCGTGGCGCAGCGAGATGGCGCGCCGCGTCGACCCCGACGACGTGCGCATCGCCTCGCAGGTGGGCGCGCTCGAGATCGCGGCCGCCGCCGGGCGAGCGGATGGTGCCGACAAGACCGCGCTGCAGCGCTGGGCCACCGAACTCGACGCCGTGGCCGCCACGCCCGGTGCCGACGCCGTGTCGCTGAAGGCGCTGGCGCTCGACGACGAACTGGCAGACACCGCGCGCCGCCATCCCGACCGTCGCCACGAGGCGCGTTACCCCGTCGAGCTGCCGCTGGTGGCCGACCGCGAGCGCGCGCGCTTCAGCACCTGGTACGAACTGTTCCCGCGCTCGGCCGGTACCGAGCCAGGCGTGCACGGCACCTTCAAGGACGTGGAGGCGCGCCTGCCGGCCATCGCCGCGATGGGTTTCGACGTGCTGTATTTCCCGCCGATCCACCCCGTGGGCCGTATGCAGCGCAAGGGCCCCAACAACAAGCTGGTGAGCGGGCCGCAGGACGTGGGCAGCCCCTGGGCCATCGGCGCGGCCGAAGGCGGGCACAAGGACATCCTGCCCGCGCTGGGCACGCCGCAGGACTTTCGCCAGCTGCTCGCGCGCGCGGCCGACCACGGCCTGGAGATTGCGCTGGACATCGCCTTCCAGTGCGCCCCCGACCATCCGTACGTGAAGGAACACCCCGACTGGTTCCGATGGCGGCCCGACGGCAGCGTCCAGTACGCGGAGAACCCGCCCAAGAAGTACCAGGACATCTACCCTTTCAACTTCGAGTGCGAGGACTGGCGCGGCCTGTGGACCGAGCTGAAGAGCGTGTTCGAGCACTGGGTGGGCGAGGGCGTGCGCATCTTCCGCGTGGACAACCCGCACACCAAGGCCTTTCCGTTCTGGGAATGGGTGATTGCCGAGATCAAGCGCACCCACCCCGACGTGATCTTCCTGGCCGAGGCCTTCACGCGCCCGAAGGTGATGCACCGGCTGGCCAAGGGTGGCTTCTCGCAGAGCTACACCTACTTCACCTGGCGCAACACCAAGGAGGAGCTGGTCGAGTACTTCACCGAGCTGTCGACCGCGCCGGGCATCGACTACTTTCGCCCCAACGTGTGGCCCAACACGCCCGACATCCTGCACGAGCAGCTGCAGGGCGGCGAGGCCTCGGTCTACATGTCGCGGCTGGTGCTGGCCGCCACGCTGTCGGCCAGCTACGGCATCTACGGGCCGGCCTACGAGCTGCGCGAGCACCTGCCGCGCGACCACGGTGGCGAGGAATACCTCGACTCCGAGAAGTACCAGCTGCGCCACTGGAACCACGACGACCCCGAAAGCCTGGCGCCCTTCATCGCGCGGGTGAACCGCATCCGCCGCGAGAACCCCGCCCTGCAATGGGACCGCACGCTGCGCTTCCTGCATGTGGACAACCCGCAACTGCTGGCCTACGCCAAGACCTCGGCCGACGGCAGCAACGTGGTGGTGACGGTGGTCAACCTCGACCCGCATACGCCGCAGTCGGGCTGGGTGGGGCTGGAGCCCGGCAGCGTGGGCGTGAGCCCGCCGTCGCGCGGCTTCCAGATGCACGACCTGCTCAGCGGTCAGCGCTTCATCTGGCAGGGCGACTGGCACTACGTGCGGCTCGATCCCCACAGCGCACCCGCGCACATCTTCGTGGTCCGTCGTCGCCATGGCGACGAGCGCGACTTCGATTACTTTCTTTGAGGTCGACTGCCCATGAATGCACCTGTCTCGCACATCGCGCTTGAAACCGTGGAAATCGACACCAGCGACGATCCGCTGTGGTACCGCGACGCGGTGATCTACCAGCTCAACGTCAAGGCCTTCTTCGACTCCAACAACGACGGCATGGGCGACTTCCAGGGGGTGACCGCCAAGCTCGACTACGTGAAGGACCTGGGCGTCAACACCATCTGGCTGATGCCGTTCTATCCGTCGCCGCTGCGCGACGACGGCTACGACATTGCCGAGTACGAAGACGTGCACCCGCAGTACGGCTCGCTGGCCGACTTCCGCGAAATGATGGCCGAGGCGCACAAGCGCGGCCTGCGCGTCATTACCGAGCTGGTCATCAACCACACCTCGAGCGACCACCCGTGGTTCAAGGCCGCGCGCCTGGCGCCGCCCGGCTCGCCCGAGCGCAACTTCTACGTGTGGAGCGACACCGACCAGATCTACCAGGGCACGCGGATCATCTTCACCGACACCGAGACCTCGAACTGGACCTGGGACCCGGTGGCCAAGCAGTACTACTGGCACCGCTTCTTCAGCCACCAGCCCGACCTGAACTTCGACAACCCGGCGGTGATGGAAGCCATCCTGAAGACGATGCGCTTCTGGCTCGACATGGGCGTGGACGGCTTCCGGCTCGACGCCATTCCCTACCTGGTGGAGCGCGACGGCACGAGCAACGAGAACCTGCCCGAGACGCACGCGGTGATCAAGCAGCTGCGCGCGACCATCGACGCCGAGTACAAGAACCGCTTCCTGCTGGCCGAGGCCAACATGTGGCCCGAGGACGTGCGCGAGTACTTCGGCGACGGCGACGAATGCCACATGGCGTATCACTTTCCGCTGATGCCGCGCATGTACATGGCCATTGCGCAGGAAGACCGCCACCCGATCGTGGAAATCATGGCGCAGACGCCCGACATTCCCGAGGGCTGCCAGTGGGCCATCTTCCTGCGCAACCACGACGAGCTCACGCTCGAGATGGTGACCAGCAAGGAGCGCGACTACATGTACACCATGTACGCGGCCGACACGCGCGCGCGCATCAACCTGGGCATTCGCCGGCGCCTGGCCCCGCTGATGGAGAACGACCTCGACCGCGTGAAGCTCATGAACGGCATGCTGCTGTCGATGCCGGGTTCGCCCATCATCTATTACGGCGACGAGATCGGCATGGGCGACAACGTGTTCGTGGGCGACCGCAACGGCGTGCGCACGCCCATGCAGTGGAGCCCCGACCGCAACGCCGGCTTCTCGCGCGCCGACCCGCAGCGCCTGTACCTGCAGCCCATCATGGACCCGATGTACGGCTACGAGGCGCTCAACGTGGAAACGCAGGCGCGCGACGCCAGCTCGCTCTTGAACTGGACCAAGCGCATGCTGGCCGTGCGCAAGACCAGCCACGCCTTCGGGCGCGGCAAGCGGCGCTTTCTGAAACCGGGCAACCGCAAGATCCTGGCGTACCTGAGCGAGTACGACGGCGACGTGATCCTGGCTGTGTTCAACCTGTCGCGCGCGGCGCAGCCGGTGGAACTCGACCTGTCGGAGTTCAAGGGGCACGTGCCCATCGAGATGCTGGGCCGCTCGGCGTTTCCGCCCATCGGCGAGCTGCCTTACCTGCTCACGCTGTCGTCGTACGGCTTCTACTGGTTCAAGCTCACGGCCGAGGCCGATGCGCCCAGCTGGCACGAGCAGGGCGTGGCCTTGCAGGACTGGCCCACGCTGGTGCTGTTCGACGGCTGGACCAGCTTCTTCCGCGACCGCGTGATGCCGTGGCGCATCGGCATGGCCGAGCGCATGCGCAACCAGTTCGAGCTGGACACGCTGCCGCGCCACATCGAGATCCAGCGCTGGTACGCCTCCAAGGGCGTGCCGATCCAGCGCGCGCGCATGACCGACCATGCGGTGTGGGAGGCCAACGGCCAGAGCTGGATGCTGCCGCTGCTGGCACTCGACGGACCGCCCGGCGGCGCGACCTACTTCATGCCGCTGGCGCTCGCCTGGGAAGAGCGTGACGAAGAGCGCATGGCCGGCGTGGCGCAGGCCGCGCTCGCCAAGGTGCGCCAGCAGGCGCAGGTCGGGCTGATGGGCGACGCCTTCTACGACGAGGCCTTCTGCCGCGAGCTGGTGCGCGCCATCGGCCAGGGCGCCGAACTGGCCACGGGCAACGGCAGGTTCGTGTTCAAGCCCACCGCCGCGTTCGGCGAGCTGAACATCGACATCGACGCGCTGGCTGTCGGCCGGCCCAGCGGCGTGAGCAGCAACACCGCCGTGACGCTGAACGAAACGCTGTTCCTCAAGGGCTACCGCCACGTGCGCCTGGGCATCAACCCCGAGCTGGAGATGGGCCGCTTCCTGACCGAGGTGGAGTACCCCAACTGCGTGCCGGTGCTGGGCGCGCTCGAATACATCACCACCGACGGGCGCACCATGACGCTGGCCATGGTGCAGAGCTACGTCGCCAACCAGGGCGACGGCTGGGACTACACGCTGGGCTACCTCGAGCGCTTTCTGCGCGACGTGGCAACCACCGACGGCGCCGCGCCCGACGGGTCCGACGTGGGGGCGGTGCACGGCGGCTTCCTGGCGCTGATGGCCACCCTGGGCCGGCGTACCGGCGAGCTGCACCGCGCGCTGGCCACCCGCACCGGCGCGCCTGCCTTCGACCCCGAGCCGCTCGCGGCCACGGACGTGGCGGGCTACCGCACGCATGCGGGCACCGACGCCACCGCCACGATTGCGTTGCTGCGCGAGCGCATCGGCGGGTTGCCGGCCGGCACGCAGGCCGACGCCAACGCCCTGCTGGCGGCGGCCGATGCGCTGCAGGCCAACATCGCCGAGCGTCGCTTCGTCGGCGAAGGTGGTGGCGGTGCCGCACTGAAGAGCCGCTACCACGGCGACTACCACCTGGGCCAGGTGCTGGTGAAGGACAACGACTTCGTCATCATCGACTTCGAGGGCGAGCCCGCGCGCAGCTTCGAGGAGCGGCGCGCCAAGGGCTCGCCGTTGCGCGACGTGGCGGGCATGCTGCGCTCGTTCAACTACGCGCGCTGGTCCGCCCTGCGGCGCGTGGCGCAAAGCCCCGAAGAGGCCGAGAAGCTCGCCGCGCCCGCCATCGCCTGGGAGCAGGCCACGCGCGAAGCCTTCCTGAAGGGCTATGCCGAGGCCATGGCCGCGCCCGACGGTGCGCCCCTCGACGCCGAGCTGCTCTCCCTGTTCGAGCTCGAGAAGGCCCTCTACGAACTGCGCTACGAGCTGAACAACCGCACCGACTGGGTGCAGGTGCCGTTGCACGGCGTGCTTTCTCTCATTCGCCCGTCGCGCACCTGACACCACCCCCCATCAAATTCGGGAAAGACTCATCATGGAAAACTTCGGCATTCACCTGGAGCCGCTGCGCGCCATCCTCTACCAGGTGGGGGCATTCATCCCGCGCCTGCTGGTCGCGCTGGTGGTGGTGTTCGTGGGCTGGGTCATCGCCAAGGCGGTGCGGTTCGCGGTGACCAAGGCGCTGCGCGCCATCAACTTCAACGTGCTCACCGAGCGCGCGGGGCTGGACAACTTCCTGCGCCAGGGGGGCTGGCGGGGCGACACCAGCAGCGTGTTCGGGGTGCTGGCGTATTGGCTGGTCATTCTGGCGTCGCTGCTGATCGCCTTCAACGGCATGGGACTGAGCTACATCGCCGACCTGCTGGGGCGCATCGTGTGGTTCGTGCCGAACGTGGCCGTGGCCTTGCTGGTGCTGGCCTTCGGCTCGTATTTCGCCAAGTTCGTGGGCGACGCGGTGGGCAGCTACTTTCGCGGCGTGAAGATGCAGGACGCGATGCTGTTCGCCAAGATGGCGCAGTACGCGGTGATGGCTTTCGTGATCCTGATTGCGCTCGACCAGATCAAGGTGGGCGGCGACATCGTGCGCGAAAGCTTCCTGGTGATCCTGGCGGGCGTGGTTTTTGCGTTGGCTTTGGCCTTCGGCCTGGCCGGCAAGGACTGGGCGAAGGCGCAGATCGAGCGTTGGTGGCCGCGCGAGGTCATCAGGGACGGCAAGACGCTGAAGGGCACGCCCCCGGTGACGCCGGTGGGCCCGGTGGGAAGCACCAACCCGCCGCCCCGTTTCGACGACCGCCCGCCGCGCTGACTGATTGATTGATTGACCTGAAGCTTGCCCCGCCTTCGATTGCCCCCGGCCCCTGAATGACACGAAAAACCAATCCGACGATCACGGCCATCTGGCCCGGCAAGCCTTATCCGCGCGGCGCCACCTGGGACGGGGAGGGTGTCAACTTCGCGCTCTTTTCCCAGCATGCGCAGAAGGTGGAGCTGTGCCTGTTCGACGAGCGCGGGCGCCACGAGCTGCAGCGCATCGAGCTGCGCGAGCGCACCGATGGCGTGTGGCACTGCTACCTGCCCGAAGCACGGCCCGGCCAGGCCTATGGCTACCGCGTGCACGGCCCCTACCGCCCCGAGGAGGGCCACCGTTTCAACGCGCACAAGCTGCTGCTCGATCCGTACGCGAAAGACCTGGTGGGCCAGTTGCGATGGGGCGACGCGCTGTACGGCTACACCGTGGGCAGCAAGCGCGAAGACCTGTCTTTCGACCGGCGCGACAGCGCCCCGCTGATGCCCAAGGGCCGCGTGCTCGAAACCGCCTTCACCTGGGGCGACGACCGCCGCCCCTCCGTGCCGCGGCAGGACATGGTCATCTACGAGATGCATGTGCGCGGCTTCACCATGAACCACCCCGACGTGCCGCCCGAGCTGCGCGGCACCTACGCCGCCCTGGGCTGCGCGCCGGTGGTCGACTACCTCAAGCGCCTGGGCGTGACCACCGTGGAGCTGCTGCCGGTGCACAGCTTCCTGAACGACCGGCACCTGGCCGAGAAGGGCCTGCAGAACTACTGGGGCTACAACACCTTCGGCTATTTCGCCCCCGAGATGCGCTACAGCGCCTCCGGCAAGGTGAAGGAGTTCAAGACCATGGTGAAGACGCTGCACTCCGCAGGCATCGAGGTCATTCTCGACGTGGTCTACAACCACACCTGCGAGGGCAACCAGCTCGGGCCCACGCTGTCGATGCGCGGGGTGGACAACGCCTCCTACTACATCGCCAACGCCGAGAACCGCCGCTACTACGACGACTTCACCGGTTGCGGCAACACCGTGAACCTGGAGCACCCGCATGCGCTGCAGCTGGTGATGGACTCGCTGCGCTACTGGGCCGAGGAAATGCACGTCGACGGCTTTCGCTTCGACCTGGCCTCGGCCCTGGCGCGCGAGGCCGGCAAGGTGGAAAACCTCGGCGGCTTCTTCGACGCCATCCGGCAGGACCCGACGCTCAACCGCGTGAAGCTCATCGCCGAGCCCTGGGACCTGGGGCACGGCGGCTACCAGGTGGGCAACTTTCCGCTGGGCTGGGCCGAGTGGAACGACCAGTACCGCGACGGCATGCGCGGCTTCTGGAAGGGCGACGGCGGGCTCATCGGCGAAATGGCCAAGCGCGTCACCGGCTCGCAAGACCTGTACGGCTGGTCGGGCAAGCAGCCCAGCGCGAGCATCAACTTCGTCACCGCGCACGACGGCTTCACCTTGCACGACCTGGTGTCCTACAACGACAAGCACAACGAGGCCAACGGCGAGGACAACCGCGACGGCAACAGCCACAACGTGTCGTGGAACTGCGGCGTCGAAGGCCCCACCGACGACCCCGAGGTGGTGACCCTGCGCGAGCGCCAGAAGCGCAACCTGCTGGCCACGCTGCTGCTGTCCCAAGGCGTGCCCATGCTGCTGGCGGGCGACGAGCGCGGCCACACGCAGCAGGGCAACAACAACGTCTACTGCCAGGACAATGAACTCGGCTGGCTCGACTGGTCGGCCACGCCCGAGCGGCTGGCGCTGACCACCTTCGTCGAACGCATGGTGGCGCTGCGCCGCGCGCACCCGTCGTTCCGGCGGCGCACCTTCTTCGCGGGCAAGCCGGCCGCAGGAGAGACCGTGACCGACGTGCACTGGCTCAAGCCCGACGGCGAAGAGATGCGCACCGAAGACTGGAACGACACCAACGCCCGCTGCATCGCCATGTACATCCCCGGCGGCGGCATTGCCGACCGCGGGCCGCGCGGCGAGACGCAGCACGACGACGACTTCCTGCTGCTGCTGAACGCGCATCACGACGAGATCGCCTTCACGCTGCCCCCGATGCCCCACGGCGCGTGGCGGCTGCTGGTCGATACCGCCAGCACCACGCCGCCGCCCACCACCCAAGACGCCGCTTCGCTCGCCCCTGCGTGGGCCGAGGCTTCCTATCCCCTGCAATGCCGCTCGCTCGTCGTGCTGAGTCGGCCGGACGTACGGCCATGACCATGTCGACCCCATCCAATCACCTTCACACCCATGCCATGCCTTTCGGCGCCACCGCGCACGATGGCGGCGTGGCCTTCGCCCTGTGGGCACCGTCGCAGCACGCCGTGCGGCTGTCGCACCGGCCCGTGGGCCAGGGCGACTTCGCCTCGCACGCCATGGCACGCGACGCCGACGGCTGGCACCGGCTGGACCTGCCCGGCGCGGCGCATGGCGACAGCTACCGCTTCGAAATGCCCGACGGCTCGGCCGTGCCCGACCCGGCCTCGCGCTTCAACCCCGAGGACGTGCACGGCCCGAGCGTGGTGATCGACCCGCGCCGCTACACCTGGCGCGACACCGCCTGGCGCGGACGTCCATGGGAAGAGGCGGTGGTGTACGAACTGCACATCGGCGCGTTCACCGCAGAAGGCACCTTCAACGCCGCGCGCGAGCGGCTCGGCGAACTGGCCGAGCTGGGCGTGACCGCCGTCGAGCTGATGCCGCTGGCGGACTTTCCGGGCAAGCGCAACTGGGGCTACGACGGCGTGCTGCAGTTTGCGCCCGACGCCTCGTACGGCACGCCCGACGAGCTCAAGGCGCTGGTCGACGCGGCGCACGGGCTGGGCCTGATGGTGCTCGTGGACGTGGTCTACAACCACTTCGGCCCCGAAGGCAACTACCTGCACGGCTACTGCCCCGAGTTCTTCAACCCCGAACACCGCACGCCCTGGGGCGCGGCCATCAACTTCGACGGGCCGAGCGCGCGCACGGTGCGCGACTTCTTCGTGCACAACGCGCTCTACTGGATCGAGGAATACCGCTTCGACGGGCTGCGCATGGACGCGATTCACGCCATCCGCGACGGCTCGCATCCGCACATCGTGCAGGAGATCCGCGAGGCGGTGCTGGCCGGCCCGGGCCGCGAGCGCCACGTGCACCTGGTGCTGGAGAACGACACCAACCAGGCCTCGATGCTTGCACGCGACGGCCACGGCCTGCCCGTGGCCGGCACCGCGCAATGGAACGACGACCTGCACCACGCGGTGCACGTGCTGGCCACCGGCGAGCGCGACGGCTACTACGCCGACTATGCCGACGACCCGGTGTGCCGCCTGGCGCTGTCGCTGGCCGAAGGCTTCATCTACCAGGGCCAGCCCTCGGCGTTTCGCAACGGCGAGCGGCGCGGCGAGCCCAGCACGCGGCTGCCGTCGCAGGCCTTCGTGTCGTTCCTGCAGACGCACGACCAGGTCGGCAACCGCGCCTTCGGCGAACGCATCCACGCGCTGGGCGACCCGGTGCGCGTGCGTGCGGCCATGGCCTGCCTGCTGCTGTCGCCGCATGTGCCGATGCTGTTCATGGGCGACGAGTTCGCCGCTTCCACGCCGTTCCTGTATTTCTGCGACTTCGGGCCCGAGCTGGCCGAGGCGGTGTCCAACGGGCGGCGCTCGGAGTTCGGCGGCTTCGCCGCGTTCAAGGACGAGGCGGCGCGTGCGCGCATTCCCGACCCGAACGCCGAGGCCACCTTTCTCGCGTCCAAGCTCAACTGGCGCGAGCGGGGCGCGCGCATGCATTTCGAACAGTTCAACGAGGTGCAGCAGTTGCTGGCCCTGCGCCACCGGCTGATCGTGCCGCGCCTGTCCGGCTCGACCGGTGCCGGCGTGTTCTTCTGCGAGAACGACACGCTGCGCGTGCACTGGGACCTGGGCTCGGGCCGCCTGCACATGCTGGCGCATTTCGGCGCGCAGCCGGCGGCGGTTGCCGGCTCGCCCGGCGCGGTGGTCTACAGCCATGGCGTGCAAGAGGAGGGCGGCGCGTTGCGGCTGGCACACGGCGCCGTGTTGGTCACGCTGGAGGACTCGCACGGTGAATGACATGAACGAGGCTTTCCGCAGCGACGCAGCGGGCGTGCTTGGGTCGCTGTGCGCGCATTTCGGCATTGCCACCGCCTACAACGATGCGTTCGGCACCCGTCGCGAGGCCACGGCGCAGAGCCTGCTCGCGCTGCTGGCGGAGTTCGGCGTGCGCATCGAGAGCGCGGCCGACGCGCACCACGCGCTCGACACCGTGCGCCGCGCCCACTGGGCGCAGGCATTGCCGCCGGTGGCGGCGGTGGCCGCGGGCAGCACCGGCTGGCAGGTGCCGCTGCGCGTGCCGCACGCGATGCGCACGCTGCGCTGGCAACTGACCGACGAAGCCGGCCGCACGCAGCAAGGCGAGGCCGATGCCGCGTCGCTGCACGAAACCGCGCGTGCCGAGCGCGACGGCGAGTGGCTGTGCGAACGCGTGCTGCCCATGACGCTGGCGCTCGAGGCCGGCTACCACCGACTGCACATCGACGGCCTGCCCGGCGAAACGCTGGTGCTGGCCACGCCGGGCCACTGCTACCGCCCGCCGGCCGTGCGCGACGGCGGCCGCGTGTGGGGCCCGGCGGTGCAGCTGTACAGCCTGCGCTCGCCGCGCAACTGGGGCATCGGCGATTTCGGCGACCTCGACGAACTGGTCACGCGCATGGCGGCGCAGGGCGCCGACATCGTCGGCCTGAACCCGCTGCATGCGCTGTTCGCGGCCAACCCGGCGCATGCGAGCCCGTACAGCCCGTCGTCGCGCCAGCAGTTGAACGTGCTCTACATCGACGTGGAGGCGGTCGACGGCTTTGCGGAGTGCGAGCCGGCGCGCCATCTGGTGCGCTCCGCCGCCTTCCAGGCCCGGCTTGCGGCCTTGCGCGCCGAGCCGCTGGTCGACCTGCCGGGCGTGGCCGCGGCCAAGCACGAGGTGCTGGCGCTGCTGTTCGAGCACTTCCGCGAAGCGCACCTGCCCGAGCTGGGCAAGCCCGACGAAGCCGGCCTGGCCTTCCTGGCGTTCGTGGCCGAGGGCGGCGAGGCGCTGCGGCAGCATGCGTTGTTCGAAACCCTGCATGCGCACTTTCTCGCGGCCGATCCCGGCATGTGGGGTTGGCCGGTGTGGCCCGAGGCCTACCGCGACCCCGACTCGGCCGAGGTGACGGCGTTTGCGGTGCAGCATGCGCAGCGCCTGCAGTTCCACCAGTTCCTGCAGTGGCAGGCCGCGCGCCAGCTGGCGCAGGCGGCGGCGCGCTGCGAGGCGGTGGGCATGGGCATCGGCCTGTACGTCGACCTGGCGGTGTCTGTGGACCGCGCCGGCTCCGACGCCTGGACCGCGCAGTCCGTGCTCGCGCCCGGCGCGGCCATCGGCGCGCCGCCGGACGAGTTCAACCCCGCCGGCCAGAACTGGGGCCTGCCGCCGCTGCGGCCCGACAGCCTGCGGGCCGACGGCTACCGCTACTTCATCCAGACCCTGCGCGCCGGCATGCGCGGCGCGGGCGCCTTGCGCATCGACCACGTGATGGGGCTCATGCGCCTGTTCTGGATTCCGCCGGGCCGCGGCGCGCACGACGGCGCGTACGTGTACTACCCGCTGGACGAGATGCTGGCCATCGTTGCAATCGAAAGCCATCGCCAGCGCTGCATGGTGGTGGGCGAAGACCTGGGCACGGTGGAAGACGCCGTGCGCGAGGCGCTGGCCAAGGCCGACGTGCTGTCGTACCGCCTGCTGTACTTCGAGAAGTTCGACGGCCAGCACCACGAGCACCACGAAGGCGGCTTCAAGCCGCCCGAGGCCTACCCGCCGGCCGCGCTGGTCGCGGTGAGCACGCACGACCTGGCCACCTTCGCCGGCTGGTGGGCCGGCCACGACCTGCGCGTGCGGCTTGAATTGGGCCTGTTCCCCGACGAGCGGGTGTTCGACAAGCAGCTGCTCGACCGCGCGCAGGAGCGCATCCAGCTGATGCTGGCGGCCGAGCGCGGCGGCCTGCTCAGCCGCGACGAGATCGCCGAGGCGGCCGGGCAGGCAGTGCCGCCCACGCGCGTGGTGGAGGCCGTGCATGCCTACTTGGCAGCCGCGCCGTCGGCGCTGATGATGGTGCAGCTGGAAGATGCGGCGGGCGTCGTGGAGCAGGCGAACATGCCCGGCACGGTGAACGAGCAGCCCAACTGGCGGCGCAAGCTGCCGCTGCCGCTGCGCGCGCTGGCCGAGAGCGAGCGCATGCAGGGCATTGCCGCGCAGCTGCGCGCGGTGCGCCCGAGCCTGCGCTCGCGCACCCGCGCCGTCGCGCCGCAAGACCTGCAGGCTTGCGTGCCGCGCGCCACCTACCGGCTGCAGTTCCACAAGGATTTCGGTTTCGACGACGCCATTCGCGTGCTGCCGTACCTGGCCGCGCTGGGCGTGAGCCACGTGTACTGCTCGCCGATCCAGCGCGCGCGGGCGGGCAGCATGCACGGCTACGACGTGGTGGCGCATGAAGAGATCAATCCCGAGCTGGGCGGCGAGGAAGGCTTCGAGCGCTTCGTGCAGGCACTGGAGGCGCACGGCATGGGCCAGCTGCTGGACATGGTGCCCAACCACATGGGCGTGTTCGGCGCCGACAACGAATGGTGGATGGACGTGCTGGAAAACGGCCCGGCCTCGCTGTACGCGCAGCACTTCGACATCGACTGGCAGCCGCTGAACGTGGAGCTCACCGGCAAGGTGCTGCTGCCCGTGCTGGGCGGCCACTACGGCGAGGTGCTGGCCAGCGGCGAACTGGTGCTGCACTTCGAGCCCGAGCTCGGCGGCTTGGCGCTCAGGTACTTCGACCACCGCTTTCCGCTGGCGCCCGAGCGCTACCCGACAGTGATGGCGCGCGCGCTCGCTCAGCTGGACGCGTCGGCCGACGACGCCGCCGCGCTCGCCAGCATTGCCGCCGCGTTCGGCCACCTGCCGGGCCGCGATGCCGTCGACCCCGAGCAGCGCGCCGAACGCGCGCGCGACAAGGAGCTGCTGAAGGCCCGCCTGGCGCGGCTCGCGCAGCGGCACCCGTCGGTGCAGCGTGCCCTGGGCGCGGCAGTGGCCGAGCTGAACCTGGCCACGCCCGCCGCGCGCGATGCGCTGCATGCGCTCATCGAAGGGCAGGCCTACCGGCTGGCCTACTGGCGCGTGGCGACGGACGAGATCAACTACCGGCGCTTCTTCGACATCAACGACCTGGCGGCCGTGCGCATGGAGCGCGACGACGTGTTCGAGGCCACGCAGTCCTTCGCGCTCGACCTGGCGGCCGCCGGCAAGGTGGACGGCCTGCGCATCGACCACCCCGACGGCTTGTACGACCCCGCGCGCTACTTCGAGAAGCTGCAGCAGGGCTACGCGCGCCGCGCGGGCCTGGTGCTGCCGGCCCACGACGCGCAGGGCCGCCCGTCGCGCCCGCTCTACGTGGTGGCCGAGAAGATCGCCGCCAACGACGAGGAAGTGCCCGTGGGCTGGCATGTGCACGGCACCACCGGCTACCGTTTTGCCAACGTGGCCAACGGCGTGCTGGTGGACACCGCGGCCGAAGAAACCATCGGCCATGCGTGGCGCCGCTTCACCGGCGAGACGCAGAGCTTTCATGCGCTCTCGCAGACCGGGCGTCGCGAGGTGATGCGCAATGCGCTGTCCTCGGAGCTCAACATGCTCTCGAGCGAGCTGCTGCGCATTGCGCGCGCCGACCGCGCCACGCGCGACTACACGCTCAATGCGCTGCGCCGCGCGCTGGCCGACGTGGCGGCCTGCATGCCGGTGTACCGCACCTACATCATCGACGGGCCGTCCGCGCAGGACGAACGCTTCATCGACGAGGCCATTGCCGGTGCCCGCCGCCAGAGCAGCGATGCCGACCGCTCGGTGTTCGGTTTTCTGCGCCAGGTGCTGCGCGGCCAGGCGGTGGAGGGCGCCTCGGGCGCGCTGGCCGAACGCGTGCGCCGCTTTGCGGTGCGCTTCCAGCAGTTCAGCGCGCCGGTCACGGCCAAGGGCGTGGAAGACACGGCCTTCTACCGCTACTTTCCGCTGAGCTCGCTCAACGAGGTGGGCGGCGAGCCCGACCGCTTCGGCATCGAGGTGGCCGAGTTCCATGCGCTGAGCACCGACCGCGCGCTGCGCTGGCCGCACACCATGCTGGCCACCTCGACGCATGACAACAAGCGCTCGGAAGACGTGCGCAACCGCATCGACGTGCTGTCCGAAATGCCCAACGACTGGGTGCTGGCGCTGACCCGCTGGCACGGCCTGTGCCGCGACACGCGCCGCAAGCTGGAGGCCGACGACGCGCCTTCGCGCGCCGACGAGTACCTGCTGTACCAGACGCTGCTGGGCACGCTGCCGCCGGGCGGGCTCGACGCGGCCACCGCGCCCGCGTATGCCGAGCGCATCTGGCAGTACATGCAGAAGGCCGCGCGCGAGGCCAAGCTGCGCACGCGGTGGACCCAGCCCGACGCCGAGTACGAGGCCGCGCTCGAAGGCTATGTGCGCGCCATCGTCTCCAACCTGGAAGCCGGTGCCTGCCTGTCGGACATCCAGCGGCTGGCCGACCGCCTGTCGTGGTTCGGCGCGTGGAACGGGCTCACGCTCACACTGCTGAAGTACGCCTCGCCCGGCGTGCCCGACCTGTACCAGGGCAGCGAGCTGATCGAACTGAGCCTGGTCGACCCCGACAACCGCCGGCCGGTGGACTATGCGCTGCGGCAGCGGCAGCTCGACGAGCTGCGCGGCATGGCCGACGCAGCCGAGGGTGCCGGCCTGGCGGGGCGCGTTCAGGCCCTGGCCGCTGCACCGCACGACGGCCGCTCCAAGCTGTGGTTCATCTGGCGGCTGCTGTCGCTGCGGCGCGCGCAGCCCGAGCTGTTCCGCGAAGGCAGCTACGAAGGCCTCACGGCCGAGGGGCCGATGGCGCGGCACGTCGTGGCCTTCGTGCGGCAGCATGGATCGCAGGCGCTGGTGGTGCTGGCGGGGCGGTTTTTTGTCGGCCTGTGCAAGGGCGACGCCTCGGCGCTGCAGGCATTGCCGCAAGGCGATGCCTGGCAGGACACCACGGTGCAACTGCCCGCATGGCTTGAAGGCGAGGTGCTCGAGAACCTGCTGACCGGCGAGCGCTTCACGTTGGGGGCCGATGCCCTGGCGCTGTCAGACGCATTGCGTCATGTGCCGTGGGCCGCTTTCGTCGTGGTGCGCGCCGCGTCATGAATTGCGCCGGTGTTGACGCGACGATTTCCTACGTGGGCGGCAGTGGCGTGCACGGATTCTTCGGTGTCCGTTTTTCATTACCTTCCCAGGAGCTTTCGATGAAGAAAATTGTCCCTGCACTGTTGGTTGCCGGCCTCATGGCCGCCACGGGCGCCTACGCCCAGTCGAACCCGCCCGGCGCGGCCGTCCCGCCGAACACGCCGGGCGTTGCCACCGGCAAGTCGGACATGGCCGGCGAGGCCCGCAAGGACCGCCGCACCCCCGGCCTGGTGAAGGCCCCGGGCGGTGACGAGTCGAAGACGCCCGAAGGCGGGGCCATCGGCAATGACCGCGCGGCGGTCGCCGGTGAACGTCGCGCCGAGACCCGCGACGAGCGTCGTCCCGGCAAGCCGAAGCCCGTGCCCGGCGGCACGCCCAAGTAAGCAGGCCCCCGCGGCCGGCCTGATCGGCGGCGCGAGCCGCCGTCAGCCGGCGCTGGGTACGGCGCGGCCGCGAATTGCGCTCTTCAGCGCCCGCTGGCCCGCCGACAGTGCCAGCTCGTAGCTGTCCGCCGCGTCGAAGGCTTCGCCCAGCAGGTGCGGGTGCTCGCCTCGGTCGTCGGTTTCGAGCAACTGCCAGACAAATGCGCCCGGCAGCTTTTCCAAGATGGTGAGTTCGATGGGATGTGTCATGGTGTGATCAACATGGCGCGTTTTGCCGCCCGTGTCTGTAGGCCCGCGGCGACGATGAGCGTGGCAAGCTGCCCGCCTTCCTACAGGGGCCCGTACCGCGGGCCGACCCGCACTCAAGCGCCGCCCGTTACGCTGGGGCGCATATGGACCCCAGCCACCTTCACCACACCACCGACCGTTCCACCGAACGCTTCGTGCGCCTGCGCGGCGCGCGCGAACACAACCTGAAAAACGTGGACGTCGACATCCCGCGCGACGCGCTGGTGGTATTCACCGGCATCTCGGGCTCCGGCAAGTCTTCACTGGCTTTCGGCACGCTGTACGCCGAGGCGCAGCGCCGTTACCTAGAATCGGTCGCGCCGTATGCGCGGCGGCTGATCGACCAGGCGGGCGTTCCCGAGTTCGACAGCATCGAGGGCCTGCCGCCAGCCGTGGCGCTGCAGCAGCAGCGCGGCACGCCGAGCGCGCGCTCCTCGGTGGGCAGCGTGACCACGCTGTCGAACCTGCTGCGCATGCTGTATTCGAGGGCGGGCGACTACCCCGCGCGCCAGGCCATGCTGTACGCGGAAGACTTTTCGCCCAACACCGTGCAAGGCGCCTGCCCAGTGTGCCACGGGCTGGGCCGCGTCTTCGAGGTGACCGAGCAGACCATGGTGCCCGACGACTCGCTCAGCATCCGCGAGCGCGCCGTGGCCGCGTGGCCGCCCGCTTGGCACGGGCAGAACCTGCGCGACATCCTGGTCACGCTGGGGCACGACGTCGACAAGCCCTGGCGCGAACTGCCGAAGAAAACGCGCGACTGGATCCTGTTCACCGACGAGCAGCCGACGGTGCCGGTGTATGCCGGCTTCACGCCCGCGGAAACCCGCGCCGCGCTGCGCAGCAAGATGGAGCCGAGCTACCAGGGCACCTTCACCGGCGCGCGCAAGTACGTGCTGCACACCTTCGCCACCACGCAGAGCGCGCTCATGAAGAACCGCGTGTCGCGCTTCATGGTGGGCGCACTGTGCCCGTCGTGCAAGGGCAAGCGGCTGAAGAAAGAGGCGCTGTCGGTGCGCGTGGCCGGCCACGACATCGGCGAGATGGCGCAGATGCCGCTGGGCGAACTGTCGCGCGTGCTGGCGCCCCTGGCGGCGGGCCAGCTGAAGGGGCAGGCGCAAGAAAAGCGCATTGCCGCGCAGCGCCTTGCGCATGACCTGCTGGAGCGGGTGGGCACGCTGCTGGGCCTGGGGCTGGGCTACCTGTCGCTCGACCGGCGCACGCCCACGCTGTCCCCGGGCGAGCTGCAGCGGCTGCGCCTGGCCACGCAGATCCGCTCCAACCTGTTCGGCGTGGTGTACGTGCTCGACGAGCCTTCGGCAGGGCTGCATCCGGCCGACAGCGAAGCGCTGGTCTCCGCGCTCGACATGCTCAAGCGCGCGGGCAATTCGCTCTTCGTGGTGGAGCACGACCTGTCGCTGATGCGTCGCGCCGATTGGCTGGTGGACGTGGGGCCCGAGGCGGGCGAGAAGGGCGGCGTGGTGCTGTACAGCGGGCCGCCCGAGGGGTTGCGCGGCGTGCAGGGCTCGCACACCGCGCACTATCTTTTCGGCGAACCCACGCCGCGCCCCACGGCGAACCGTACGCCCACCGGCTGGCTCGAGCTGGCCGGTATCACGCGCAACAACTTGAACGGCCTGGCCGCGAAATTTCCGCTGGGCGTGCTGACGGCGGTCACGGGCGTGTCGGGTTCGGGCAAGTCCAGCCTGGTGACGCAGGCGCTGGTGGAGTTGGTGTCCGCGCACCTGGGCCACGAGCCGCCCGCGGCGGACGAGCCCGACGGCGAGGCCCAGGCCGCGCCGGTGGTGGCGCAGCGCACGGCCGGGCGCATCGTGCAGGGCATGGAGCGCATTCGCAGGCTGGTGCGCGTGGACCAGAAGCCCATCGGCCGCACGCCGCGCTCGAACCTTGCAACCTACACGGGGCTGTTCGACGCGGTGCGCAAGCTGTTCGCGCAGACCAAGGCCGCGCGCACGCGGCACTACGACGCCGGGCGCTTTTCGTTCAACGTGGCCAAGGGACGTTGCCCGGCCTGCGAGGGCGAGGGCTTCGTCAGTGTGGAGCTGCTGTTCATGCCGAGCGTGTACGCGCCGTGCCCCACCTGCCACGGCTCACGTTTCAATCCGCAGACGCTGAAGGTGACGCTGCGCGGAAAGACCATTGCCGACGTGCTGGGCATGACGGTGGACGAGGCGCATGCCTTCTTCGAGGCCGACACCGCCATCGAGCGGCCGTTGCGCCTGCTGCGCGCCATCGGCCTGGGTTACCTGCGGCTGGGCCAGCCCGCCACGGAGCTGTCGGGCGGCGAGGCGCAGCGCATCAAGCTCGCCACAGAGCTGCAGCGCGCGCAACGCGGAGACACGCTCTACGTGCTCGACGAGCCCACCACGGGGCTGCATCCGGCCGACATGGACAAGCTCATGGTGCAACTGAACGGGCTGGTGGACGCGGGCAACACCGTCATCGTGGTGGAGCACGACATGCGCTGGGTCGCCGCATGCGACTGGGTGATCGACATGGGGCCGGGAGCGGGGGGCGAGGGCGGGCGCATCGTGGCTGCGGGGTCGCCAGCGCAGGTGGCTGCATCGGGCGGGCGCACCGGACCTTATCTGCGCGAGTGGGTGCCACTCAATCGTCCTCGGTCTTGAACAGGCCGCGGATGTTCAGCCCTGCCAGGCACACCTGCAACGCAATCAGTGCCCACGCGCTGGTGTGCAGGCCCCACGCCACCCAGAGCACGTTGCTCAGCAGGAAGACCCAGAAACCGACGTTGCGCTTCGACTTCTCGCGCGACGCGACAAGCCATGCGGCGACAACCGAAGCGGCAAAGGCCGGCCATTGAATCAGCGAGAGTAGGTCTTCCATGGTTGAAGACCGTAGTTCACCGCAAGGGCCGGGCCGGGTGCTTCATTGCCGACGCCCGGCGTGGGCCGTCTCTCACACAGTGGCGTACAGGCGCGGCGCAGATTGATGGTCGGCTTCATAGAAACAAGGACGCGCGCCATGGAAACGCAAACCCCCGCCATCGAAGAACGACTCATCACATTCAGCTACCAGGGGCGGCTCTTCCTGTGCCGCGCGGAGCGGCTGAACGACCAGACCTACCGGCCCGTGGTGGTGTGCCGCGCGCCCACACCCGACGGCGAAGACACGCAATTGCCCAACGACACCGACAACGCGTCGTACGGCTCCGAGGCCGAGGCGCTGCGGCATGCGGAGCAGCAGGCCGTGCGATGGGTGCATGACCGTACCGGGGACGGGCAGGGGCAGCTGTGAACGGGTGAACAAGCTCGCAACCTCGGGTTGGGGCTGCAACCCGAACGCGCCCTGCCGCCCATCGCCCATCCGGCGCCACCGACAAGTGCCGGCAATTGCGCGGCATTTCGCCGCGCCTGCGGTCGGCACCAGACCCGATTGACGTCAATACGCAACTCAAATTGCCGGCAAAGTAATTCATAGGAAGTACATGGCCGCTAAAGTTTTTCAGCAACCATTACAAATCGTGACGAAATGCCTTGTTGAGATGTAACTGCCTCCCATAATCGCCCCCGAAATACGCGTCTTGTCACAGACGCGTTGCGAATTCACAAAAGAATATTTGGGGAGTGTCGGGCATGAACAAGCAGTTGCACCGCGTTGTCTTTAACGCGGCGAGGGGGATGCGCATGGTGGTCCAGGAGACCGCCAGGAGCACGGGCAAGGGGGCGAGCAAGTCCACGGGCGCAAGCAGTGGTGCTGTGCTCGGCGTTGTCGCTGCGTTGCTGATGGCAGGTGCCGTGCATGCCCAGATCGTCGGCGCGCCCAACGTCCCAGGCAACCTTCGCCCGACCGTGCTTATGGCACCGAATGGTGTTCCGCTGGTCAATGTGCAGACGCCTTCCGCGGCAGGCGTTTCGCGAAACGTCTACAACCAGTTCAATGTCGGCGCGAACGGCGCGATCCTGAACAACAGCCGAGCCAATGTCCAGACGCAATTGGGCGGGTTCATACAGGGCAATCCGTTCATGGCGGGCGGTGCGGCCCGCATCATCGTCAATGAAGTGAACGGCGGCTCGCCGAGCCAATTGCGCGGGTACATCGAGGTCGGCGGCCAGCGTGCTGAAGTGATCATCGCGAACCCGGCCGGCATCAGCGTGGATGGCGGCGGCTTCATCAACGCGAGCCGCGCCACCTTGACCACGGGCACGCCGCAGTTCAATGCGATGGGCGGGCTCGACAGCTTTCTGGTGCGGGGCGGGACCATAACCATCGACGGCGCCGGGCTCGACTTCAGCAAGACGGACTACGCGGCCATCCTGGCGCGTGCGGTGCAGGTGAACGCGGGCATCTGGGCGAGCGAGCTGAAGGTCGTGGCGGGTGCGAACCAGGTGTCGGTGGATTCGGGGCAGGTCACGCCTGTTGCGGGGACCGGTGCCGTGCCGACGTATGCGCTGGATGTGGCGGCGTTGGGGGGCATGTATGCGAACAAGATCAGCCTGATCGGCACGGAGGCGGGCCTGGGTGTGCGCAATGCGGGGAGCATCGGCGCCGGTGCAGGCGGGCTCGTCGTCACGGCCGCCGGCCGTCTCGAGAACATCGGCACGCTGGAAGGCCAGCGCGTCGAATTGAGCACCCCGGGCGACATCGATAACCGCGGCGGCACGATTCGCCAGACCAGCACGGCCGGCCTCACCATCACTTCACCGGTCTTGAGCAACACCAATGGTGGCGTGATCGGCGCGGAACCTGCGAGTGCTGGCACAGGCAGTACCGGCACGAGCAGCGGCGGTACTGCGAGCACTGGAGGCACGACTCAACCCGGCGGCAGCGGGACGACGACGCCATCGGCCACAAGCGGCGACAGCGGCGGCTCAGGCAGCGCTTCCACGCCAGCCACGTACACCCCGCCGGCGCCTGGCGCCATCACTGCAGGCGGCACCCTGTCGAACGACGGTGGCCGCATTTATACAGGCGGCCCCATCACGCTCAGCACGCCGCAGATCAACAACGCAGGCGGCACGTTGAACGTTGCGACGATGGCGGTCACAGGACCGAACTTCAGCAACGCGGGCGGTACCCTCAACGTCAGCAACAGCTTCAGTGCCAACGTGGGCCGGCTGGACAACAGCGGCGGCAAGCTGAATGCAGGCAGCCTGAGCATCGCCACCAGCGGCGATCTGATCAACGTCGATGGCACGCTCACGAGCGCCACGGATGCCAACCTCACGGTCGGGGGCGAGGCTGACAACACGCGCGGCACCGTTTCTGCAACCGGCTCATTGACGGCCGGCGTCGGCGGTGCGATCACCAACAGTGGCGGCACCCTGGCTTCCAATCAAGGGCTGACGCTTACTGCCGCCGTTCTCGAGAACACGAAGGGCAGCATTCAGTCGGCGCAGGCCGGCGTGCAGGTCGCAGTGACCAACCAGCTTGGGAACGGCAGCGGCGGCTCCATCAGCGCGGCAACGGACCTGGGCGTCCAGGCCGGCTCGCTCGCCAACAGCGGCAGCCTGCGCGGCGGGAACGATGTCAACGTCGCGGTCGGCGGCGCAATGAACAACGACGGCAGCGTCACAGCCGGGCGCAATACAACGATCACGACTGGCAGCTTGCAGAGCAGCAGCACGGGAGTGCTCGGTGCGGGCATCCAGAGCGATGGGAAGCTTAGCAGTGCCGGCGATCTGCGCGTCACCGCTTCCGGCGCGCTGGTCGCCAATGGGACGAACCTCGCGGCAGGGAACGCGACGCTGCAAGGTGCGAGCGTTGATCTGTCAGGCAAGCAAACCAGTGCGGCGAACATTGCCATCACGGCGACGCAAGGCAATGTGATCACCAGCAAGGCCACGGTGGTCACGCTTGGCACCTTGAGCGTCACGGCCAATAGCAAGGCGACGCAAACCCTCGTGAACGACGCCGGCAAGCTCAACGCCGGGCAGTTGCAGATCAACGTCTCGAACATCGCCAATACGAACGCTGGCGAGATCGTGCAGACTGGCACGAGCGCGATGAGCATCGCCATCAGCGGCACCTTGAACAACGATGGCGGGCTCATCGCAAGCAACGGCCAGGACCTCACTCTGCAAGCCGCGAGCATCGGCAATGCTTCCGGCAGGATCGAGCACGCCGGTACCGGCACGTTGAACATCGCGGGCGGAAGCTTCAGCGGCGCCGGCGGCCAGATCACGACCAATGGCGCGCTAACCGTCGCCATTTCAGGCGCCTTCAATCAGGATGGCGGCACGACCAGTGCCAAGCAGATCACCGTTGATGCGGGCTCCTTGAGCAATCGCAGCGGCCGGATCGTGCAGACCGGTGCCGGAGCAAGCCGCATCACCGTTGCCGGCACCGTGGACAACACCTCTGGGGTCATCGCCAATGGTGGCGACGCGACCGCCGCCACCGGCGACCTGAGCATCAGCGCCGCGAACATCATCAACTCCAAGGGGCTGATTCATTCGCTCGGCACCACCAGCCTGAATGCGGCGACGATCTCCAACAACGACACCCAAGGCACCGGCCAAGGCATCGAAGGCAAGAACGTCACCATCGGCGTCGGCGACCTGACCAACGACACGGGAGCTATCCGCGCGGACGTCAACGCCACGATCACCAGCGGCGGCAAGGTGTCGAACGTAGATGGCCTGCTCTCGGCCGGTGACTCCCTCGCCATCGTGGACCCCAACGCGGCCAACCCCACGGCCAAGACACTGAACGTCGTGAACACCAACGGCACCCTGGTCGCGGACAAGAGCCTGAAAGTCGATGCCGCAACTTTCAGCGGTGACGGCAAGGCCATCTCGGGCAAGGATCTGAGCATCGCGCTCACGCAGGACATCGTGAACAACGGCGAAGTGGCCGCCAACGGCAACCTGAGCTACACGACCACCGGCAACTTCACGAACAACGGCAAGCTCTTGGCCGGCCAGACCCTCACCGTGGGCGGCAACGATGTCGACAACACAGTCAACGCGGAAATGTCGGGCACGAACACCACGGTCAATGCCAGCGGCACGCTGACCAACCGCGGCCTGATCGACAGCAAGGGCAAGACGCAGATCAATGTGGCAGCGGCGGGCACGCTGAAGAATATCGGCACGGGCCGCATCTACGGCGACGACATCTCCATTGCGACCGGAACGCTGGAGAACGACACCGAGACGATCAACGGCGTGACCAAGGCAGGGACCATTGCCGCGCGTGGCGATCTGGACATCGGCGCTGCGAACATCACCAACCGCGAGCACGCTTTGATCTTCAGCCAGGGCAGCATGTACATCGGCGGAGCACTCGATGGCAACCGCCAAGCGACTGGACAAGGCGCTGTGCTCAACAATCTGAGCGCGGACATCGAGTCCATAGGTGACATGGACATTTCGATGGCCAACATCAACAACCGCGACGTGCACATTCAGAAGGGCACACCGACGGTGACACCCAGCCTGCTGATTGGCATCTCGCCGGTCACGCCTGTCGGCAGCGGCATCGGCAGGACCACGACCTACACCCTGGACGAGGTCAACGTCGATCCTGTCAACGGCTTTGTGTATCGCAAGGATACCGGCGAACTTGTAGGCACTGGCGGCTACGGCATCTGGAACAACGCCATCACGACCACCGAAGACACAGCGATCAACGTGGACCCCGCGCACCTCGTCGCGGGCGGCAACATGAACGTCAACGGCCGCCTGTACAACCAGGACAGCCAGGTGCTGGCCGGCGGCACGATCACTGCAAATGACTACGTGCCCGAGCAAATGACCGGTCAACTCAAGGTTGCCGGCTCTGCGACGGTGTACGACAACACGGGTCAGTTGCAGATGGCGAACATACCGATTGTCATTGCGCCCAAGACGATCCCCCTGGGTGCTTACAAGCGCCAGGAGAACATCAACGCCACCACCGGCTATAACGCTGGGGCAGCCCCGGTCGGCGGTGGTGCCGGTGGTGCGGGCGGCAGCAGTGGCGCCAACGGCGGCATCCCGCCCGGCGTCGTGGTGGAGGTCCGTGCCAATACTGGCTCCGCCGGCACCAGCGGGAGCGTGCCGATGGTCGTGCGCACCAGCATGCCGAACACGCGCATCCCCAATGCCAGCCTGTTCAGCATTCATGCGGGCGGCAACTACCTGATCGAGACCGATCCGCGCTTTGCGAACTACCGCAACTGGCTCAGCAGCGACTACCTGCTGAACAGCCTCGGCCAGGACCCGAACAACATCCTCAAACGCCTGGGCGACGGCTTCTACGAACAAAAGCTCATCCGCGAGCAAGTGGCACAGCTCACGGGCTATCGGTATCTCGATGGCTTCAACGACGACGAAGCTCAGTACACCGCGTTGATGAACGCTGGTGCGACCTTCGCGAAGCAGTATGGCCTGCGCCCCGGCATCGGCTTGAGCCCGGCGCAGATGGCGCAGTTGACCAGCGATATCGTCTGGCTGGTCGAACAGACTGTGACCCTGCCAGATGGAACGACGCAACGCGTCCTCGTGCCGCAGGTCTATGTGCATGTGCGCCCCGGCGACATCGATGGCTCCGGGGCGCTCCTGAGTGCCGATGCGACGGTCATCAAGAGCACGGGCGATCTGGTCAACACAGGCACCATCGCTGGTCGCAGCCTGGTCAAGATTGATGCAGAGAACATCAACAATCTGGGAGGGCGCATCTCGGGAGGCCGTGTCGCCCTCAACGCCAACACCGACCTGAACCTGATCGGAGGAACCGTTGACGCGCGCGACGCGGCCCTGCTGACCGCAGGCAGGGACATCAACATCCGCACCACCGCCCAGAGCACGCTGGGCAGCACTGCGGTAGACCGCGTGGCCGGTGTCTACGTCAGCAACCCCGGCGGCATCCTGCTTGCTTCAGCCGAGCGCGATGTCAACCTCGTCGGTGCAATCCTCGCCAATGGTGGCGAGGACAGCCGAACCCTGGTCAAGGCCGGGCGTGACGTCAACCTCGGCACCGTCACCGAATCGAGCACCGTGCTTGCCAGCAGAGGCAATGCCAGGAATGGCGTCAGCATCGCGTCCTCCAAGAGCCGGGAGATTGGCACCAGCATCGAAGGTGGCGGCAGCGTGGCCCTCGTGGCCGGCAACGATGTCAACGCCAGAGCCGCAGGTGTCTTCGCCGCAGGTACCCTGGCGGTCACCGCCGGGCATGACATCCGCATCGATGCCGGACAAGCCACTGACTCTTCTTTGAGCATCAGCAACTCGTCGCGCAAGAAGCTTCTTTCAAGCAGCAAGAGCAGCGAGACCGATGCACATGTCGGAACGACGGTGATCGGCAGCAGCCTGGCCGGCAAGGATGTCGTGCTGTTGGCCGGCAACGACCTCACGGTGCGCGGCAGCAATGTCAGTGCGCAAGACCAGCTTTCCCTGAGTGCGGGGCGCGATGTACGTATCGAAAGCGCCCAGGAATAGAGCGCAGGTGGCACCGTCGCCAGATCCAGCCAGCACGGCTTCACGGGCATCAAGGACAGCTTCCTCTACGGCCAGGGCTATAACGCCAGTGCCAGCAACCAGACCGAGTTCGGCGCCAGCACGACCCAGGTCGGCAGCACCATCAGCGGTGGCAACGTCAGCATCGACGCCGGGCGCGATGCGCAGATCATCGCCAGCAACGTGCTGGCCGACAAGAACATCGCCGTCAACGCCGGCCGCAACATCGACGTCCTGGCGGCGCAGAACACGTCCGTCTCCGCGACGACCAGCAGCGGCTACAGCCGCAGCGTCACCCCCGCAGCCACTGGCGTGGCGCCACGCTACACCCTGTACGCCAACAATCAAGGCTCGGGGAACGGCACCGGCACCACCAGCACTGCCGTCACCAGCCTGCTCAGCGCCAACGGCGGCAACCTCACCATGGTGGCGGGCCTGGACCCCCAGTACAAGGGAACAGGCCAGGGCAACGTCACCACCGAAGGCGCGGACCTGCTGGCCAAGGACAAGGTCACTGTCTCCGGCAACGCCGTCAACCTGAACGCGGCCACCTCATCGGGCCAGAGCACGCACAGTTCGCAATCCAAGAGCCACACCATCGGTGCCCAGCTCAGCGGCACCGTGGGCAGCCTCATCACCAGCGTTTGGGACAACGCGCAAAAGGCACGCAATACCGACGACAGCCGGTTGAAGGGCGCGCTGGAGCTCAAGGCCGGCTACGACGCCTATAAGCTGGCCACGAGTGGCTCCTTGACCACCGGCATCCAAGGTGTGACGGCGCCCGGCGGAGGCGGCGACCCCGCCGGTGCGGCGTTCGCAGTGAGTGCCAGCGAGCAGCGCAGCAGCACGCGCTCGACCAGCGCGGACGCCTACACCAATCAGCGCGGCACCAACATCCAGGCCGGCAGCATAGACATCACGGCGCGCGAGACGGACATCAACATGCAGGGTGCCAAGCTGCAAGCGAAAAACATCAGCCTCGACGCGGCCCGAGACATCAACCTGAACGCCGCCGTGAACACGGCGATGACCTTGGGCAACAGTTCCGGGACTTCATTCGGTGGCGGCGTCACCGTGGGCTTCGGGGCGCAAAACGGCATCAGCTTCCAGGGCAACGCGGGGACCAGCAAGGGCAAGTCCAACGGCTTCGAGGTTCACTTCGACAACACGCTCGTGACCGCCACCGACACCGTCAAGATCAAGAGCGGCGGCGACCTCAACATGATCGGCGCGCAGGTGGCTGGCGACAGCGTCAAGGCCGATGTGGGCGGCAACCTGAACATCAAGACGCTGCAGGATGTCACCACCTATTCGAGTGAGCAGTCCAGCCGTGGACTGGACTTGAGTCTGTGCATCCCGCCGATCTGCTATGGCGAGACCGTCACGGCGAAGGTCGACTACGCCAGCAGCGACGTCAACCACAATTACCAGAGCGCAACTGGCCAGAGTGGAATCGCCGCGGGCAACGGCGGGTATGACCTCACCGTCAAGGGCGGCACCACGCTCGTGGGCGCGGCCATCACCAGCACGGCGGACAAGGACAAGAACAGCCTGACGACCGCCAGTCTCGTTACCAGTGATCTGGAGAACAAGCAGAGCACCAATGCGAGCCACGATGCGGTGAGCTTGAGTTTCAGCAGCGGGAGTTACACCGATGCCACAGGCGCGGTTCAGCAGGGCACCAGTGCATTGACCAACGCGGCCAGGAGCGTGACCAACACCGCGTTGGCCAACCTCAATGGCGGTGCTGGATTGCCGGCGGACAACAGCCAGTCCAGCCAGACCTTGAGCGTCATCAGTCCGGGCAACATCAAGATCACGGGCACGGGCAACAAGGAGATCGACGACAAGAGCGCCGAGAACGTGGCGACGCTGACTATGCGCGATCCTGCGACCGCCAACGGGGCGCTGGTCAACACGCTGACACTGCAGCAGGCCAAGGAGATTCCCAGGCTGCAGCAGCAAGCGCAGGATCGGCAACGGGCTGCGCAACTGGTGGGCAGCGTTATCAACAACGTCATTGGCGATGTGGCTGCCAAGCAAGGGTGGGCAGAAGGCGGCACGGAAAAGATCGTGCTGCACGCCATCGCTGGGGTCATTCAGGCGAGGATCGGTGACGGCAGTGCGTTGACGGGCGCGGTGGCGGGGGCGTTGAATGAAGCACTGTCGCCGCAGATCGAGAAGATTCTGAACGGCCAGGGCATCTATCGGTACAACGCCGATGGAACGCCGAATCGTGAGTTCTCTGAACTTCTGATCGCCAGTTCGACCATGCTGGGTGCGGCAGTGGGTGCAGCAACCGGGAACGCAGGTTTGGGCGCAACAGTTGCGAACAACGCGACTGTCAACAACCGGCTTTTGCACGAAAACGAAAAAGCCAAGATCAAGCAACTGGCAAACGGTGATCCGGTCCTGGAGCAGCAGTTGACAGATGCTGCTTGCTACTTGACGCACTGCGCAGATGGCAAGCGCGACGGTGATCCTGCGAAAGCCGCGCTACAGGAAACAGACCAAGCGGTCGCCGCCAACAAGAACGACGAATACACCCGTGCGCTGACGTTGCTTCGTAATGCACAGACCGCGACCTTGTTCAACTACACCGAGGCAGATCAGCGGCTGGACCGACTGAACTCGCTTGATCCTCGAAACGTTGGTGGTCTGAACACCCAAGAGCAGCAAGCGAAGGATCAGAACATCGAAGCATGCAGGAGAGTGAAGAGCTGTACCGACGATGTCAATGCTCGCTATGACCGGATCGTGAGTGATCGGGCGGAGACGACGATCACCGCGATCAACGTGATGAAATCGTTCGATCAATGCGCCCCGGGCGATACCACTTGCGCGGCCGGATCGTTAGTTCAACTACAGGCCGTACGGGCCGACATGAAGGCGAAGGGGATCAGCACTGATCAAACTGACGTGATCGGGCTGAACTCACGCATTGCCAGAGCGGCCCTGGCGGTTGGTGATGAGACTGTCTTCAAGGATATCGCGGGAGCTGCCGCCATTGGTGCGACTGCCAGCAATGCAGGGAATGCGGGGGCTAGCGGACATGCCGTTGCCGCTGCGGCGGACGAGCGGAAGTTTGCGGAATACATATTTAAGCCAGGAGCTGATCACGGCAAAAACGCCGTATTCGAGTCGCTTGGCTATTCGCTGGAAGACTCCCAGAAATTGACAAAAATGTGGGAGCAACAAGCTGCGGAAAAGTTCGCTAGCGGAGAGTTCAAACTCGGGCGCAAAGATGCTTTTGGACAACGCATAGACATAGAAATAGAATTGCCCGGACAAGGTGCAGCCGAAGGAAAGAAGAGTTACTTAGTCTCGGGATGGATGATTTTGGCCGACGGTTCAATTAAATTAAATACACCATTTTCTGGATTTTCCAGGGGGCGATAATGCCATTTGAAATGTTTTCCAAAGTTCGATTTGTGGGTCCTGAGGATTTTTGCGACGAGCTGAGCTTTGGAGATGTTGGATATGTAGTTGAAGATTATGGACAAGGAAACTATGAGGTTGAATTTTCCTTTCCCAATGGAGATACAAAGGTGCAGCTTGGAATTTCGGAGAAATTTCTTGAGGAAATAAAAATACCGTGAACTCAGTTGAAATTGGTTTTTCAATTTTTTAAATTGTCGAAGATTTCAAGAAATTTCTCTGAAATTTCATTCAATCGAATGATGCCTAAGGGCTCATCACAAGTAGAACCATAAAAACAATGAAATTGCTGTACCCCAAGTCCATTCAAATCGTTGCAGGGACCACGCTCGTCGCAAGTGCTCTTCTGTCCGGTTGCGCAACCAAGCTTTCTCCGCCCATCAGCGGCTACACCTGTTGCAACCTGCGCCCCGACTACGGTTGGGTCTCCAGCACCAACATGCTGGGCGGCGCCATCGTGCCGGCCGGTGAGCCCGTGGTGATCGACACCCTGAAGCGCGACCGCTACGCCTACGGCACGATTGGCGGCGACTACGTCTCGCTGCGCGATGACACGGCACGCAGCAGGGAAGACATGCTGCGCTGGACGCACCAGATAGTTGTTCCGACAGACCCCAAGGTGGCGCTTGCCACGTGGAGCCCCGAGGTGCAGAAGGCCGTCTACTCGGCCAAGGTCGTGGTCGGCATGACACGCCCCCAAGTGCTGATGTCGCTCAGCTACCCGTCGCGCAACGACGCCAAGGACCTGAACGCCAACACTTGGCGGTACTGGACGACCCAGGAAGATGAGTCGGTGGATATCCTCTTTGGCGCCGATGGCACTGTGAGCGGCTTCTCCGGCAAGCCCTTTGCTGTCCGCATGGTCGAGTTCAAGCGCTGATCATGATCCCTTCCAATGGCGTGCATCGGCGCATGCGCATGGCCGTGGCCGCAGCCCTTGTCGTTTCACCGTTGGTGGCGTTGGCCCAGCAGTCACCCACCACACCGCAACCCTTTGTCGAACAGCAGCGCCAACAGGAACGCGAACGTGCGCTGCGTGAGCAGAACGAGCGCACCGTCGACCAGCGTCCGCAGGCCGCACCGGCTGCGCCGGCTCAACGCATCCCCGAGTCCGAGTCTCCATGCTTCCGCATCGACCGCGTGCTGCTGGTCGGCGAGCAATCCGAATCCTTCCAATGGGCCGTTGCCGACCTGTCCGGCCCCGAAGGCAATGATTCTCCGGTCGGCCGCTGCCTCGGCACAGCTGGCGTCAACGTGGTTCTCGCGCGTGCGCAGCAAGCGGTCATTGCTCGCGGCTTCGTCACCACCCGCGTGCTGGCCGCGCCGCAGGACTTGTCGACCGGCACGCTGACCTTATCCCTGGTGCCCGGCCGCATCGCAGCCATTCGGAGAACGCCCGATTCTTCGTCCGCGCTGCTCGGTAGTTCCGCCTTGCTCGCCTCCGCAATCCCGGGTCGCCCAGGCGATCTCCTGAACCTGCGCGACATCGAGCAAGGCCTGGAAAACCTCAAGCGCGCCCCCACTGCCGAAGCCGACATCCAGATCGAACCTTCGACCGCCCCCAATGCCAAGCCCGGCGACAGCGACCTCGTCGTCAAGTATGTCCAATCCAAGAAGTGGCGCGTCACCCTGAGCCTGGACGACAGCGGTACCGAGGCCACGGGCCGCTACCAATCCGGCGCAACCTTGTCGCTGGACAACCCCTTCGGCTTGAACGACCTGTTCTACGTCAGTGCGAACCACAGCATCAACAACCACGTCTTCGGTGACCCAGCCAAAGGCACCGAAGGCCAGACCGTTCACTACTCGCTGCCTTACGGCTACTGGCTCCTGGGCCTCACCGCCTCCAACAGCCAGTACCACCAAAGCGTCGCGGGCCTGAACCAGAACTACGTCTACGCCGGCAAGACCAACAATGCCGAGGTCAAGCTCTCGCGCCTGCTCTACCGTGACCAGAGCCGCAAGACGACGGTGGCGGTCAAGGGCTGGCGCCGTGAATCACGCAACTTCGTGGACGACACCGAGATCGAGGTGCAGCACCGCGTGGTCGGCGGGTGGGAGCTCAGCCTGAACCACAAGGAGTTCATCGGCGATGCGACGCTCGAAGGCACGCTGGCCTACAAGCGTGGCACAGGAGGTTTCGGCTCTCGCGCCGCGCCAGAAGAAGAGTTCGGCGAAGGCACGTCGCGCCTGAAGCTCTACACCGCCGACATCAGCCTCAACGCCCCATTCAAGCTCGGCGAGCAGAAGCTGCGTTACTCCGGCTTGATCCGCGCCCAATGGAACCGCACGCCGCTGACGCCGCAAGACCGCTTCGCCATCGGCGGACGCTACACGGTGCGCGGCTTCGATGGCGAGACGAGTCTGTTGGGCGAGCGCGGCTGGCTCATTCGCAACGACATCGGCTGGGCGATGGGGCAGAGCGGCGCGGAGCTGTACGCGGGCATGGACTACGGTCATGTCGGTGGGCGTTCAACCGCCGACCTTCTCGGCCGCAGCCTGACCGGCGCCGTCATCGGCGTGCGCGGCCAGTGGACGAAGCTGAGCTACGACTTCTTCGTCGGCGCGCCGATCAGCAAACCGGAGGGCTATCGCACGGCCAAGGTCACGCTAGGCTTCAATCTGAACGCAAGCTTCTGATTCGCAAACAACTAAACGGGAGAAATTTGAAATGAACTACCGCTCAATCTGCGCCATCACCCTCGCATGCATGGCGCTCGCCGCCTGCCAATCCGCCCCTTTGTACGAGCCCACGCGCCGCGCACTGGTGGCCGCCGATGAAGACGAAGAACGCACCGTCGTCGGGCAGCCCACGCCCGGCACCGCCTTCGCGCAGCTTCGCCCCACCATGACCTACGCCGAGGTCATCAAGATCGCCGGCAAGCCCAACGCCGAGACGGTGCGCAACACGGGCAAGGCCTGGGTGCCGACCTACAAGGGCACCGACCGCTGGCGCCACTACCTCGCCTACAAGGGCCAGGGCGTGCTGGTCTTCGCGGGTGCGGAAGGCGGCGAGATCGCGGAGATTTCGCGCACCAAGTCGTACACGCCCGACGTGTTGATCCAGATCGTGCACAACCCCAAGGACAGCGGGAAGCTCTGACACGCGAGCGCGCGTCCCGGCTCAGCTGCCGACGCCATGCACCAGCCGCTCGAACACATCCTCCGTCCCCATCTGCCCGCCTTTCAGCATGAGCTCCATGCCGTCGAGCGCCGCGTCGTCGCTGTGCACGCGGCACAGCGACGCGCCGGCGCCCATGTCGGCGACATAAGACAGCCCCCAGGCGTCGAGCGCCTGCACGCCGTGGCTGGAGGTATCGCCGCCGGCCACGCCGATGCGGGCGAGCGGCGTGGCCGCAAGCACTTGCGCCAGCAGATCACCCCCCGCGCGCGCCAGCGCCTGGGCGTCCAGTTCGGCCTCTGAAGGCATCGCGTGCGGCGCGCGGGTGCAGGCCAGCACGTGGCGGCCGCGCGCCAGGCTTTGGGCGATGGCTTTGGCGTGATCGGCCACGGCGGCTGCGTCGCGTTGCGCGAGCTTCTGCGCGTCCAGCCACACGATGTCGAACGACTTCGCCGCCGCCACCTGCCGCGCGGTGACGGGCGACAGGCTGCCTGCGAGCACCAGCACCGGGCCCTTCGCCGATGTCACAGCGGTCCGTGGAGCCGGGGCGTCGACGCCGTCCCCGTTCAACGAAGACATGGCCATCGCCAGCGCATCCACCACGCTGCTCGGTCCCGCTGCCAGCAGCGTGGTGCCTTGCGCCCTGGCCCACAGCACTTCGCCGATGGCCCGGAGCTGCGTGGCGTCGGCCACGTCGAAAAGCACGGCGTCCGCGGGCGGCGAATGCAGCGCCTGCCGCAGCGCGGTGGCGAGCGCATCGCTGCCATGCGATGCCGCGGTGAAGGGCATCGAACGCACATCCGTCAGGCCTTGCCTGGCCAGGTGCAGCCGCAGGTCGGCCTCGTCCATCGGCGTGACCGGATGCCGGCTCATCGTCGGATGCCTGTCGATGCGAAACACCTCGCCGCCGCTTCCCGCAGCGGCGAACAGGTTGCCGAACAGGCAATAGCGCCCCAGATTCGGCTGCCCGCCGACGATGGCGGTCCACGGCTGCTCGACGGCTGCGCGCAGCACACGCACGGCCGCGCCGATGGAGCCGATGTGCGGCGCGCTGTCGAAGGTCGAACAGGTCTTGTAGTGCAGCACGCGCGCGCCCAGCGAGCGGAACAGCGTGGCCACGGGGCGCAGCTCATCGCGCATTTCTTCAGGCGTCATGGCGCGCGCCGCACCCGCGATGCCCAGCACGTCGAGCGGCCCGGCGCGGTCCAGGCGCGCGGCATCGGGCGCCTTCAGGAACAGCAGCGCACGCAGCCCCGCGCGCGCCGCGGTGCCCAGCGTGTCGGTCGCGCCGGTGAAGTCGTCGCCGTAGTAGACGACCGCCGGGCGCTGGCTGGTGGGGCCCTTGGGGCTCATGGCTTGCCGAAGAAGGCGAGGGCGCGTGCCAGCTCGGGCTGGTCCCTGGCTGCGTCCGCCAGCGGCACGCCTGCGCGCGCGGCCGACCACGCCTGCCGGATGCTGGTCACGCCCGCCGCCGCGCCGTCGGGGTGCGCGAGGATGCCGCCGCCCGCCATGAAGAGCAGGTCGTCGCTGCCGATGGCCGCCCAGGTCGCGGGCACGGTGCCGGCCCATTGGCCCGAGGAGAACGCGGGCATCACGCGGTCGTCTGCTGCGTCGGTCAGCGGTGTGTAGCAGTCCCGTGCCGATTCGATGACCTCGCTGTCGGGCTGCGAGAACTTGCCCTGCAGCCCGTGCACATGCATGTGGTCCACGCCGGCCAACCGCCACAGCGTCTGGTACGCCTGGAACGAAATGCCCAGCAGCGGATGCCGCGACAGCGCCCCGTAGCCGTTGCGGTGCCCGTGCACGGCCAGGCCGGTGTGCCGCCGCAGCGTCTGCATGCCCGAGTGCCCGCACCAGTTCAGGCTGGCCATCACGCACGAGCCGCCTTCGCGCGCGACCAGGTCGGCGTGCCGCTTCATCGCGTCGGTCTCGTCGGTGATGTTGAAGGCCACCATCACATGCTTGCCGGTGCGCTGCTGGTGCGCGCGCACGACGGCCATCACGGCGGGCACGCGCTCGGCCAAGGGCGAATGCGCGGGGTCGGCGCAGACCTCGTCGTCCTTGATGAAGTCGACGCCCGCGGCGCACAACCGGCCGACCAGCTCGGCCGTCTCGGCCGCGGAGAGCCCCACGTTCGGCTTGATGATGGTGCCGACCAGCGCACCGCTGGCCACGCCGGTCGCGCGCCGCGTGCCGGCGATGCCCACGCGCGGCATGTCGAATTGCGCGCGGTACGCGGCAGGCACCTGCAGCGACTCGAGCCGCAGCCCCGTCACCTCGCCCAGGTCGTACAGGTTGCCCGACACCGTGGCCGCGAGCGTCGGCAGGTTCGCGCCGATGTTCGCCACCGGAAACGCGATGTCCACATGCGCGCGCCGCCAGGGGCCCTTCGCGCCCTTGCGCTCCAGCAGGGCGTTGGGCAGCGAGGGCGACTGGGCCGGCGCGAGCTCGGTGATGGCCTCGACCGTGGCGCGCGCCCGCGCGCGCAGCGCATCGGTCTCGCCTTCCACGCGCGTGAAGGTGCCGCACGACTGTTCGCCGGCCATCACCTCGGCCACGGCCGCCAGGTCGTGCGGCGTCTCGATCAGGTAGCGCGCGCGGATGCGCTCTGGGGCCTGCGCGCTCACAGCTTGCTCAGGTCGGGGAAGGGCCGCACGGGTTCGCTGCCGTCCCAGCCTTCGGACGCGCTGCGGATCAGGTCGAACATCTTGCCCTTGGGGCCCGCGACTTCCGACAGCTCGATGACGGTGCCGGGGTGGTACTCGGTGTCGAAGTAGATGAAGCGCCCGCGCTCGCCCACTTCGCCGCTCATCACGGGCTTGAAGCCTTGTGCGGTCAGGCGTGCCAGGTCGGCGTCGTAGTCGGCCGTCCAGTAGGCCACGTGCTGCAGCCCGGTGCGCCCGGCCTGCAAAAAGTCGCGGTACATCGAGGGCACGTCGTTGCGCGTCTGGATGAGCTCGACCTGCACGTAGCCCGAGTTGGCCAGCGCCACCGAGTTGTGCGGCTCGTGCGCTTCGCCGTTGTAGCGGTAGTTCTTGATGGGCACCTTGGGGTTGTAGAACCAGGGGCCCACGCCCAGCGTGGTGCTCCAGTAGTCCATGGCGGCTTCGATGTCGTGCACGACATAGCCCAGTTGGCGGATCTCGCCGAGGAATCGACTCATGGGGTGTGGCTCCGTGGATGTGAGTGTGTTGTTGTGGTGTTCATCAGAATTTCAGGAAGCCGGTCGAGAACCAGGGGAACGCGGCCACGATCACCAGGCCCACCAGCATCGCGCCGATGTAGCCCCAGATGTGCTTGATGCCTTCGTCCGGGTTGACCTTGCTCACGGCGCATGCGCCGTAGTAGCCCACGCCGAAGGGCGGCGCGAACAGGCCGATGCCCATCGAGAAGATGACGACCATGGCGTAGTGCACCTCGTGCACGCCCGCGGCCTTGGCAATGGGAAACAGCAGCGGGCCGAACAGCACGATGGCCGGAATGCCCTCGAGCACGCTGCCCAGCACGATGAAGGCGACGACCGATACCGCCAGGAAGCCGTAGGCCCCACCGGGCAGCGCACCCATGACGCGCGCCAGGTCCTGCGAGAAGCCCGACTGCGTGAGGCCCCACGCCATGGCGGTGGCGCAGCCGACGATGAAGATGATGGCGCCCGAGAGCGAGGCGGTGTCGATCAGCATCGGCTTCAGCCGCTTCCAGTCGAACTGCCGGTACACCACCAGACCCACGACCGCCGAGTACACGATGCCGATGGTCGACACCTCGGTGGCCGTGGCCACGCCCTCGACCACGGCCGCGCGAATCACGAAGGGCAGCAGCACCGCGGGCAGCGCGACCATCAGCAGCTTGCCGATTTCGCGCTTGCTGTAGCGCTGCACGCCGCTCAGGTCTTCGCGGCGGTAGCGCCACCACACCACCACGCACAGCGCGGCGCCCAGCACCACGGCCGGCAGCAGCCCGCCGGTGAACAGCGCCGCTATGGAAATGCCCGTGACCGAGCCGATGGTGATGAGCACGATCGACGGCGGAATGGTCTCTGTCTGCGCGCCCGTGGCCGACAGCAGCGCGACCAGGTCGCCGGGCTTGGCGCCGCGCTTGACCATCTCGGGGAACAGCACCGGCGCAATGGCGGCCATGTCGGCGATCTTGGAGCCCGAGATGCCCGACACCAGGTACATGGCGCCGATCAGCACATACGAGAGGCCGCCGCGCACGTGGCCCAGCAGGCTGGCCAGGAACTGGATCATGGCGCGCGCCATGCCGGTCATCTCGATGAGCGCACCCAGGAAGATGAAGAGCGGCACCGCCAGCAGGATCAGGTGCGACATGCCTTCGTCGAGCCGCCCCACCATCACCAGCAGCGGCGTGCGCGTGGTGAGCGCCAGGTAGCCGAAGGTGGCCAGCGCGAAAGAAAACGCAATGGGCACGCCCGACAGCACGGTGGCCGCCACCACCACCACGAAGAAGATGACGAGGTTGAACTTGCCCAGCGTCGCGAACAGCGGCGCCGCGAGCCAGAAGGCGCCCACCAGCGCGGCCATGCCGAGCACCGCCACGGCGATCTGCCGGCCGCTGCACACGCGCACCAGGCGCAGCAGGGCCATCGCCAGCATGATGCCGATGCCCGCCGGAATGGCTGCCGCGCGCCAGGCGTTGCTGATCTCCAGCGCGGGCGTGACGATGAACGACTCTTCGTGCGCGTAGTCGATCGACGGCCAGATGATGAGCACCAGGAACGCGACCGAGGCCGCGATGGCGAAGGCGTCGAGCAGGGCGCGGGTGGAAGGCGTTACCTTCTGCAGCAGCGCCGTCATGCGCATGTGCTCGCCGCGCCGCAGCGCGACCACGGCGCCCAGCATCGACAGCCACAGGAAGAGGATGGACGCCAGCTCGTCCGACCACACCAGCGGCGCATGGAACACATAGCGCGACACCACGCCCGCGAACAGCACGCAGATCTCGGCCAGCACCAGCAGCGCCGCCACCGCCTCGACCACGCCGCCGAGCACGCGGTCGGCGCGCGCCGCGATGCCGCTCAGCGCATTGGCCGAAGGGCCGGCGCCCGTGAACGGGGCCGCCTCGAAAGTGGATTCATGCACCATGGCCGCTCAGGCCAGTTTGCCGACGGTGCCTTCGAGCAGCGCCCACGCCTCGGGGCCGAAGCGGCCTTTCCACTCGCCGTAGAAGCCCGATTCGCGCAGCTTCGCGCGAAAGCTGTCGGCCGTGGGGCGGTTGATGGTGAGGCCCTTGGCCTGCAGGTCGCCGACCACCGACTCGTTGAGCTTCCTGATGTCTTCGCGCTGCTGCATGCCGGCGTCGTTGATGGCGCGCGCCACGATGGTCTTCAGGTCGTCGGGCAGGGCGTCCCAGGCGCGGCCGTTGGCAACGAACCAGTAGCCGTCCCAGATGTGGTTGGTGAGCGAGCAGAACTTCTGCACCTCGAACAGCTTGGCCACCTGGATGATGGGCAGCGGGTTTTCCTGCGCGTCGACGATCTTCGTCTGCAGCGCGGAGTACACCTCGCTGAACTGCAGGCTGGCCGGCGCGGCGCCCAGGCCCTTGAACATCGAGATCGACAGCGGGCTCACGGGCACGCGGATCTTCAGGCCGTCCATGTCCTTGGCGTTCGCCACCGCGGCCTTGCTGCTGGTGGTCTGGCGAAAGCCGTTGTCCCACATCTTTTCGAACGCGTAGAGGCGCGACTTGGCAATGGCGCCGCGCACGTGCGCGCCGACCTTGCCGTCCATGGCGCCCCACACCTGCGCGTAGTCGTTGAACGCGAAGCCCACGGCGTTGATGGCCGCCACCGGCACCAGCGTGGCAATGACCAGCGCCGAGGGCGTGAAGAACTCGATGCCGCCCGAGCGCACCTGCGCGAGCATGTCGGTGTCGCCGCCGAGCTGGTTGTTGGGAAAGATCTTGATCTCGACCCGGCCCTTGGTTTCCTTGGCGATGCGGTCGGCCGCTTCTTGCGCGCGCACGTTCAGCGGGTGGCTCAGCGGCAGGTTGTTGCCGTACTTGTACGAGAACTCGGCGGCGCGCGCGATGCGCGGCACGGCCGTGACGATGCCGGCAGCGGGGAGGGCGGAAAGGGCGCGCAGGGCGCTCCGGCGGGTCAGCGATGTCATGTCTGTCTCCGTTATGCGTTTGATGCAATCTGATGCACCATGGAATTCAGTGCCCAGTGAAGATAGAAGGATGCATGATCCAGGTCAAACTTATGCCTGATGGTTTTTGATGTATGCGGGAAAACCCTTCACTCGTTTCCTTGCCGCCTGATGCGCGCCGCGCCCGCGTGGTCGACATCGCCCGCGCCGCGCAGGTGTCGACCGCCACCGTCGACCGCGTGCTCAACCGCCGCCCCGGCGTGCGCGACGCCACGGTGCAGCGCGTGCTCAAGGCCGCGGGCGAGCTCGACTACCTGCCGGGCCCCGAGCTGTACGCCGCGCTCACGCCGCCGCCGCTGCGGCTGGTGTTCCTGCTGCCGGCCGGCACCAACCGCTTCATCCGCATGCTGGGCGACATGGTGGGTTACGCGCAGGAGCACTGGGCGCCCTTCAACGTGCAGTGCCGCACGGTGTTCATCGAGAGCTTCAATCCGCACGAGCTGGCCGACGCCCTGCGCCGCCACGGCCAGCGCTGCGACGGCATCGCGATGATGGCGCTGGAGCATCCGGCGGTGCGCGAGGCGGTGGCCGCGCTGGCGGCGCGCGGGCTGCCGGTGGTCACGCTGATTTCAGACCTGTCGAACTCGGAGCGCGCGGCCTTCGTGGGGCTGGACAACCGCGCGGCCGGGCGCACGGCGGGCTACCTCATCGGGCGCTTCATCGGCGCGCGCACGGCCAAGGTGGCGCTCATTGCGGGCAGCCTGAGCTACAAGGCGCACGAGGAGCGCGAAGCGGGCTTCCTGCACGTCATCGACGAGATGTTCCCGCGGCTCGAAGTGGTGGGCCTGCGGGAAGGCCAGGACGACGCGGGCAAGAACTACCGCCAGACCCGCGCGCTGCTGGAGCAGCACCCGGACATGGGCGGCATCTACAACATCGGCGGTGCGTCGGACGGCGTGGCGCGCGCGCTGAAGGAGGCGGGGCGCGAGCAGAAGGTGGTCTTCATCGGCCACGGGCTCACGCCCGACACGCGCGCGCTGCTGATCGACGGCAGCATGGACGCGGTGATCACGCAGAGCCCGCACACCACGCTGATGAACTGCGTGCGCATCTTCAACAACCTGCGCGACAAGCGCGAGGCGCTGAGCGGCGTGGAAACGACGCGCAGCCAGGTCATCTTCAGAGAAAACCTTCCGTAGTTCTCTAGGCGTGCGCGCCCGCCGGTGCCGTCATGCGCTGCAGCAGCGGCTGGCGTGCCAGCACCGCGTCGCGCGGGCCGTGGTCGAGCACATGGCCGGCCTCCATCAGCACCACGGTGTCGAAGCGCTCGAGCAGGCTCAGGCGGTGGATCGATGCGATCACGCACGCGTCGGGAAAGGCCTCGGCGATGCGCGCCAGCACGCGGGCCTCGGTGTTGGCGTCGAGCGCGCTGGTGGGCTCGTCGAGCAGCAGCAGCGAGCTGCCCTGCGCCGCGAGCACGCCGCGCGCCAGGCACAGCCGTTGCCGCTGTCCGCCCGACAGGTTGAAGCCGCGCTCCGACACGGCGGTGTCGAGGTTGCCGTGGTTGGCCTTGAGCACCTCGTCGAAGGTGCTGGTGTGCAGCGCGGCGTTCAGCAGCGCGTCGTCGCGCGGCAGGCCGAAGGCGAGGTTCTCGCGCACGGTGGCCTCGAAGAGTTCGGTCTCCTGCGGGATCAGCGTGGCCAGGCGGCGCAGTTGCGCCCAGTCCATGGGCCGGCCGTCGAAAGAGAGCGTGCCGCTGCCCGGCGGATACAGCCCGGCCAGCACGCGCAGCAGCGTGCTCTTGCCGCCGCCGCTGGGGCCCACCAGCGCCACGCGCTGGCCACGCCGCAGCGTGAGCGTCACGTCGTGCAGGCCGCTGCGCGCGGGTTCGCCGGTGGCGGCTTCGCGATCGGTTCCGGGCGCGGCCCCGCGCGCGGCGTAGCGCCATTGCAGGCCCTGAATGTCCAGCTGCTGCCACTGCGCGTTGGCCACGATGCGCTCGCGCTCGGGCACCTGCTCGGGCGGCGTGGCCCGCACGTCGCCAGCGCCACTGGTGGGGGCCTGCCAGATGGGTTCCGCGCTGCTGTAGTCGGTGTGCATGCGCGCGAAGAAGCTGAAGTTGGCCGCCACCGACGTGACGACACCGGCGGCCTGCTGCGCGTACTGGTAGATCATGAACACCGCCCCCAGCATCACCGCCTGCCCCGGTGCGCGCGCCTGCCACACGTAGACCACCACCAGGCCCCAGGTCAGCGCCAGCCCCATCAGGTCGACGGCGAACCACTTGCCTTCGTTCAGCACCACGGTGCGCTTCAGCGGCAGCGAAATGGCGGCCATGCGCCGGCGCAGCAGCAGCCGCGACGCGCCCTGCAGGCGCAGGCCGATCACTGTGGACGCATTGCCCACGAAGTCGAGCAGCGCTGAAACGTAGCGCCGGTCGGCGTCGTTCTCGGCGCGCGCCAGCTTCATCAGCGCGCGGTCGATGCGCACGATGACCAGGCCGATCAGCACGTAGCCCGCCAGCGCCGTCACGCCGCTGGTGCGCGACAGCAGCGCCAGCGCCACCAGCGGGCCGACGAAGTTGACGGCGTTGGTGAGCCAGATGAACTGGTTTTGCGCAAAGTCCGACAGCGCGCGGCTGGCCTGATGCACGCGGTGCTGCAGCTCGCCCGAATGGTGGCCGTCGTGCCAGGCCAGCGGCGCGGCGGCAATGCGCGCGTACAGCTCGTCGGCCAGCCTCTCGCGCACCTTCATGCCCACGTTGCGCTCCAGGATGCGGCCGGGGCCGTGCAGCACCCAGGCGCCGACGTACACGCCGGCCAGCGTCGCGATCCACCGGCCCGCGCCGGGCAGGTCGCCGCGCTGCAGCGAGTTGATGGCCTGGCCCGCCAGGTAGGGCAGCGCGAGGCGAATCAACTGCGAGCAGGCCAGCAGCCCGGTGGCGCCCAGCAGTTGTCCGCGCGCGCCTTCGGCGAAGTGCCACAGCGCCACATACAGCTCGCGAATGGCGTTGCCGGGGTCGAGTTTCTTGTCGGTGGTCTGCATGCGTGTCAGCCGGCTTTGCGGAAGGTGAGGTTGATGCGGTGGGCACCCAGCAGCGGGTGCGGATGGTCCTTGAGCGGCAGCACGCCGTGGTAGCGCAGCCGGTCTTCACCGCCCCACACCACCACGTCGCCGTGCGCGAGCGGCACGCGCACCGGCTTGTCTGCGCGCGACAGCCCGCCGAACAGGAACACGGCCGGCATGCCGAGCGAAACCGAGACGATGGGCGCGCCGTAGTCGTGCTCGTCCTTGTCCTGGTGCAGCGACAGCCGCGCGCCGGGCACGTAGCGGTTGACCAGGCAGGCGTCGGGCGCGAAGCCGCCGAAGCCCGCCGCCGCGGCCGCCTCGCGCGCCAGGCGTGCGAAGGGTTCGGGCATGGGCGGCCAGGGCAGGCCGGTGTCGGGGTCGGTGGCGCTGTAGCGGTAGCCGCGGCGGTCGCTGGTCCAGCCCAGCGCGCCGCAGTTGGTCAGCGCCACGGACATGGTGAAGCCGCCCGGCGTGACCAGGTGGCGAAACGGCGCGCGGTCGGCCAGCGCTTCGATGGCCGGCAGCAGCGCGCCCGCGAAGGGCAGCGCAAAGCCGGGGAGCACGAAGGCGCCGGGCCCGAGCGGTTCGCGCGCCTCGCGCGGCGGGTCGTCGAACAGGGCAAGGGTCGTTGTGGTCATGCCCCTCGATCTTTGCTGAAAAGCCACGGCCCGCGCCGCCCGTGTACGCCGACAGTCGCGTCGGCCGACACGCCGGGCTCCCATATTCGGGGGATGCAGCGCGGGGAGTCAGCCCTTAGCCTCACACCCCCGGCCGCAAGTAGTGCTTAGGGTTTAAATTCTTGGAACCGCGAAAGATAAGGGGTATGGTGCATTGATCATGGACAGCGCCCGACTCGTTCTGAACGTTCCAGAAGGCTGGACGGGCTGGATCGAGCTCATGCGCACGCCGAGCGGCACCTACGCCGGCATTGCCGAGCTGAGCTTGCGCGGCATTCCACGCTGCGCCCTCGTGATCACCCAGCAGTTGTCGTGGGACTCCGCCGTGGAGCGTGCCAACGTGCGCGCCGGCCATTTCGTGCGGCAGTGGGGGCCGGCGCGGGGGCACTGAAGCGCTCGCGGCGGCGCGGCGGCGGATGTTTCGGGCTCGTGGTAGAACCCGCGAGCCTTCCGACCCACGCCGCCCACCCCTTGCTCCGCTCCATGCCGAATTTCCGACTTCGGGTCGCTGACACACCGCCCGCCTGCTGGCTAGCGTGGCTGCTGCTCGGCATTGCCGCCCTGTGCCTGGCGGGCTGTGCCGGCCTGCCCACCGACGTGCAGCGCCGGGTGTCCACGGTGATTCCGGACGGCGCGGGCACGCCGCTCGGGCGCCTCGTGCAGGCCGCCATGCCGCCCGGCGAGCCGCTCAGCGGTTTCCGCCTGCTGCCGATGCCCCAGTTCTCGCTGCATGCGCGCATCGAACTCGCGCGCCGCGCGCAGCGCTCCATCGACGTGCAGTACTACCTGGTGCAGAACGACGAGACCGGCCGCTACCTGCTGCGCGCCCTGCGCGATGCGGCCGACCGCGGCGTGCGCGTGCGGCTGCTGGTGGACGACCTCTACACGGCCGGTGCCGACCCGCTGTTCGCGAGCTTCGCCTCGCACCCCCACGTGGAAGTGCGCCTGTTCAACCCGTTCCCGGCCGGGCGCGACCGCCTCGGCACGCGCTGGGCGTGGTCGATCCTGGACTTCGACCGTGTGCACCGCCGCATGCACAACAAGCTCTACGTGGTGGACGACACCATCGGCGTGATGGGCGGGCGCAACATGGCCAACGAGTACTTCCTGCGCGACGGGGGCTCGAACTTCATCGACATCGACACGCTGGTGGCCGGCGCCGTGGTGCCCCGGCTGTCGTCGCTGTTCGACATGTACTGGAACAGCCCCTACGTGTACCCCATCGGCGCCCTGGTGCCCGACAGCGGCGAAACCCCGCAGCAACTGCGCGAGCGTTTCGACCGGCTGACCTCCGGGCCGGACCAGTTGCACCCGGAAGAGCCCGCCTCCACCGACCTGCTGGGCAACAACCCGCTGGCCAAGGACCTCGACGCCGGCACGCTGAAGCTGGCCTGGGCCCGTGCCGAGGCCTACGCCGACGCGCCGGCCAAGGCGCTCGGCGCCACCGACGAGGCACGGGGGCCGCCCGCCGACGAGGCCAGGGACAGCGTGCTCTACAACGTGCGGCGTTACCTGCGCGGTGCCGAGAACGAGATCCTGCAGACCACGCCCTACCTGATTCCGGGGCGCGGCGGCATGGAAACCATTCGCCTCGTGCGCGGCAACGGCGTGAGCTACACCATCGTGACCAACTCGCTGGCCGCCACCGACGAATCGCTGGTGCACATCGGCTACCGCCGCTACCGCCCCGAGATGCTGCGCCTGGGCGTCGAGCTGTACGAGCTGAGCCCCAAGCGGGTGGAGCAGACGAAACGCTTCGGAATGTACGGCTCGGCCAGCGGGCGGCTGCACGGCAAGTCGGCGGTGATCGACCGCAAGACGGTGTTCATCGGCTCGATGAACTTCGACCCGCGCTCGATGCTGCACAACACCGAGGTCGGCATCTTCATCTTCAGCCCGCAGATCGCGCAGCAGCTCACCAGCCTGATCGGGTTCATGCGGCTGGACGGCGCCTACCAGTTGCAACTGGGGCCGACCGGCGCCATCGAATGGGTCAGCCCGGCCTCGGCGGGGGATGCGGCCGACACCATCCTGCACCAGGAGCCCGAAACCGATTTCTGGGCGCGCTGGCGGCTGAACCTGCTGGCGCCGCTGGTCCCCGAGAGCCTGCTCTAGGACCCGGCACGGCGAAGGCATTGGGCACCGTAAAGCCATAGGTGCCTTGCAGCCGCATCCTCAAAACAGAGGATGGCGAGGTGAAGGAGGGCACAGAAGAATTGCAACGCTCGTGTTACGAGTTGATTCTTTTGTTTGCCCTCTTCACCTGAAACCATTTCATGAAAACAAATTCCGCGACCCCGGCAACAGCCGACAGGCTCTTCCAGACGACGCGCTGCGCGTGCGCAGCGGCGCTCCTGATCTCGCTCGCCGCGTGCGGCGGGGGCGGGGGTGGCTGCTGTTCCGGGGGCAGGAGCGATG
>NZ_CEEDFC010000026.1:0-118732 GCF_979254005.1 Variovorax sp. AC103 | reverse complement strand
TCGTTGCCGATGTTGGTGACCTCGTGCGCCACGATGAGGTGGTGTTTGGCATCGACCGCCGTCTGCACGTTGTAGCCCACCATGCCCGCGCCCTTGGCCTGTGAGTTCATCGACCGGGCATCGGGATCGGTGGTGGAGCACTGACCATCTGGCTCGTTCTTCAACTGCTCCCGGGTCTCGTCGAGTTGCCGCATCTGCTCGCGCAGCTTGCGGATCTTGTCCGTCAGTCGCTCGGTCTTGGCCTCGACCTCCGCAGGCTGGGTACGGTCGGCGGTCTCCAGGGCATCGAGGTAGCGCTGGATGCTTTGTTCGATCTGACGCTGACGAGCGTCGACCTTGCCCGGGGTGAAGTTGGCGTCGCGGCTGTTGACGGCTTTGAACTTGCTGCCATCGATGGCCACGATGGCCTGGGAGAAGAGCTTCAGGTCGCGGCACAGGCCGATGAAGCGCTTGCAGACGTTGCGGATGCCCGCGCTGTTGTGATGGCGGAAGTCGGCGATGGTCTTGAAGTCCGGGGCCAGGCGGCCGGTGAGCCACATGAGCTCGACGTTGCGTTGCGCTTCGCGCTCCAGGCGTCGGCTGGACTGGATGCGATTGAGGTATCCGTAGATGTAGAGCTTGAGCAGGACACTCGGGTGGTACGCTGGCCGGCCGGTGGCTGCAGGGTCTGCACCTTGGAAGCCCAGTGAGCGCAGGTCCAGCTCTTCAACGAAGGCGTCGACGACGCGTACCGGGTTGTCCTGGCCGATATAGTCGTCAAGGCACTCGGGTAGCAAGGTGACTTGCTCGCGGGACTCGCCTTCGATGAATCGCTTCATGGGCACCTCGCTTGAACAGGTGACCTGATTTTATTTTTGAGAAGGCGTGGGGGGAAGTGTTTTCACACAGCCTCGGCCAGAAGCCGAACTTAGTGATCCCCGTTCAATTTTTCGCGTAGATGCTTTGTCGGCCTGGTCGGCGACGGCTAAAGTCGCTACCCATTGACCGGCCTCGAAAATCTGTCGCAAGAAGATGACTCTGCCCAAAATGCTCGGGAAAAAGCTCAAGGACGACGAGGTGCTCCAACTACTGGAGGACTGTCAGGCCGGTCCGGTCACTTACGAATTTGACCGCCTGCATGAGGGCACGCCGGATTCGTACTGGCTCGAAGTTCTCGGCGAGGGCTTCGCGATTCGGTTTGACGAGGCGCAAACGCTGAAGACCATCCATTGCTACGTCGTGCCTGTGGATGGCTTCTCGGCAATCGATGCCAGGCTTCTAGGGGTTCCGCTCTATGCCACGCGCGACGAGATACAGCGTGCATCGACCGAGGTGGGCCTTCGCGTTGTTATGGGTGATGCGGATATTCCCGCGCTCCGTCTTCAAACGGCGTGGGCGCGCGTTGAGGCTGAGGACTTTTGGACCCACTATGAGTTTCGGGCCGGAGTTTTATGCATGGTGAACCTATCTCTCCCTCGTTAGTAGACGGCCAGAAGCGGACGTTCCGGGACGAGGCTGAAATTCAAAGCTGACAACCGACACCAGCGATGAAGTTCGACGTAACGCGCGAGCTTGCTGCTCACAGGGCGACCAGCTTGCACCGTTAGCGTTCGCTTGTGAATCGAGTGCGGACGCAACCCTTAGGTAACTAGGCGTTGACGAGCACAACGTAGCGCTTGCTGCTGCTGCCCTCACTGAATCCCGAAATCGATACCCACATTCACGTATCCGATGGGCGCAAACACCCCGCTTCCCGTGTATTGCAGTTGGATGGAATCTCCTTGCGCTCCAGAAAGGGAACCCGCCGCACCCACGGTCGTGGATGTCCTGCGCATCCCGCTCTGCAGGGCGGCCCCGGCGTTCGCCGCAATAACGCGCAGGCCATCCGCGGTGATCGCGATTCCTTGCCATTGGCCACTGCTGCCTGTAGCTCGCCAGGATGCGCCGAAGTCGTCCGACTGGTACATCCGACCTCCGGCCGTCCCTGCCACGACGAAGCGCCCGTCCGATGAAGTCGCGAGACCGCGCCAGTCGCGAGCAGTGTCCTCGGCCTCCCAGCTCGCTCCGTAGTCCTCCGATCTCCACAGGGTGCCCGTGTCGACCGTTGCATACATACGTCTTCCGTCGGCCGACACCCTCACGGCCCACCAAAAGTTGCCACTGGCCCTGGCCGTCCAGGTGACTCCGTAGTCCGTCGACACGTAGAGCTGGGCGCCGTTCGTTCCCGCCACCTGAACCCGTCCGTCGGCCGAGATGCTCACGGTGCGCCACGCGCGATTGCTGTCACGGCTCGTCCAACTGGCACCGCCGTCACCCGAGGTCCAGACCTGGCCGAGGTACGCCACCGCGGTAAGGCGCATGCCGTCAGAGGAACTCGCCACCGAACTCCATGCACGCGCTGATCCATCGTCCGCCCAGTTGGCGCCCCCATCCGTGGAGGTGAAGATCGAGCCTCCGTTGGTCGTGGCGACGAGCCTGAGCCCATCGCTCGATGACGCGACGCTGCTCCAGGTTTGCCCGATGAGCCTCAGCGTCCAGGTCAGGCCCTGATCCATCGAGGTGTAGAGCTCGCCGCTGGCGGATGCGGCCACGAGCCGCGCGCCGTCTGCCGAGGAGGCGACACCAACCCAATTGCCTGTGATCGAACCGGTCGCCCAGCGAATGTCCAGGCCGCCGGGTAGTCCAAGCGTGCTGATGCGCTGGCCCGCGTTCTGCGCGATCGTCCATCCTCCCGTGCCCACGCCGCTGACCTTGACCCACTCGCCCACAGTTGGCGCGGCTGGCAAGATGATGACGGTCTTCGCGCTCGAGTTCGCCAAGTAGCCCGTGTTGGATTCGGCCTGGATGGCCGCGCCCGTCACGTCGATCCATCGCGTGTCGGCGGGCGCGGCGCTGCACACGTAGGCGGTAAAGCTCACCTCGCCGGCGCCCAGGACGCCGTTGCCGTCGAGATCCAGTCCTGAGGCCATGCGCTGCCCGCCGTATTGGCAGGTGGCACCGGGCGGTTCGGCCGCGAAGGAGATCAGGCTGTCACGGCCCGATGAACCCGAGGGGCCCGTCGCCCCTGGGCTGCCATTGCACACATAGGCGGAGGTGGAAACCTCGGCATCCTCGAGCGTGCCGTTCGCGTTCGTGTCGATGCCTGCAAGCACCTGCGATCCGCCCTGCACGCAGTTCGCGCCGGCGGGTTCGGCGCGCATCCGGACCAGCGTTGCGAGTCCCGCCGACCCGGCGACGTTACAGACGTACTGGGTCGACGTCACCTCCTGATCCGCCAACACTCCGTCACGGTTGACGTCCACGCCCGCGTCGACACGCAGGCCACCTGCAGCACACTGGAGCCCGGTGCTCTCCTTCATGGCGCGCATCAAGGCTGCCGGCAGCGGCTGCGTTGCAGGATCCGCGGCCGATCCCGCCCGTACTCCGCCATCATTGCCACCACCGCCGCAGGCTGACATCACCAGGGGCAGCAAGAACAACGAAAGACCAAGACGGCGGACGAAGCGTCCGAAATTGCGGCGGGACATGTCGATACCTGTAATTGCAGTGCTACAGCGATCCGTAATTCTCTCAAGAAACACATTTTGAAACAATCAAAAAAACGACGCCTTTGCCAAAGAACATGGCCATTAGATAAGCGGTCTGCGAACGTCGTTGCGGCACGCCAGTAACCCCAGCGGTAGGGCCCCGTGGCCATCCGTAAATTGCACCCGCTGGCGCCATCCAACCTTTGCGCACCGCGCCGTTGGACCTTCGCAAATTTGATTTCGCGCGATTGGACCCGCGCTTGTTTGCCGCTCTTGGATCGACCTGTGGGCTCGCGACCGGCTGCTTCGGACGAGGCCCAATGTCTCAGATGGGCCCGTTCACGACAGCGGCGCGACCGGCTACAGTCGGCCAGGAGCGGTCACTCGGTAGCGAATTCCAATCCTTTAGTTTTAATCCTGCGGGAAACACGATGCGCATTGCAAAGACCGAATTGACCTGGGCCAGACTGATCGAACGACTGAAGCTTGCAGTGCTGCGGATGCACGCCAGGACGGACTGAAGTCGGCCACAACCGGTCATTCGAACAGGGTGCTTGTCGGCCCTAAAACGTGTAGACAACGCCTCGATGAGCGATTTCAATCTTCTGACCATTTCCGCAGTTCAATCCCATATTGGGCCCGTGATTGCTACATATCTCGGTGCAGATCGCTTCGCCGAGATGAAGCCACTTCAATGGGTTGACAGTAAAGATGCGCCTGTTCGCCGTGTCTTCGCCTACGCACAACTCAAAGGCGGAGTTATTGCGCCGCGATGGGGGTATTCGTTCGATTTTGTGCCGCACCTCGTGGCGGGAAAAATGCAGTGGCATCGCACCGAGAAATCGGCAATCTTTGATGCGTTCATCGACGGACAATCCGCAGAACTCAACCTCTCGTACATGTGGGGTGAACAGAGCCTCCTAGAAGGCATGACACCCCGGCTTTCAAACGCCGTGCGACAAGCGCAGGACTTCTGGCAGTTGGGTCGGCAAGCGACTTCGGTATACGACCAGGTTGTCGCACTGAGTAACCGCCCCGAGGCAGGCATGTACACACAGTTGCCGGTGGCAGCCGCGTTTTGCCATGCACTTTCAGGGCGCGAAGAAGATGCGCGTCGTGCGATGGCGGCTTATATTGCTCGAGGAAAGCCACGCGAGGACACGGTGCCGAAGCTATGGTCAGCTCTCGACGGTGCGCTCGAGGCTGGGCTTCGAACCCAGACGGTCTGAACCCGGCGACTGCTAGCTGGCCGGCCACTTTCCCTCGCGACGAACTTCCGCTTCGAGCCCTTTGCGCCAACAGTGCGTGAGGCTACAGTCGGCCACAACCAGCCGTTCGCAGTGTTCGGCAAAATTCGGCCATCACCGGACCTACGTAGATGAACGCGACCGTTTCTCCCGAATCCATGCACATACGCAAAGCCACGCTCGACGACGCTTCGGCAGTCAGCGCGCTGATTCTTTCGTTGGCGCACCATTTCCTATTGCGAGCCGACGGTTCAGGTGCAGAAGGTTTCTTGCTTTCGCTTGAGCCTGAGGGCATTGCACGAAACATCGGTGCCCCAGAGCTCGATTACTACGTTGGCACGGCCGCCGGCCAGTTGATGGGAGTAATTGCCGTTCGCAACGGAACCCATCTATTCCACCTCTTCGTTGGCCATCCTTTCCAACGAGCGGGCGTTGCAAGGGCGCTTTGGTCTCACATTAAAAAGGCCTATGGATGGCCTTCTGCCTCAGTTGCGACCACGGTCAACTCAACGCCCTCTGCACTGTCTTTTTATGAGCGCATGGGGTTTCACACGGTCGGTGCACTCGTAGAGACGAAGGGCATCGCTTACGTCCCGATGCAGCTCGCTCAAAATGAGCCGTTCTAGCTGACGAGCGGCAGGAAAAATCGTCGCCCAGAGACCGCTTTGGAGCACCTTTTAGGCCCGCTTTGGGCCCGAAGCGGCTGTACGCCGAACCCCGAAGCAGACGTTCAAGTTTCGGGTCTCATCGGTTTGGCCTGAACACCAGCCGGCATGCCAAGAGGGCCAAGGCGGACGTGACACCGAATCCCTGGGCAAAAGTGATTGCGTCCGAGTACCATCGCCAACTCAGGATTCCGCACTCGAGACAGGCCCCAAATCGAGGCAGGAGAAAAAACGCCCGAAGCGTTGCGACGAGCGCGGCGCCACCCGCAATTCCTGCTGCGGCGATAGAGAAGACAGCCGCCCAAGTCGTGCGCTGTCTTAACCGCCAGAGCATGACGAAAGTGACTGGAATCAATAGGGTTCCGAAGGGGAGAACTCCAAAAAGGAGGAAATCTTGTATCGACGTGCCAGTCATACTTCGCAAGCAACAGGCGTTGGATTTGACGGTCGGGAGTTGGCCGATTCTCGCCGCAGCAGTGCGCTACGAAATCATCGATCAAATACGCGCCGCAAGTATTTGAAGCATCTTGGCGAGGCCGGTATCCGTTGAGCCATAGGCATAGTCGAAGTATTCAATCTGCAGCCACTGTGCTTCTTGGCCTGGATGAACGTACTTCTCAAAATCGTCCACCAGCAACACCTGCTGCGGAAGCACGCCAGGGACAAATTGAAGGTCTTTTGTCTCACCATGCCAAGTGATGTACTCCATATCCGCGAACCAGGCGGGCGCGACTTGCTCGTCCACCAGCAAGCGCGCGATCTTTCTGAATCGTTCTTCCTTGACGGTGGTGAACATAACGATGCGAGGAAAAAGTTCGGCGCAACGAGTCAGGAACTCAGCCAGACCTGGCCGGGGTATCTGGCTCATTGCGTTTGAGATCAAGGTACCTTCGAGATCAAGGGCAAGGACGTAGTTCTTCATGAAGGGGAATATGCCGCTTCGGAGAAAGAAGATGTGCGGGATTCAATGAAAGATGTTCGATGCCAGCTGGGTCGTTCAGAACGTCTCCTGACCGTACACAGCCCGATTTCGTCGAGTTGTGTTGGTACAGCGAACGGCTGTTTGTGGCCAATGGGTCGGCTCGTATGCTCACCCTTCCCACTGCTTGAGCACAACAGGTTCGATAGGGTCGCCCGGCCAGAGCTGCACGAGGTAGTGGTCGTCGCCCTCGAGCTCATCTGTCGATAGCGAACTCAGGCCTGATGCGGACAGCCGTACTCTGAATGCGCCAGGTTGCACGTCGAACCGTCGCGCATCGGGAAAATAGTCAGTACACCCCGCTATCACGAGCGGTCCAGTCGCAACGACCAATGAACCCTCAACAACGTGATCGAAGTTGCCGAGCGCGCACAACGGCTCAGCCTCGAGAATCTCCAGCGTTACCGGAACATTCATATTGCGTGCGGTCCCAAAACCGATCACGCCTGTCGAGACAGCAAGCATGCGGCGTGTTGCAGCGTCATCCCAAGCGTCCGACAGACTTCCTTCGGCTGTCGCGTCTTGAAGATAAAACTGGTAGTAGTCGGCGAAAATCTCAAGGCGATGTGAACTCATGTGATGAATGCCTTCGGCCGGTCGGCCGACGTTGGTTTTGCGAGCGACGCTGGTTGAGATTCGAGGATGAATGACCGGTCCTGACCGAGCCCGAAAGTCTGGCCTCGACCAACGGCAGCCCGCTTCCGCTGCATAGCCGCCATCAGCAAACCAACGTCGAACGCTCGCAGCGGGTCGACTGTTTAATTCACAGACTAACGCAGCAGACATTGGGTCAGCCTTGACCAGGCGCCAAGCAAATCAGGTTAGATAAAGCCTCCATCCACAGTTAGCTGAAATCGCGCAGCGACCGAGGCTCTGGTTGCTATCGAGCGGCAGTGGCCAGAGTGGCTGAACTCCGGTCTGTCTCGGGTCAGTAGGCACCCATGTAGTCGCGCTTACCGATCTCGATACCGTTGTGGCGCAAGATCGCATAGGTGGTGGTCACGTGGAAGAAAAACTGCGGCAGTCCATAGTGCAGAAGATATGCGCCTGCGGTCAGCTTCTTTTCCTTGGGGGTGCCGGGGCGCAATACGATCTCGCGGCTCTCGCTTGAATCAAATTGCTCAGACTTGAAGGAGCCGATATGGGCCACAGCTTTGGCGATCAACGCTTGCAGGTCGGCGAAGCTGACCTCAGTGTCGGGCCAGGACGGCACCTCGGCACCAGCCAGGCGGGAGGCAATGCCCTTGGAGAAGTCTGCGGCGATCTGTACCTGACGTACCAGCGGAAACATGTCAGGGAACAGCCGCGCCTGCAGCAGCGCATTGGGATCGATATTTTTTTGCGTCGCGTGGTCTTCGGCCTTCTTGAGCACGTCGGACAGGGCGCGCAGCATCTGCTGCATGACGGGAACGGAAGCGTTGTACAGCGGGCTGGTCATAGTGAGTTCACTTCTAAAAATTGGGCGCGATGGCCGAAGTTGGCGTGGCAGAGGCCTGCCGACCATGTGAGGCTAACAGCACAGGGCGGACAGCTTCCGCTGAGACGTCCCCGACGAACAACCTCAACCGAATCGAATTCGGTCCATCGCGAAAGCTTTAATCGTCGCGCCCAAACGAACCCCGCTCTTCAGGCGGGCCGCGAAATCCGCGGCCCGCAGACCAGCTGCTAACCGCCGGTCTCAGGCGTTGCGCTTCGCGCCTTCTCGTTCAACTGAAACAGTTCGCCGGCCTTGCGCGCCAGTTCAGCCGCAAGCCAGAGCAGGTTGTCCAGCTGTCGAGGTCCGTCACCGCTGCACCAATCGACATCTTCCCCGTGGCATACCCACAGAAGAGCTTCGAGTTGAGACAGGGTGTTTTCGAGACGATCCGCCGGGTCTTGGGCGTTGTCTTCGGAAGCTACCGGCGTGCGAGGCCGGGCTATAGTCTTGGTAGCCATTTTTGTGCGGTCCTTTAGAGGGTGTTGCACCGATTTGGTTAGACGGTCGGGGTGTTGCTGCACCCCGACCGTCGCCTTTGATACCTCGCATACGCATCGGTGCTTTGGCACCGACAACCTGCCGCGAGGCAAGCAGCCTTCCAGAATTTCAGTGGTTGTGTGTGCAGCGCCTTCCGTGTTCCCTTGATGGGTGGTTGAGTGACAGGGGCGTCCACTTTAGAGAACAGCCCACCGAAACTGCCGTTCCACGCGGCACGAAAGTCTCGGCAACCGCCAACAAATGCAGCTTCCGCAATGCCTCACGCGCGGCCTTCATGGGTACTTGCCGGCGCGTGACGAAAGGCCACATTTGCTTCGCGAGCCGCGACGTGACTGGCGGTCCACCGCTGCGCTGAAAGCTCACGTCGATGGGGTGCCTTGCGCAGCGAAATAAAGGAGGAGGCCGCAGGCCGGGGGACATTCGCGGAGCAAGGTACCCCGTCGGCGTGAGCGCCGCCCTGAACGAACCCGCATCCGATCCCTAAGGCATGCCCCGCGCCAACAAATGATCGACCAATCGGCGCTGCGGAAAACTCAACGCCTCCTGCCGCGTGCACAGGTACATGCGCCGCGAAGCCCACGCATCGGTCAGGTTGATGAAGCGCAGCTTCATCTCCTTGCGGTAAGTCACCGCCGCCCCCTCGGGCAAGATGCCCACGCCCATGCCGGCCTCGATCATCCGGCACACCGCCTCGAAGCTCTTCACCCGCACGCGCAGCCGCAGCACCTTGCGCGCGCTCATGGCCGCGTCTTCCATGGTGCGTGAAATGGCCGAGTCGTCCTCGAGCCCCACGAAGTCGAAGTCGAGCAGCTCCTCGAAAGACACCTCGCGCCCGCGCCACGGATGCTTCTGCCGCACGATGGCCACCAGCCGGTCGGTGCGGTACGGAATGAAGTGCAGCGCCGGGTCGGCCGCCTCGCTCGTGATGACGCCCACGTCGGCCTGGCGGTCGCGAATGGCCTGCACGATGTAGACGCTGCGGTGCTCCTCCACGCTCACGCGAATCTCGGGGTAGCGCTGGCGAAAGCTCGCCACGTCGTCGGGCAGGAACTGGCCCATGGCCGATGCATTGGCGTGCAGGCGCACGCGGCCGGTGGCGCCCTGCGCATAGTCGGACAGGTCGGCGCGCATGCGGTCGACGTCGCGCAATATCTGGCGCGCATGCATGGCCAGCGACTCGCCCGCGCCCGTGGGCGTGACGCCCTTCGAGCTGCGGTTGAGCAGCGCCACGCCCAGGTGGCCTTCGAGGATGGCCAGGCGGCGGCTCGCGGCCGACAGCACCATGTGGCTCTCGGCAGCAGCCTTCGACAGGCTGCCGTGCTCAATGGCGCGCAGGAACAGCGCGAGCGAATCGAGGTCGGGTCTCATCGGTGTGGGGTGGGGTTCCGGTCGGTCGGCGGGGGTCGCCATTGTCGGGCCAGCAAGCCGACCGGCCCTCACCGAAATCCTTTCGGCGGATGGTGCCGTCAGAAGACAGATCTTCCGTAAGGCCGGCCGGTCTGCCAAAAAGAAGAAGCACTTTCCGGCCGCAACACTGAAGAATCGTTGCTGCCCCGCCGTCTACCCCGGCGCGGCACAAGGCAGGCCGGCCCTCTACCGGGGCCACGCCCGCATTCCAACGAGTCCTACCCGGAGTCCTTTTCAGTCATGGCATCCCACGAACTGGCCAGCGTTGCGCTGGACGACAAATACACGGCCACCGAAGGCCGGATCTACCTCAGCGGCATCCAGGCGCTGGTGCGCCTCATGCTCGTGCAGAAATGGCGCGACCAGCAGGCGGGCCTGAACACCGCGGGCTTCGTCTCGGGCTACCGCGGCTCGCCGCTCGGCGGGCTCGACGAAGCGCTGTGGAAGGCGCAGCCGCGGCTCGAGGCCAACGCCGTCAAGTTCCTGCCCGGCGTGAACGAAGAGCTGGCCGCCACCGCCGTGTGGGGCACGCAGCAGGTGCACCTGACCGGCGAGAGCGCGGTCGACGGCGTGTTCGCCATGTGGTACGGCAAGGCGCCCGGCGTGGACCGCTGCGGCGACGTGTTCAAGCACATGAGCCACGCAGGCACCTCGCCCCACGGCGGCGTGCTGCTGGTGGCGGGCGACGACCACGGCGCGTCTTCTTCCACGCTGCCCAACCAGAGCGACCACCTGTTCGCGGCCTCGATGATCCCGATGCTCTATCCGCAGAGCGTGGAGGAGTACATCGAACTCGGCCTGCACGGCTTCGCGATGTCGCGCTTCGCCGGCCTGCCGGTGGGCTTCAAGGCGCTGGCCGACACGGTGGAGTCGTCGGGCTCCATCGCCGCCGGCGCGCTCGACGTGCACACGCGGCTGCCCGCGGACTTCGTGTTTCCGGCCGGCGGCGTGCACGCGCGCCTGTCGACCGACACGCTGGGCGTGCAGGCGCGCAAGCAGGAGGCGCTGATGCAGGACTACAAGATCTACGCCGCCATCGCCTACGCGCGCGCCAACAAGCTGAACCGCGTGACCATCGATTCGCCCAAGGCGCGGCTGGGCATCGTGGCCTCGGGCAAGTCGTACCGCGACGTGCTCGAAGCGCTGGAAGAACTGGGCATCGACGCCCACGAGGCCGCGCGCATCGGCATTCGCCTGTTCAAGGTGTCGATGCCGTGGCCGCTGGAGCCCGACTCGATCCGCGAGTTCGCCGACGGGCTCGAAGAAATTCTGGTGGTCGAGGAAAAGCGCCAGATCGTCGAGTACCAACTCAAGGAGCACCTGTACAACTGGCGCGAGAACGTGCGCCCGCGCGTGATCGGCAAGTTCGACGAACAGGGCGAATGGGGCGCGCACCCGCGCGGCCAGTGGCTGCTGCCGGCCACGGCGGACTTCTCAGTGGCCCAGATCGCACGCGTCATCGCGGCGCGCGTGGCGCGCTTTCACACCAGCGACCGCATCCGCATGCGGCTGGCGATTCTCGACGCGAAGGACGTGGTGCTGGGCAAGGCCGTGGCCACGCCCTCGCGGCCGGCCTGGTACTGCGCGGGCTGCCCGCACAACACCTCCACCAAGGTGCCCGAGGGCAGCCTGGCGCTCGCGGGCATCGGCTGCCACGTGATGGCCACGGCCATCTACCCCGAGCACAACAAGACGACCACGCACATGGGCGGCGAAGGCGCGCCGTGGCTGGGGCAGGCGTGGTTCTCCAAACGCAAGCACGTGTTCGCGAACCTGGGCGACGGCACGTACTACCACTCGGGCTCGATGGCGATCCGCGCGGCGGTGGCGGCGGGCGTGAACATCACCTACAAGATCCTCTACAACGACGCGGTCGCGATGACGGGCGGCCAGCCGGTCGACGGGCCGATCAACGTGCCGCGCATCGCGCACCAGATGGCCGCAGAGGGCGTGAAGCGCCTGGCACTGGTGGCCGAAGACCCGACGCGCTGGGCCGACCGCAGCCCCCTGCCCGCCGACCGCGACGGCTTCGTCATGACCGTGCACCACCGCGACGACATGGACGCGGTGCAGCGCGAGCTGCGCGAGTTCGAGGGCGTGTCGGTGCTGATCTACGACCAGGTGTGCGCGGCCGAAAAGCGCCGGCGTCGCAAGAGGGGCGAGTTTCCGCAGGCCGCGCGGCGCGTGTTCATCAACGACGCGGTGTGCGAAGGCTGCGGCGATTGCGGCGAGCAGTCGAACTGCACCGCGCTGCTGCCCAAGCAAACCGACCTGGGCCTGAAGCGCAGCGTGGACCAGAGCGCGTGCAACGCCGATGAGTCGTGCATCAAGGGCTTCTGCCCTAGCTTCGTGACGGTGGAAGGCGTGAAGCCGCGCAAGCAGGCACCGGTCGCGGCCATGGCTGCAGCCGAAGAGCCGCCGTTGCCTGCGCCGCCACAGCATGCACTCGAAGGCATGCACAACATCCTGATCACCGGCATCGGCGGCACGGGCGTCATCACCATCGGCGCGCTGATCGGCATGGCGGCGCACCTCGAGGGCAAGGGCGTGAGCGTGCTCGACATGACGGGCATGTCGCAGAAGAACGGCTCGGTCACGTCGCACGTGCGCATAGCGCGCGACGCGGCGCAACTGAAGGCGCAGCGCATTCCCACGGGCGAGGCCGACCTGATCCTCGGGTGCGACATGCTCACGGCCGGCGCGCCCGACGCCATCGCGCGCATGCGGCCGGGGCGCACCTATGCGCTGGTCAACACCTTCGAGCAGCCGACCGGGCATTTCGCGCAGCAGCCCGACTGGGAGTTCCCCGCCGCGCAGGTGCGCGCGCTGATCGAGGAGTCGGTCGAAGGCCGCGCCGATTTCATCGACGCCACGCAGCTCGCCACACGGCTCATGGGCGACGCCATTGCCGCCAACCTGTTCCTGCTGGGCTTCGCTTTCCAGAAAGGCTTCGTGCCGCTGTCGGCCGAGGCGCTGAACAAGGCCATCGAGATCAACGGCGTGGCCATCAAGGCCAACCAGGCCGCCTTCCGCTGGGGCCGCAAGGCGGCGCTCGATCTGGCCGCCGTCGCGCGGCAGGCCGCACCGGCGAAGGTGGTGGCGCTGCAGCGGCCGCAGAGCTTCGAGGCGCTGGTGACGGACCGCATCGCGTTCCTCACCTCGTACCAGAATGCCGCTTACGCGCAGGGCTATGCCGAACTGGTGGAGCGGGTGCGCGCAGCCGAACACCGCGCGCGCGGCACCACGCTGCTCGCGAAGGCGGTGGCCTCGGGCCTCTTCAAGCTCATGGCCTACAAGGACGAGTACGAGGTTGCGCGCCTGTACACCGACAAGCGCTTCATCGAGAAGCTGTCCGAGCAGTTCGAAGGCAAGCCCGTGCTGCGCTTTCACCTGGCGCCGCCGGTGCTGGGCCGCCGCGATGCGCAAGGCCATGCGGTGAAGACAAGCTTCGGGCCGTGGATGATGAATGCGTTTCGCGTGCTCGCGAAGTTGCGCGGGCTGCGCGGCACCGCGCTCGACGTGTTCGGCCGCACGGCCGAGCGGCGCATGGAGCGCCAGCTGATCGCCGACTACCGCGCGATGGTCGAAGACGTGGTGGCGCGATTCGACCGCATCGACTTCGACACCGCGCTCGCGCTCGCACGCCTGCCGGAGCAGATTCGCGGGTTCGGGCATGTGAAGGAGGAAAGCGTGGTCTCGGCACGAGTGCGGTGGGGCGCGCTGGCGAAGCAACTGGACGCGAGCGTTCCCCGCGCCCCAAAGCCTGCACCGAAGGCGGCGGCACTGGCCGCCTGACACGGCATGCGAACACGGATGCGCCGCGCGCGAGAGCGGCGCATCCGCAACAAACGGCGCGCTGGCCTGCCTGGATCGACGAGTGGGTGTGGATCGACAGTGTGGTGCAGGTCACCGCGGTGCTGGCGGTGTTCATGGTGCGCTGGTGCGGCGTCAACCGCATCGGCTAGCTAGCCCTGCAGCAGCGGCAGCTCCAGCGTCTGCCAGTTGCGCAGCATGGTGATCTGGCGGCGCAGGTAGTCCGTGGGGATGGCTTGCGACCCCCAGACGTCGATGCGCCCCGAATACTCGCCCAGCAGCCAGAACTGCCGGATCGACATGAAGCGCGCAATGGCCGCCAGGTCGGCATCGGCCACGGGCCTCACCTCGCGATACGCCGAAATGAAGTGCAGCCACTTGGCCTTGGCCTTGTCGCTCGCCACGCCGTCGGGCGTGTGCGGATGCAGGCTCCAGGGGTACACCGCCAGTTCGTAGGCGAGGTAGCCGGGGCCGGCCTCGTCGAAGTCGAAGAACACGGCCTCGCGGCGGCCCTTCTGCGCGCCGATGCCGTCCACCACGAAGTTGTTGCTGCCGTGCGCATCGCCGTGGCACAGCACGCGGCTCAGTTCGCCCAGCGACAGGATGTCGTCCTGCAGGCGCCGGGCCAGGGCCTCGAACTGCGGGCGCAGCTCGGCCGTCATGGTCGGGGCGCGCAGCAGGCCTTCGAGCGGGTGCAGCAGCAGGTAGTCCAGGTCCAGGCAGTAGGCGCTGCTCGGCCCCTCGTAGCTCTCGCCGGCGATGTGCAGGGCAGCCAGCCCGCGCGCGAAGGCTTCGATGTCCTCGCCTGCCTCGCTGGTGAACTCGCCGTCCAGGTGCTCGAACAGCATCAGCGCCCGCGAGCCCTCGGGCAGTTTCACCTGGATGGCCACTTCACCGTTGGCCGCCGGCAGGCAGCGCGAGACACGGCATCCGGCCTCGGCCCAGTGCCGCAGCGCGGCCGACTCGAACAAACCGTTCGGCGCGCCGCGGGGCCGGTCGGCGCACAGCCGGGCCACCACGCGTTTCCCGCTCGCAAAACTCAGTCGATAGACCTGGTTGAAGCTGCGCCGTAGAAATTCACTCTCGACGACCTCGCCCAAGTCATAGCCCGCCTGCACGAGCATCGAAATGCTGGCGGCCGTGGGCGTGGATTGCGCGATCTCGATTTGCATCCGGCTTCCAAGGGAAAAGGGCGCGATTATGCAGTGGCAGCCCTCACGACCGCCGCACCCGGCAAGGCATCTGCGGCCGTACATGCGCAAAATTAACGGCAGTTTTGCAAGCGAATGTTGCTACAGTTGCCGCCGTCATGGGTCCTCGAAATGAAGCGCTCGGATGGCGCCTGCTGTTGCTGATCCTCCTCGCGGCGGTGGGATTGGGCTGGCACGTTTCCGCGCAGGCGCTGACCGTGGTGGACCACGCCAGGCTCACGCTGACCGTGCGCGGACAGGCCCAAGCCCCGCAGACCGTGGCCCTGCCGTATGACTGGGACCAGCGGGACGCGGTCGACGGGCAGGCGCACTTCGCGTTCGAGCTCCCGGTGGCCGACCCCGCCGCCCCCATGGCGCTGTTCGTGCCGCGCGTGGGCAACAGCTTTCGTATCTCGGTGGACGGCCGGGAGGTGGCGCGCTTCGGTGCCTTTCCACCCGGGCCCTACGACGATGCCTCCACGACGCCCCAGTACATCGTGCTGCCGGCCACCGGTTCGGCGGCGCCGCTGCGCGTGGAAGTTGCCATTGCGGCGCAGACCGCGCGCCAGGGCGGGCTGTCCCTGGTGGTGGCGGGCAGCGAGGCCGAGATTCTTCCGTTGTACGAAAGCGCCCTGTTCTGGCAGGTGAGCGGCGGGCGCTTCATCGCCATCGTGAGCGGCGTGCTGGGCGCGCTGTCGCTGCTGGTGTGGCTGCGCCAGCGCGAATCGATCTATCTCTACTACGGCCTCGGAGAGTTGCTGTGGTCGCTGCAGACGGCACGCGTGCTTTTCACGCATGTGCCGCTGCCCTGGCCCTGGTGGGGCGTGCTTCCGCTGGCGGCGTTCCAGGCGGCGGTGCCGCTGTTGTGCCGCTTCGCGCTGACGGTGGTGGGGCGCGGCGACAGCCGGCTGGCGCGCCTGCTGGGCCTGATGGCCTGGCTGGCACCCGTGACGGCGGTGCTGGGCATCATGGTGCCCTGGCTGTGGTTGATGCCGCTGTGGCGGGGCCTGGCCCTGCTGTCCGCACTGGCGATGATGGTCGTCGTGCTGCGGGTGGCGCTGCGCAGCGCCGTGCTGGAACACCGCGTGCTGGGCCTGGCCGTGGTGCTGATCGTGCTGTGCGGCGTGCGCGACGTGTGGGTCATGCGAACCTCCCCCGAGGCCTATGCGATGGTGCCCTGGATACGCTTCGCCTGGGTGGGGTTCGCCGTCACGCTGGCCTGGGTCATTGCGGAGCGCATGCGCAAGGACGCCCATGCGATGGTGCAGATGAACGCCGCGCTGGAGACCGAACTCGCCGAGCGCAACGCCGCCCTGGAGGCTGCCTTCGCACGCGAGCGAGAGGGGGAAAAGGCGCGCGGCGCGCTGGAGGAACGCCAGCGGCTGGTGCAGGACCTGCACGACGGGCTGGGCGGCCAGCTCGTCGGGCTGCTGCGCATCGCCCAGCAGCCGGGGGCGGCGCGCGACGACGTCACGCTGCACCTGCGCGACGCGGTGGACCAGCTCAAGCTCACCGTGGACGCCATGCATGCCGACGAGGGCGACGTGGCCTCGACCCTGGGCAGCGTGCGCTACCGGCTGGGTCCGCGCCTGCAGGCCGCCGGCATCGACCTGCACTGGGACGTCGGCCGCCTGCCGCCCATGGCCGGCTGGAGCGCGCGCGAATCCCATCAGCTGCAGATGCTGCTGTTCGAGGCCTTCGCCAACTTGACGGCGCATTCAGGCGCGACACGGGCCAGCCTCAGCGCACGGCGCATTCAGCAGGGCACCACGGACGAGCCGACGGACGAGGCCATCGAAGTCACGCTGTGCGACAACGGCAAGGGCTTCGACGTGACCGCGAAGTCCGCGGGACGGGGGCTGACGAACATGCGCGCGCGTGCGGCGGCACTGGGGGGCACGCTGACTTTGCAGTCGGCTGCCGGCGCGTCGTCGATGTGCCTGCACCTGCCGGTGCACGCCGCCGCTCCGTTCGCCGACTGAAGAAAAAGAAAGAGGCAGCTGCTCGGCGGCTGCTAACCGACTTCTTTCAGCGAGGCCAGATCGACCGGGCCGTCCTGGCTGGCGAATGTCGGCATCCCGCCCTGTGAATCCTGCTGTTGCTGGCTGACGCCCGAGATCTGGTGGCTGCCCGTGTCGTATTGCCTGACGCGGCCGTCTTTCGCCACCACCAGCCGCCGCTGTTCGGGGAAGAAGGCGTAGCGCACGCCGTCCTGCCCGCCGGTGCTTGACGGGTTGGACAAGCCTTCGGGCCACCAGGAGTCGTCTGGCGCAGGCATCGGCTTCATGGGCTCCATCGGCTTCATGGGCTTCATGGGCTTCATCGGTTCCATCACGCGCTCCTGCCTGGCGCTTGGTCGAGAAAATCGTCCCGCGGCGCATCGGTGTCCCCCAGCTGCGGAACCAGGTAGTCGGACACCATGCCGGCGATGTCGGTGCTGCGCACCACCAGCCCCACGATCATGCCGAGCGACAGCAAGCGCCAGGGCTTGACCAGCACGATCAACGACCCTGCGCCCGCCGCATAGACCATCAGCTTGCCCGGGTGCCTGGCGGCATAGTCCTGAAGAAACGGCCTGCCCAACTCTGCCACCGTGCTCAGATGGCTGCGGCGCCACCAGCTTCCCACCATGCTGCGCTCGATCTTGTCCTCGACCCGCCGGCTCCAGGTGGCGGCGGCTGCCGCGGGTTCGGGTTCCTTGACCACGCGAACGATCTGCTCGCCGGTGTCCGTGGCCACTTTCCTGTACCCCATCGCCGCCAGCAGGCTGGCACGGGACAGGGCGAGTCTTTCCTTGGGGGTGAGCGCTTCAGTCATGGTGGTTCCGCACGATAGTCATGGCACGTTGGTCGGCCTCGAGTTCCACGGCCACGAAGGCCGGGGAGACATCGGCGCATCAGTTGAAGTAGCGGCGCGGCGAACGGTCGAACGCCAGCAGCAGTCCGGCCAGCAACGCGCCGCCGGCCGCTGCAACCAGCACCGACTTCATCGGCTCGGCTGCGATCTGCTTGGAGCAAGACTCCTGCCAGTGCGCCGCATGCTCCCTGAGACTGGCAATCTTCTTGCCCGATTCGTTCACCGCATTGCGGGCATAGGCCTTGCCGGTGTCAAGGGCGTCCGCGGCCACGTCCTTCGCGTCGGCGGCGACGCCGCGCGCGGTGTCCAGCGCTTCGCCAGCAGCCGCCTTGGCATCGTCGGCACCGGCGCGCAGGGTCCGCACCGTGTCGCCGGCGATCGCTTTGGCCTCTTCGGCCAGTCCGCTGGCGGCCTTGGTGGCGTCCTGGCCGGCCTGGCGGGCCTCGTCGGCCAGTTGGGAAGGGGTCTTTGCGTCGTCTGCCATGGCGGTCTTTCGAGAGTGAGCAACAAGTTGCGAAGCCGCTATTTGTGCAAAACCCGGCCGCACGCGGTGTCGGGGTGGGCAGGCAGCGCGTGTAGGCGAAAGCAACTCCGGCTGTGCGACGGCGCGACGGCGCAAGGCCTGGATGCGGGCGCCGCGCTCGGGTCAGCGCACCGGCGGAGCGCACTGCCGCGCCACGCCGCCGCGCGGAAGCAGGATGCCCCAGCGTATGCGCACGCTCTGGCTTGCGCCCTTCCCCGTCCAGGGAACCAGCAGCGAACCTCGGCAGTCGGCCGCGCCGAGCGTCGGCTCCAGCATCACGCCTTCGGACAGGAAGTCGGGGTTGTCGAGAATCACCACCATGCCGCCCTGGCGCGCCAGAGCGCCCGGCGCCAGCCAGGGCGAATCGCGCTCCTGCGCGTCGACGAGGAGTTGCACAGACGGGTCCATCTTCAAGGCCACCGCACCGGCGAACCAGGTGTCGCCCACGAGCAGCGTGAAGGGCACACCGCTGACACGACCGACACGGCTTTGCCAGATGTCGTCCAGCGCCAGCGCGACGTCCGCGGCCGGCAGATTGGCGCGCGTCATGTAGCCGAGCTTCTTGCTCCCCACGCCCTCGACCCAGCCCTGGCCCAGCGCCGCCGCAACATGCACACAGACCGTGACCGCCACGACGATGCGCCAGCGCCGGCGCGTCCAGTGCTCCGCGTCCAGCCCCGGCACATTCACCACTGCCCACAACGCCGCGGGCAGGAAGAACGTGGTGAGCCACGAAGGCAGCAGCGTGATCTGCAGCACGGCCGCCAGCGGCAGCACCGCGCACACGGGGCCGAAGGTCGCCCAGGCCAGGAAGCGCCTGTCGAAGGCGGTGCCGGCGGGCACCGGCGCATGCCGTGTCTGCGGGGCCTTGTTCGTCCGCGTGTGCCACAGGCAGGCGGCCAGCAGCACCATCGGCAGCAGCCGGCCGACCTGCTGCGTCACCACGTGAAGCAGGCTGCGGTAGCTGTAGACGTCGGGCGGCTTCGAATGCACGGAGTACAGCGCGTAGGCAATCGAGAGATCTGGATGGCGAAACATCCACACGAAGTGCGGCGCCAGCAACAACAGGGCCACGGCGCCGGCGAGCGCCAGGCCGGCCTGCACGTGCCTGGCGTGCCACAGGCCGTGCCGGACGATGAATGCGAAGCCCACCGCAAACTGCACCACCGCGCTGTACTTGGTCAGGAACGCCAGGGCCGCAAAGCACCCCAGGTACACCCAGTCCCTGTAGCGGGAAGACGGCGCCCGGAGCACGCGCCACAACATCCACCAATAGCCGGCCAGCGACACCAGCTGCACGGTGTTGTGGTTGTAGATGGTGGCGCGCTGCACGTGGTAGGTGACCAGCGTGCCCAGCACGAGCGCCAGCGCGGCGCGCTGGGGCGTCACCAACTCGCGCGCCCACTTCCACACGATGAACAGCGCCCCCGCGCCGCATGCGACGCCGGCGGCATAGGTCAGCCACGGCTCGCGGCCCGCGAGCCGCACCAGCAGGCCCATGATCCAGCTCGGCAGCGGCGGGTGCTTGTAGTAGCCGAACTCGAAGCTGCCGGCCCAGAACAGTTCCTCGACGTTGTCCCAGGGCGGCGTGGGATAGAAGAACGCAATGGACAAGGTCCACACGAGGGCCATCGCCGCCAGGGCCAGCACGATGCGCGCCTGGTCGCCCAGGGGCACAAAGGCAGGCCAGGCGGAACGCACCCATGAAAGACCGCGCGCCGATGCCATGTTTCCGGAGGCCGACTTCATGCGCGGGCAAGCTCCGCGTGCCGCGACCACGGCGCCAGCGCCACGCGGTCGCCCGTGGGCGAGGTCCACGGAAAATCCATGGCGACGAGCACCGTGTATTCAGCGATGCGCGCCTCGCCGTGCGGCGTTGCGGGTGTGCCGTCCAACGACGGGTGACACATCAGCACGTCGCCGCTGCGCGCGGCGCCCAGCCATGCGAGCAGCCGCGTGCGGTAGCCGTCGAGGCCGCCCGCGAAGTCGTAGACACCCAGGAGCGCGTGGCTCATCGGGTGCGACCTTCGCACCGCCTCGCGTGCCAGCGCCCGACCTCCCAGCGCATGAATGACGTGCGCCTTGAACGCGCCGGCGCCGTGCGCCGTGCGCGGCCTGGTGTTGCGCAGCCACGGCAGCGAAGCGCCGTAGCGGTTCGACAGTTCGTCCAGCAGCGCACGCCGCACCACGGGAAACTGATGCACGTGTCGATGCCCGTCGACGAACGCGGGCGGCCGGCCCATGCCGTCCTCGAAGCGCGAGAGCTGATCGGCAATGGCACGCTGCAGGCCCTGCCGCGATGCGGTCCGGGTGCAGGTGCGAAGAAGCAAGGGGCCGAGCCCGGGCTCGTCGCCGCCCGGCGCGCGCGGCGGCGTCAGGTCCAGGTGCAGGCCGACATCCACGCGTTCGGGCTCGACGCGCCGCAGCGACAGCAGCCCCAGGCCCCACGCCTCGCGCTGCACGAGGCAGCCGGTGGCGGTGAGCTTGCGCCGCTCGATCAGGTCGAGCACCGCGGCATTGATGCCGCTGCTCATGCCGAAGTCGTCGGCACAGATGCACAGCTGCTGCGTGCCGGACGCACCTGCCGTCATGCCTCTCCCACGTCGAGCCCGGTGCCGCTCTGCTCCCGCACCACGTACACGGGGCGGCCCTTGACCTCTTCGAAGATCCGCGCAACGTACTCGCCGACGATGCCGGTGGAAATCATCTGCACGCCAATGAAGAACATCAGGCTCACCACGATGGTGGCCCAGCCCGACACCTCGTTGCCGAAGACCATGTGGTCGACCACCACATAGATGCCGTAGGCAAAGGCAGGCAATGCCAGCATGAGCCCCACCACGCTCACCATGCGCAGCGGCCAGGTGGTAAAGGCGGTGAGGCCGTCGAGCGCCAGCCTGACGAGCCGACGCCCGTTGAAATGGCTGCGGCCCTGCGCGCGCGGGGCGGGCGTGTAGGGCAATGCCACGGCCCGGAACCCGACCCACGCATACAGGCCCTTCATGAACCGGCTGCGCTCCGGCAGGCTGGTGAGCACGTCCACCACCTTGCGGTCCATGAGGCGAAAGTCGCCCGCGTTCTCGGGCACGTCGAAGCGGTCGGACGCGTTCAGCAGCTTGTAGAACAACCGCGTGCCCAGCTTCTTCAGGCGCCCTTCGCCGCTGCGGTCGTCGCGCACCGCGTAGACCACCTCGGCGCCTGCCAGCCAGTGGTCGACCATGGCACGCACCAGCGCCGGCGAGTGCTGCATGTCGCCGTCGAGCAGCACCACCGCGTCGCCCGAGGCAGCGGCCAGGCCCGCGGTGATGGCGGCCTCCTTGCCGAAGTTGCGCGACAGCGAGATGCAGCGAAAGCCCGATGTGGCGCACCACTCGCGCGTGACGCTTTCCGTGTCGTCGGTGCTGCCGTCGTCGACCACGATGATCTCCCAACGCAGCTGCGTGGCGCGCAGCATCGCCTGCAATTGCGGCAGCAGCTGGCGCAGGTTCAGCGCCTCGTTGAAGCAGGGCACCACGCAAGACAGGCTGCGTGGGCGCGGCAATGGGGCGGGTGTGTGCACTTGAGGCACCTGGTTCACCTGGTGCACCTGCACCAGCTGGGGCGCCTCGCGCATGACCGCACTCATGACCGGCGCCCCGCTGCGAACTTGCCGTGCAGGCACATCATGGATGCGGCGAGCGGCGTGCAGGCACGTGTGTGAAAGGCAGCGGTCATCACCAGCGAAATGCTCCAGAAACTATGTACGGACAGCCGACATCACGGCTCGTCGCAGGGGCAATCGGTTGTGGATCTAGCACCCAAGACTTAGCTGGGAATTATCACTTTCGTAATAGAAAAAAGCGCAATGACCTTGCCTCCAAAGACGCATCTCACGGGGTCAGTGCGCGGTCAGCATCGTTGGGAATGCGGGCGCCAAGCAGGCAGTGCCTAGGCGCTGCGCACTGGGACACACTGCTGGCGTGCCCCGATCGACGGGTGCTCTGAACACGCTCACGCTGTCGGTGTGCGGCCGATCAACTGTCGTCACAGCGGCGCTGTTTGAAAGCACGACAGCCGAGGCGCAACTTGCTGTGGCTTCGCCATCAACCAGGCGTTGAAGTCCTGTCCGCAGTGCCACCTCCATACCGTTGGAACGGCGCTCTCAAACCCTCCGCAGCGCGACCACCCGCTCGCGCATATCGAAGTCCACCGCCAGTCGCCCCCGATAACGCAATCCCTGGTGCAACGCCGGCCGATACACCCACGTCGTCGCAGCAGCATCGGCAGACGCAGGAAAGAGCTCGATGCGCCCCCCGTTCGGCTCACCCAGGAAAGCCCTCACCGCTCCAGCAGGCGTGCCCGGCGACAACGCCGTAGCCAGCATCTCCCACTGAACGCGGCGCCGTGTTCGCCAGCCCAGCACCAGCCCGATGCCGCCGAACAGAAGCCCGAGCAGCAGCATCGAAGCCCCGGCCCACAGCGCCCGGGCAGCGGCCCCGTCAACCTGGCTGTCGGGCAGCGCGACTGCCGCAATGGCTGCCCCGCCAACGGCTCCCGCCACGAAGCCGGACCCCGCATGAACGGCGAACCAGCGCCACCCGCGCAGGCGCAATGCCAGATGCCATTCGCGCTCGTCCGGCAGCGCGCCCGCAGCGTCGTGCTGCGAGGCGTCGAGCGGCACGACATGGTCGCCCAGCCTGCGAACGACTGACGCCTGTTCCGTGGGCCTGTCTTGCAGCCGGATGTGCCATTCGTCGCGCCCGTCGAGCGAGACGAACAGCGACAGCCCATCGTCGTACGGCAGGAAGCTGGAGCCCAGGAAGCGCCAGCTTTCACCGACGGGGTGTTCTATGCCGTCGTAATCGACAAAGCTCTCGCGCACTTCGTAGCTGCGCCCGGGCTGCAGCGGGCCCCAGGCCTTTGCCGGTTCACGGCCGGTCCAGGTGCCGGAGGGTTGGGGTCCATGCATGTTCGTTGCGTCGGCGTTGTGGGGTCGATTGCGGCCGACTTTAGTTGGTCGCGCTTCGATAATGCGGACCCCTTGTACGGATCCAGCAAAAAATGAGCGCAGCAGATTTCCTCTTCGCCCCCGAGGTGCAGAAGCTCCTGAAGGTCGTCTACGCGGCTCCCGACCAACAGTTCTCGAGCAGTGAGCTTGCCCAGCGCTCGAAGCTCGATTCCGCCGATGTGGCGCGCACCCTGGAGCACCTCGTCGCCAGCGGCATGCTGAAAAGGCAAAAGCCGAAGGCGCGAGCGGAGGCGCAGGTGGCGGAGGAGCCCGAGCTTGCCGAAACTGTCCAGGTCGACCGTTCCTTCGTTTTCTACGCCGAGCTGCGCAGCATCGCGTTGAAGTCGTTCGCAGCCGCCGAGCCGATCCGTTCGATGCTGCGCTCCAAGTTCAAGGACTCGGTCGTGCGCGCCGTCATGCTGGGCGAAGACAAGGACGGCACCGTGGAGTTGCTGGTCGCGCACGGCCAGCTCACGCCCGATGAGGCCGCCATGACCACGGCCTGCCAGAAGCTGTCGAAAACCCTCCACCGTCATCTGAAGGTGCATGTCGTCTCGATTTCCATGCTCGACGGCCTCGCGCCGCGCGACCCGCTCGCCGCCAAGCTTTCCGCAGCTTGCGCGTTCGAGCTCATCGCGCTCGGGGAGACGAAGGCCCGGCTGCCCGTCGAGCGGGTCGGCTTCCTGCAAAGCGCCCGAAAGAAATTGGCCACGCTGTCGCGCTCATCCGTGTGAGCCGAGGCCGCCTGGGGCGGGCGGGTTCCGCCCGGTGCCACATCCTCCATGTGTCGAACCGCTTACAACTTCAGAAAACCCGCCTGTTTGGCGAACTTGCGTTGCGCTTGTTGATCCTCCAAGCACAATCGAAGTCGCTCGACGCGCCGAACTCTCCGTTTCCCCTCCTGTAAGCCAATGCAACTCAAGACTTTCTCCCTCCTCCCGCTCGCGTTCGCAATCGCATCCGGCGCCCTGGTTCCCGGCGCAGCAGCCGTCGCTGCCTCCCATGCCGCCAAGCCAGCAGCCCACAAGAAGCCCGCCGCCGCCGCGCCTGCCGCGGAGCCAGCAGCCGGACAAACCGCGGTTGCCGGCGGGCCGCCGGCGCTGGCCTCCAAGGCATGGTTGCTGATGGACTTCGAATCGGGCGAGGTGCTCGCCTCGGCCAACCCCGACGAACCGCTCCCGCCCGCATCGCTGACCAAGATGATGACCAGCTTCCTGGTCGAGCAGGCACTTCGGTCGGGCAAGCTCAAGAAGGACGATCTCGTGTCGGTCAGCCAGAACGCCTGGTGCCGCGGCTCGAGCACCGAGTCGTGCATGTACCTGCCGCTCAACAGCCAGGCCACGGTCATCGACATCCTGCGCGGCATCATCATCCAGTCGGGCAACGACGCGTCCAAGGCCATCGCCGAGCACATGGCCGGCTCCGAAGAGGGCTTCGCCAAGCTCATGAACGCCGAAGCCCAGCGCCTGGGCATGACGCACACGCATTTCGTGAATGCCACGGGCCTGCCCGATCCGGAGCACAAGTCGTCTGCGCGGGACCTCGCGATCCTGGCGCGCGCGATCATCCGCGACAGCTCCGACTACTACCCGATCTACGCGGAGCGTGAGTTCAAGTACAACGGCATCAAGCAGGGCAATCGCAACGCGCTGCTCTACACCGACCCCACCGTCGACGGCCTGAAGACCGGCCACACCCAGGACGCGGGCTACTGTCTCGTCACTTCGTCCAAGCGCAACGGGATGCGCCTGATCACGGTGATCCTCAACACCAACAGCATGCAGGCGCGCGCCGACCAGACGCGCTCGCTCCTCGGCTGGGGATTTGCCAACTTCGAGCAGGCCACCCCCATCCAGCCCAGCGCGGTCGTTGCGACGCCCAAGATCATCTTCGGCAAGGCCGACACCGTGGCCGCGGGCCTGGGCTCGCCTTGGACGGTGACGGTGCCGCGCGGCCAGAAAGTGAGCACCTCGGTGCAGGTCAAGCCGGACCTGGAGGCGCCGGTGGCCAAGGGAACGGTGATCGGCAAGGTCATCGCGGAATCGAACGGCAAGCCGGTGGGCGAGGCGCCGCTGATTGCGCAGGCTGACGTGGAACGGGCAGGCTTCTTCCTGCGCATGTGGCAACGCCTCACCCGGTTGTTCGGCAAGTGAAGCGCGCGTGATGCGGCCGCAATCAGCTTGCATCGGCACGGTCAATCCCGTAGGCTGACCCGACGCCAACGCGCAACACCCAAGCCCTTGCGATCCGCCGGGCCGGCCTTGCGAACGCGCAAAGGAGTCCAGCCATGCCGAACCGGTCGAACGGCCTCGCGGCCGACGTGAACGCGGTGCGAACACTGGCGCTGGTCGGCGCCCCAGCCGCCGGCAAGACCTCCCTCGCGGAGGCCCTGCTGTACAAGGCGGGTGCCATCAAGGCGTGCGGCAGCATAGAGCGCGGCAGCACCGTCAGCGACCACGACCCGCTGGAGCGCCGCATGCAGCACTCGCTCAACGCGTCGGTGATGCACCTCACCCATGCCGGCACGCGCATCCACCTCATCGACACGCCCGGCGGCCCGGACTTCCTGGGCCAGAGCCTGCCGGCGCTGGAGGCGGTGGAGACGGTGGCGGTGGTCATCAATGCCGCCACCGGCATCGAGCCGATGGCGGTGCGCATGATGGCGTACGCGGCCTCGCGCGGCCTGGCCCGCATGATCATCGTCAGCAAGATCGACTCGCAGGGCGTCTCCCTCTCGGCCCTGCTGGCCGACATCCAGACGACCTTCGGGCGCGAATGCCTGCCGCTGAACCTGCCCGCCGGGGTCCCCAAGCAGGTGGTGGACTGCTTCTTCAACCGCTTCGGGCAGTCCGACTTCGGCCCCGTCGAAGCGGCGCACCGCGCACTGGTGGAGCAGGTGGTCGAGGTCGACGCGGCCTTCGTCGACCGCTACCTCGAGGAGGGCGACGTGGATCCGGCCGAGCTGCATGCGCCGCTCGAGCAGGCGCTGCGCGAAGGCCACCTGATTCCCGTGTGCTTCGTCTCGTCGCGCAGCGGCGCCGGCGTGGCCGAGCTGCTGGACGTGATCGTCAAGCTCCTGCCCGACCCGAGCGAGGCCAACCCGCCGAACTTCATCGTTGGCGAGGGCGCAGGGGCCAAGCCCATGGAGGCCAGGCCCGACCCTTCGCTGCACGTGCTGGCGCACGTGTTCAAGGTCACGAACGCACCCTACGTCGGCAAGATGGGCATCTTGCGCGTGCACCAGGGCACGCTCACACGCGAGAGCCAGCTCTACATCGGCGACGGCCGCAAGCCCTTCAAGGTGGGGCACCTGTTCATGCTCCAGGGCAAGGACCATGTCGAGGTGTCGAACGCGCTGCCGGGCGATATCGTGGCGGTGGCCAAGGTCGAGGACATTCATTTCGATGCCGTGCTGCACGACGCGGCCGAAGACAGCCATGTCCATCTCGCGCCGCTGGCGTTTCCGGTGCCGATGCACGGTCTGGCTGTGGCGCCCCGGCGCCATGGCGACGAGCAGCGCACGTGGGAGACCCTTGGCAAGCTCGCAGCCGAAGATCCCTGCCTGCGCATCGAGCATGTGGCGGCCGCCCACGAGACGGTTCTCTACGGACTGGGCGAGCTTCACCTGCGCACCGTGCTCGACCGCTTACGCGAGATGTACCACCTCGAGGTGCAGACGCGCCCGCTGCAGCCGGGACACCCGCGGTCCGGCACAGACCCCTGACGCCCGGCGGCGCGCCATGCAGTGGTCCGCGCAACCCGGCGGATCCAGCAAGGCTCAGCCAGCGCGCGCGGCGCGTGCCTTGCGCGGGCCGCTGCGCGCGGGTTTCGCCGCGTCGAAGACCATGCGCATCGCCTCGCGCACCTGCGCGCGCAACCAGCTGTGCGCGTTGTCGGTGTCGTAGCGCTGGTGCCACGCCTGGTGCACGGGCACCGGTGTCATCTTGAGCGGCAGGGGCAAGGTCTGCAGCCCCAGTGCGACGACAGCCGAACGGCACATCTGCTCGGGCACGACCACGACCAGATCGCTCTGCCGCACGAACAGCAACGCAGCCGTGCTCGTGGGCGCCGAAGCGACGACGCGCCGGCGCAGGCCCAGAGCGGCCAGCGCCTTGTCGACCGGATCGCTGAGACGACCGCGGCGCGACACCGTCAGGTGCTGTGCGAGCGCATAGCGCCCAAGGTCGGCCTTGCCGCTCGCCAGCGGATGACCGCTGCGCACGGCGAGCACCAAGCGGTCCTCGCCGATGGTCTCGTGGCGGATTTCGGGCTGAGGCGGCACGGCCGCACCGATCTCCAGGTCGACCTGGCCGTGGCGCAGGTCGTTGGTGTCGGTGGCGGCTTCGGCCAGCAGGCGCAGCGCCACGCCCGGTGCCTGGGCCTGCACGATGGCCAGTAGCGCGGGGCCGATCGCCGTGCCGATGGCGTCGTGACACTGCAGCGTGAAAGTGCGTTCGAGTTGCTCCAGATCCAACGGCCGCTGCGGTGAGAGCACGGCGTTCGCCTTTTGCACCAGCGCATGCACCTCGCTGCGAACTGCAACCGCATGCGGGGTGGGCGTCATGGTCCAGCCTGTACGCACCAGGATCTGGTCGCCGGTGGCACGGCGGATGCGCCCGAGCGTGCGGCTCATGGCCGGTGACGACACATGCATGCGCGCCGCCGCGCCGGCCACGCTGCCCTCTTCGAGCAGGGCATCGAGTGCACTCAAGAGGTTCAGATCCAGTTGCATTCAGGTAACTCCGTTTTTACCAAAGATGCACTTGAGGTTAACTGATATGGTCCGCCGCATTGAACAAGCAAGGAGCTTCGATGCCCGCAGAAACCACTTCCCCGACGACCGACCACCTGCTGCTGCCTGCCGTCATCGCCGCCGTTCATTCGGCCGGCGCCCGGTTGCTGGAGCGCTTCGGCCACACGGCGCCGCTCGCCACGTTCGACGACGTCGTGACGGCCATCCACGCCAACGACTCTGCATCGCTGGACTGCCTGCGCGATGCGCTTCGGGTTGCACGGCCCGACGCAGGCTGGGTCGAGGACGAACTCGAAGGCGGAGCCCTGCCGCCGGGCGAGTGGTGGATCACCGATCCGGTCGAGGGCAACATCAACCATGTGCACGGCCAGCCGGACTGGGGGGTGACGGCCACGCTGGTCCGCGACAACGTTCCGGTGCTGACCGTCGCGCATGTGCCACTCACCGGGCGAACCTACACCGCCGTGCGCGGCGGCGGCGCCTTCGTCGACGGCATGCCGCTTCGCCCATCGGCCAAGACCGAGTTGCGCAGCGCCATGGTGGCCACCGGCCAGGCGCGCCCCGGCGAAAGCAGCGAGACCTACCGCCGCATCGGCCAATCGGTCACCGCGATGCTGGAAGCGGCCCTGGTGGTGCGCGTGACAGTTTCCGCGACCTTCCAGCTGGCGATGGTGGCCGGGGGGCAGATGGATGCGTTCTGGCAGCACAGCAACGTGCGCTCGGGCCTGGTGTCGGGCGCCCTGCTTGTCGAGGAAGCCGGCGGCGCGGTCAGCGACCTGCGCGGAAAGCCCTGGCGCCTGGACAGTGAGGACTTCCTGGCCGCGGCGCCGGGGCTGCAGCGCGAGGCCGTGCAAACGCTTTCCGTCGTCGCCTGAGGCTCGCTCCCCTTCCTTTCACCTTCTGTCATTCCACGCTCAACGGAAATCCATGAACCACATCTCCATCCTCGGCTCGGGCCGCGTCGCCGGCGCACTCGCGGGCAAGCTCGCCGCAAGCGGCCATGACATCGCCATCGGCTCGCGCGACCCGGTCGCAGCCGCCGCAAAGTGGAGCGGACCTGCGGTGCGCCACATGCACACCCGCGCGGCCGCCGGCGGCGCGCAGATCGTCGTCAACGCGACACCGGGCGACAGCGCGCTCGCGCGTCTGACTGAGCTGCGCGCCGAGCTCGAAGGAAAGATCCTCATCGACATCTCGAACGCCTCGGCGCGCGGCGCCGACGGCATGCCAGCCGGGCTGCTCTACACCGAGGGCAGCCTGGGCGAGCGCCTCCAGCAGGCATTGCCCGGCACGCGCGTCGTGAAGACGCTGAACACCATGGTGTTCAGCGTGATGGCCGACCCACGCAGTCTGTCGGTGCCTGCAAGCGTGTTTGTCTCGGGGAACGACGAAGGCGCGAAGGCGACCGTGGTCGCGCTGCTCGGCGACCTGGGCTGGCCGGCCGACTGGATTGTCGACCTGGGCGACATTGCGAGCGCGCGCGCCACCGAGGCCCTGATGCTGATGGTGCCGCACGTGCTGCGGCGGTACGGGTTCAAGCCTTTCGCGCTGAGCCTCGCTCGCTGAGCACCGCCCGGTGCCCGGCCGTGCCGCGCGAAAACCGCAGGGCGTGACCCTCAGCCGCGCGCTGGCCTCGGAGCAAGAAAAGGTGCCAGCGAGAACATCAGCGTTCCTGCGGCGACGAGCGCCCAGGTCGACACATGGAAGCTTCCCGTCAGGTCGCGCAACAAGCCGAGCGTGAGTGGCCCCAGCGCGCCCAGGAAGTAGCCGACGAACAGCACGAAAGATGTCCACGAGTTGGCTTCGTCAGGGCTGGAGGTGTGGTCGAGCGGCAGGGTCATGCCCAGGGAGAACGAGCCTCCTATGCCTGCCGCAACGAGGGGAATGACGAGCAGGGGCATGGCGCCCGGCGCGATGGCCATCGCGCACAGGCCCACGAGCGCGATGCCGGCGAACAAGCCGATCACCCATCGACGGTCTTCGGCCTTGCCGACCAGCGCGGGCAGCGGGTTGGCGAGCATGAAGGTGGTCGTGAAGCTTGCGAGTGCCAGTCCGGCGGTGCCGTGCGAGGCGTGGGTGTTGCCGAATTCGCGGTACATCGGTGCGATCCACGAGAGCAGGCCGAAGAACAGGAAGTTGTTGGTCGCGAAGTAGAAGGCCACCAGCCAAGCCTTCGAGGACCTCGCCGGATGCACAGGAACGGCTGGAGCAGAAGCGGCTTGTGCCGACACTGCGCGGGGCGCATCGGCCGGGTCTTGCGAGCCAGCCACGTACAGCCAGGCGGCGATGGCCGTGAGCCCGGGCAGCGCCCAGAACCCGGTGCCCAGACGCCAGCCGCCGCCAAGCGCCGCCAGCGGCCCCGTCATCGCGGCGGCAAGGGTGCTGCCCAGGCCGAGCGACATCGCATACAGGCCCATCAGCAAGGACACATGCCGGGGGAAGCGGGCCTTGACGAAGCCCGAGATCAACGCACCCGAGACGGCGATGCCCGCGCCCACGCCGGCGGTGGTGACGAGCAGCGAAGCCGTGGTTCCCACGAAGGCGCGCAACAAGGTGGCAATGCCCAGCACCGCCAGCGCGGCCAGGATCACCCGGTCCCGACCGAAGCGACGCGCGAGCCAGGGTGCAGGCAGTGCCAGCAGCCCCATGAGAACGTTCGGAATGGCAGTCAACAGGGAGGCCTGTGTGTTGGAGATCCCGAACGCGCTGCGGATCTGCTCGAGCATCGGGCCGATGGAGACGATGCCTGGGCGCAGGTCCACGGCCACCAGCGCGATGCACGCGATGGCGGCCGCGAGCGTCATGCCTGAGCTGACTTGCGGTGCCGCCGCAGCAGCGGAGGCCGTGCGCGAGCCGAACGATGTTGCCGGGATGGCGTGGGCGATGCTGGAGGACATGGTGTGGAGGCTCTTTGAATGTCGGGGTGTGTGGTTCAGTCGATGCAGGGGACCAGGGCCGACGCCCCGGCCTGCGCGACCGCGATGTCCTGCTCGACGCTCCCCGCGCTGGCACCGATGGCACCGACCAAGCTGCCGTTCGAGCGGATCGGAAGGCCTCCGCCGAACACCACGGCGCGGCCACCGAGCGCGTGCTGGATGCCGTACAGCTCGGCACCGGGTTGTGCCAGCCGAGCGAGCGTGCCGGTGGGGTGGCCGAACATCGCCGAGGTGTGCGCCTTGTCGATCGCCAGCGCCGCACACCCGGCGACGCCTGCCTCGCCTCGAGAGAAGTGCAGCAGGTGCCCGCCGCAGTCCACCACGGCAATCGAGTGGCGATGCCGAGCCGCGAAGCGCAGGCCTCGGCGGCCAGGACCATCGCCTTCGCATCGGCGAGCGTCAGGGTCTCGGTGAGTCTGGGCATGACAGTCCTGTGGCGCTGAACCGCGGTCTCACTTCGCGCTGGCGTTGACCGCCGCGATGATCACTGCGGCCACGTCCTTGGGACGCGACTGTTGCGGCACATGGCTGGTCGGCAGTGTCGTCGTGGTCGCGCCGATCTTCTTCGCCATGGCGCGCTCGAGGTCGGGCGAGATGATGCGGTCGTTGGCGCTGACGATGAACCACGAGGGGCGCGTCTTCCATGCGGCCACGGTCGTCTTGTCTTCGAGGGCCTTGGCCTGCAGCGGGCCTTGCGTCACGGCCATGACCGCGGCCTGTGCGCGGGGCACGTCCGGCGCGAAGTCTTCGGCGATGGCCTGCGGCGGCAGCGTGAGCCAGCCCTTGGCGTCGGCCACCAGCCGCTTGACGCCCGGCGACGGCGGATAGTCCTTGCCCAGCTCGGCGGACGACTGGCCCGCGTCCGGCGCGAAGGCCGCCACATAGACCAGCCCGGCCACCTTGTCGTTGTCGCCCGACTCGGTGATCACGGTGCCGGCCCACGAGTGGCCCACCAGCACCACCTTGCCGTTCTGGTTGTCGATGGCGCGGCGTGTCGCGGCCACGTCGCCGGCCAGCGACTCGAGCCCGTTCTGCACCGCCGTCACATGGATGCCCTTGGCCTGCAGCAGCGGAATGACCTTGGCCCAGTCGGAGCCGTCGGCGAAAGCGCCGTGCACGAGAACGACCGATGGCAGGTCGGCTGCGAAGACATTGCCGCCGACCAGGGCAGCGGTGGCGAGTGCGACGGATGAAAGGATGTTGCGGATCGTCATGAGAAATCTCCAGTGAATGTCAGATGGGTTGGCGTGGGCAGGGCAGCCGATGGGCTCAGGCCTTGAAGAACGCGAGCAGATCGGCGTTGATCACCGCGGGGTGGGTGGTGCACATGCCGTGCGGCAGGCCGGGATAGACCTTGAGCGAGCCCTTCTTGAGCAGCTTGACCGCGAGCAAGGCGCTGTCGGTGATCGGCACGATCTGGTCGTCGTCGCCATGTATCACGAGGGTGGGCACGGCGATCTTCTTCAGGTCTTCGGTGAAGTCGGTCTCGGAGAAGGCCTTGATGCAGTCGAAGTGGGCCTTGGCACCGCCCATCATTCCCTGGCGCCACCAATTGGCCTTGATGCCCTCGGACACCTTCGCGTCGGGGCGGTTGTAGCCATAGAAGGGGACCGGCACGTCCTGGTAGAACTGCGCGCGGTTGGCAGCCAGCTGCGCACGGAAGCCGTCGAACACCTCCATCGGCAGACCACCCGGATTGGCGGCGGACTTCAGCATGACGGGTGTCACCGAGCCGATCAGCACCGCCTTGGCAACGCGCTCGCCGTGCAGCGCAACGTAGCGTGCCACCTCGCCACCGCCGGTGGAGTGACCCACGTGAAAGGCGTTCTTCAGGTCGAGGTGGGCCGTGAGCGCCGCGACGTCGGCGGCGTAGGTGTTCATGTCGTTGCCGGTGTCCGTCTGCGACGAGCGGCCGTGGCCGCGCCGGTCATGCGCAATGACGCGATAGCCCTGGCCGAGGAAGTACAGCATCTGCGCGTCCCAGTCGTCGGCGCTCAGCGGCCAGCCATGGTGGAACACGATCGCCTGCGCGGTCCTGGGACCCCAGTCCTTGTAGAAGATCTGGGTGCCGTCCTGTGTGGTGATGGTGCTCATGGTGGTGTTTTCTTGCGGGCTTGGTTGAAGGGGAACGGTGTTGCGGGTTGCACTGGTACTGGCAGCCGCCCATGCGGCCATGGGCAGGCCGAGTGCAACGGCGGCAGCGGCGCCGCTGGCCAACAGGTGTCGGCGCGCGGGATCGGTCGGCCTGGAAAGGTTTTGCATGGGTGCTGCTTTCGGTCGGTGGAAATGCCGGGCGGAGGACGCCTCAGCTGCCGACCTTGCCCAGCAGCAACTGCGCTGCCTCGGCAGACGAACCAGGGTTCTGCCCGGTGATGAGCAGGCCGTCCGCGACCACATACGAGGACCAGTCGGCGCCCTTGGAATACAGGCCGCCCTTGGCCTTGAGCTCGTCTTCGACGAGGAAAGGCACGACGTTGGTCAGGCCCACTGCCTCTTCTTCCGTATTGGTGAAGCCGGTCACGTTCTTGCCTTCGACGAGCGGCTTGCCGTCGGCGCGCTTCACATGGCGCAGCACACCCGGCGCGTGGCACACGAGAGCCACGTACTTGCCCGCGGCGATGAACGATTCGATCAGCGCGATCGAGTGCTTGTCTTCGGCCAGGTCCCACAGCGGCCCGTGGCCGCCCGGATAGAAGACCGTGTCGAAGTCGGCCTGCGAGACGCTGTACAGGCGCACGGTGCTGGCGAGTTGCGCGGTGGCCTGGGCATCGGCTTCGAAGCGTCGCGTCAGGTCGGTCTGGAAGGACGGCTCGTTGCTCTTGGGGTCGAGGGGCGGTTGGCCGCCGTTGGGCGAGGCCAGCACGATCTCGGCGCCAGCCGCCTTGAACGCGTAGTACGGGGCGGCAAGCTCTTCGAGCCAGAAGCCGGTCTTGCGGCCGGTGTTGCCGAGTTCGTCGTGCGAGGTCAGGACCATCAGAATCTTCATGTTGCTTCTCCAGAAAAAAACATTGATAAAAAATACAATAGACCGGTCTACTAGTACCCCGGCCTGAAAAAAGCACCTCGGTTCGAAGTGCATCCAGGACCCGCCCCGTTCAGTGGGACAGGTGAAGAATTTGGCGCGTGGTTTTCAAGGCGGCCTCGAAGGGTTCTCGGTCTCGCACAATCTTGACCATCACACTGGCGCCCAGCCACAGTTGGTAAAGGCTCTGTGCGGTGTCCTCAGGCGACCCATGGATGGAGAGCGACTTTTCCGCAATGCCGACTTCCAAGGCCTTGGCCAACCTGCTGGTGATGCCGGCGGTGCCCTTCTTCAGCGCCAGGCGCATGGGTTCGGACAAGTCCGCAACCTCGGCGCCCAACTTCACGGCCAGGCATTTGCCTTGGCAGTCCATGAACGACTGCGTGTCCCGCCAGTCGGCGAAATAATTCATCACGCGCTGCGCCATGGTCTGGTCCGGCTGCGCCAGGGTCTTGTCGATTTCCGCAAGATAGTCATCGAAATAGCTGTCGAGCAAGGCCTCGCCGTACGCTTCCTTCGAGCTGAAGTAGTGATAGAACGACCCCTTCGGAACGCCGGACGACGTCAGGATCTCGTTCAGCCCGACGGCCGTGAACCCTTTCGCAGCCATCATTCGCTGACCGGCCGCGAGGATGTTGTCTCGGGTGTCGGTGGATTCGGGGGTGATCGTTTTCGCCATGACGCAATTCTAGCCGTCAAGTAGACCAGTCGTCTAGTGCTGATTGAAAAAATATTCAGTCGCCCTTTCCGCTCGCTGCACACGACTCCATCCGGCTGCTTGAAGGATCTCTATGCGGCGCAGACTCCCATTCACTCATTACCCGCCGCGACTCTTTTGGCCGTCCTGGTCGGCCGTGCCTTCACCATGCAGCCCGAAGATCAGCGAACGCAGCCACGTGATGGCCGGGTCCTTGTGAAATCGGCCATGCCAGAACAGGTTGATCGCAATCTCGGGCAGCTTGGCCGGGTGACGGATGTAGGAAAGGCCGAAAGGCCCCGCCAGCGCCTGGGCGAGCCGTTCAGGCACGGTCGCCACCAGGTCCGAGTCATGAAGGATGTGGCCCACCGCCACATAGTGCGGAACCGTGAGGACCACCTTTCGCAGCACCTTCTTGCGCCCGAGGATTTCGTCGGCATTGCCGTGTCCCGTGCCCGCCGAGATCACGACGACGTGATCGGCCGCGGAGAACTCGCTCAATGACACCGTCCTCTTGTCCAGGGGATGCCCCCGCCGGAACATGCAAACGTAGTGCTGCTTGAACAGCCGGCGCTGAAAGTACCCCGCCTTGAGCTGCGGCAACAAGCCGATCGCCAGGTCCACATGGCCTGCTTCCATCTCATCCTGCAGGTTCACGGCGGTGTTGCGAACGGTGCTGATCGACACGTGGGGCGCGACCCGCGCCACTTCCTTCATCAGCTTGGGCAGGAAGTAGATCTCGCCGATGTCTGTCATGCCCACCGTGAAGGCGCGCTTCGACGTCGTCGGATCGAAGGAGGCCTTCTGGTTGATGGCCGCGTGGATGACCTGCAATGCCGTCGCGGTGGGCCCCGCGAGTTGCTGCGCGTACGGCGTCGGCTCCATGCCGTGGGGCGTTCGCAGGAACAGCGGGTCGTCGGTGAGCTTGCGCAGTCGTGCCAGTGCGTTGCTTACACCCGGCTGCGACAGGCCGAGGCTGCTGGCCACCTTCGAGACGCGCCGGTCGACGAGCAATTGCTGGAAAACGACCAGAAGGTTGAGGTCGATGTCCTTGAGCTCCATGGCGCCTCACATTCGCAGAATCAATTTGATCTATTGCTCATATTCTATTGAGCGATGTGAGTGGAAGGGAGATCATTGCCGCACCCACAAGACGCTGCCCTCCCCTGAGGCAGCACAGGAGACACACCACATGGATGACACATCGGCCGTCTTCCCCCAGAAGATCCACTGGGAAAACCAGGGCACCAGCCGGATCCCCTTCATGGCCTACACCGAGGCCGACCAGCATCGGCAAGAGCTGGAACGCCTCTTCTATCGCAACCACTGGTGCTACGTCGGCCTCGAAGCCGAGGTTCCGCAGGTCGGGGACTTCACGCGCACGGTCGTCGGCGAGCGCTCCGTGATCATGGTGCGCGACGCCGAGGATTCCATCAGCGTCGTCGAAAACGTGTGCGCTCACCGAGGCATGCAGTTCTGCCGCGAACGCCATGGAAACCGCAAGGCGCAGGGGTTCACCTGCCCCTATCACCAATGGAACTACGCCCTCACCGGCGACCTGCAGGGGGTTCCTTTCCGGCGGGGCGTCAAGCAGGACGGCAAGGTCAACGGCGGGATGCCCGCCGACTTCAAGCCGGCCGAGCATGGCCTGAACAAACTCAAGGTCGCAACACGTGGCGGCGTTGTCTTTGCATCCTTCGACCCCGACGTCGAATCGCTCGAAGACTTCATGGGGCCGGAGATCCTGGGTTATTTCGATCGGCTGTTCAACGGCCGGAAGCTGACGATCCTCGGCTACAACCGCCAGCGCATTCCGGGCAACTGGAAGTTGATGCAGGAGAACATCAAGGACCCCTACCACCCGGGCCTGCTGCACACCTGGTTCGTCACCTTTGGCCTCTGGCGTGCGGACAACAAGTCCGAGCTTCGAATGGACCGGCACCATCGCCATGCCGCGATGATTTCAACGCGCGGCGCAAGCGGCAAGGCCGGCGAGGTCACCCAGGTCTCGAGCTTCAAGGAGAGCATGCAGCTCAACGACCCCCGCTTCCTCGACATCGTGCCGGAGCCGTGGTGGGGCGGACCGACCGCCGTGATGATGACGCTGTTCCCGAGCGTGATCTTCCAGCAGCAGGTCAACAGCGTCTCCACGCGCCACATCCAGCCGAGCGGCCCCGGCGCCTTCGATTTCGTATGGACCCACTTCGGATTCGAGGACGACACCGAAGAAATGACGCAGCGCCGGCTGCGTCAGGCCAACCTTTTCGGACCTGCCGGATTCGTGTCCGCAGACGATGGTGAAGTGATCGAGCTGTCGCAAAAGGGTTTCGAGCAGAAGCCTTTTCATCGCACGCTCGCCGAGCTTGGCGGACGCGAGGTGGGCGACACCGATCACATGGTCACCGAGACCCTGATCCGGGGCATGTACGCGTACTGGCGCAAGGTGATGGAGGCTTGACGTGGATTTCAAAGACTACTTCGAGCTGTCCCAGCTCTACGCCAGCTACGCCCAGGCCGTCAGTTCCAGCCAATGGGAACTCTGGCCCGAATTCTTCACGGAAGACTGCACCTACCGGCTGCAGCCCAGAGAAAACTACGACCGTGGCTTTCCACTGGCGACGCTCTCGTTCGAGAGCAAGGGAATGCTCAAGGACCGTGTCTACGGGATTCGAGAAACTCTGTTTCACGACCCCTACTACCAGCGCCACATCGTCGGCGCGCCGGTTGTTCTGAAAGCCGAAGCCGATCGCTTCGAGTCGGAAGCCAACTACGCGGTATTTCGCACCAAGCTTTCCGAGCTCTCGACGGTCTTCAGCGTCGGGCGCTACATCGATGTCGTCGTGCGGACCGAACAGGGGCTGAAGTTCGCTTCGCGCCAGGTCATCTACGACAGCGAAATGATCCCGAACTCCATCATCTATCCGTTGTGAGGCGACCCATGAGCGATTCCGAATTCCAATGGACCGATGCGGCACCGGTCGATGACGTACCGGCAGACGATGTCGTGGGCATGCTGGTCGACGGACGCGACATCGCCCTGTACAGCGTGGACGGCCAGATCTATGCGACCGACAACCTCTGCACCCACGGACATGCCCGCCTGTGCGACGGCTTTCTGGAGGGGCACGAGATCGAGTGCCCGCTGCACCAGGGCAAGTTCGACGTGCGCAATGGCGCACCGACCTGCGCCCCCGTGACGGAAGCCATCCGCTCCTATCCGGTGAAGATCGAAGGCGGCCGGGTGTTGCTTTCGCTGGGCTGATTCGGATGCATGGCAATGCTCGCGCACCGGGCGCAGACACACCGTTCCTCGGCGGTCCGGAGGCCCCATGAGTGATCGGACGATCGTGGTCGTGGGCGGAGGCCAGGCCGGCGGATGGGCTGCGCAGACGCTGCGCAGCGACGGCTTCGAGGGCCGGGTCGTGCTGATCGGCGATGAGCCTCACCGCCCTTACGAAAGGCCGCCGCTGTCGAAGGCGGTGCTCGCAGGCGATGCGCATGCGGACACGACCTACCTACTGAAACCGGAAGCCTTCGATGCGCTGAAGCTCGACTGGCGCCCCGGTGTCAGCGCCACGCGCATCGACAGGACCGCCAAGCAGTTGCATCTGAGCCGCGGCGAGCCGATTCGCTACGACAGCTTGATCCTGTGCACCGGGGGGCGCGCGCGCCGCTTGGCCATCCCCGGCTCCGACCTGCCTGGCGTCTTCACGCTGCGCAGCATCGGCGATGCGGGAGCGCTCGGTGCAGCGCTCGTCCCCGGAAAGCGGCTGCTGGTGGTGGGCGGAGGATGGATCGGCCTGGAGGTCGCGGCAACCGCCCGGAAGAAGGGCCTGGACGTCACGGTCGTCGAGGCCATGGGGCGGCTGTGCGAGCGCACGGTGCCTGAAGAGATTTCCGACTACCTGCTGCGGCTTCACACCGCGCATGGCGTTCAGGTCGAGCTGGGTGCGGGGATCGAGCAGCTGGCCCAAGGCCCCGGCGAAGATTTGACGGCGACCCTCGACGACGGACGAAGGCTCGCTTGCGACGTGGTTCTTTTCGGCGTCGGGTTGATCGCGAACGATGAACTCGCACGCGAAGCGGGCCTGGCATGCGAAGGCGGCGTGCGGGTCGATTCCCAGTGCCGCACCTCGGACCCGGACATCCTGGCCGCCGGCGACGTCGCGGTGTGGCACTGCGACTGGGCCGGGCGCCGCATGCGACTGGAGTCCTGGCAGAACGCCCAGGAGCAAGGGATCGCGGCCGCACGCGCCGCGCTGGGCACCGCGGTGAACCATCAGCCGCTGCCGTGGTTCTGGTCCGACCAGTACGACGTCAACCTGCAGATCTTCGGCGTGCCGACTCCTAAGCACCAGGTGGTCATGCGCGGCGACGCGGACGCCAACAGCTTCGTGCTGTTCTTCCTCGATGGGGACCAAGTCGCCGCGGCAATGGGGCCGAACGCGGCGCGCGACCTGCGTTTTGCGCGACGCCTGATCGAGCGCCGCACGCGCGTCGACGCCCAACAACTCGCCGACCTCCAGGTCCCTTTGTCCAGGCTCTGACGGTCGGCAACGGCCGAGCGGCTCTTCATCGAAGTCGTCGTGGGCTCGGGGGTATCGACACCCCCAAGCTCCTCGTGCTCGGCAGCACCGGCGACGAAGCGCAGGTGCACCCGCCGACCCTTGCACGAGCTACGCTGCCGGGCCACCGCTGGCGCCCTCGCCTGTCGCCTCAGCGATTGCGCCACGGCGCGCTTGCCCCGATGCTGCCGCATGACCTCACCCACGACACCCTTCAGCGGCACCCCCGCCCTCTGCGGCCCGCTGCGCAAGCCGCGCCAGATGCTCAACGACCAGAGCTACGACGGCCACAAATCCATCCACGACGACAGCATGGCCGAGGGCCTGGGCCTGCGCGCCGGCCCCATCGAAGGGCCGACGCATTTCAGCCAGTTCGATCCGCTGCTGTTCGACGTCTTCGGCAAGGCCTGGTTCGAGACCGGCTGCATCAGCGCGCACTACCAGAACATGGTGGTCGAGGGCGAAGAGGTGCGCGCCTTCGTGCAGCGGCCCGCGCCCGGCGAGCGCTTCGTGCGCCTGTGGGCAGAGAAGCGCGACGGCATGCCGGTGCTCACGGGCTCGGCCTCGGTGGGCGACGCCGCCGGCCTGCCGCATGAACTGGAGCAGCGCATCGCCAAGCTGCGTCCGGCAGCCGGCCTGGTCATCAACCGCGACCTGAAGGTCGGCCAGCGCGGCGCCGTGACCGAGAACGTGCGCATGGGCTTCGACCAGCACATGGGCAACTACTACCCGTTCAGCCTGGCCGACAAGCTGCAGGTCATCACCGAGCCGAGCCCTTGGTACACGCCTGAAGGCGCCACCGGCTCGCCATGGGGCCGCGCCATCATTCCTTTCGAGATGATCTCCGTGCTGCTGGGCAGCACCGTCGGCGAGGCCGGCTTCAAGGGGCGCGGGCCGGCCGTGGGGCTGTTCGCGGGGCAGCAGATCCGGCTGCTCAAGGGCCCGCTGTTCGTCGATCATCCGTACACGCTGGAGCGCGAAATCATCGCGCTGAGCGAAAGCGCGCGCACCGAGTCGTGCTGGGTGCGCACCCGCGTCTACGACGGCCAGCCCGGCGCGGCGCGCGAGCCGCTGGCCGAGATGATCCTCAACGGCGCGGTGCTGAAAGCCTCCTACGCGAACTACGAGGCCGAGGCGCGCGAGCTGGGCCTTGCTGCCTGACGGCACAGGTCAACTGCCCTGCGCAACTGCGGGCTCGCAATCGACGAGAAGCCGTGGTGCATGCGTGCATTCACTCGCTGCACGACAGGGCCGGATCTGCTGGAACACTTCCGTGACGATCTGCGCCGAGCAGCTTCCCGGCGCGGCTGAATGGGCAGCTCGTTGCTTGCTTACACCGCATGCAGGCGCGTCACCAGGCTGCTGCTGGCCTTGCGCAGCGCAGGCAGGAAGGTTTCGCGCACCTCCGCCAGTGTCATGCGCTCCGCACGCACCGCGATGCTCATCGCCGCCGTCACCTCGCCCGAGCGGTCCCGCACAGGCACGGCCATCGAGCGCACGCCGAGTTCGAGCTCGCCGTCGTTGCTGGCGTAGCCCTCCTCGCGGCAGCGCGCGATGAGCGCCAGCACCTCGCCGGCATCGGTGACCGTGCGTGCGGTCAGGCGCGGGCGCGGCATGGCGCGCACGCGCCGCGCGGCCTCCTCGGGCGGCAGGCCTGCGAGCAGCACGCGCCCCAGCGCCGCGCAATAGGCCGGCAGCCGCGAGCCGATGCCCAGCCCCGTGCTCAGGCTGCGCCGCGCGGTGGAGCGCGCGATGATGATCGCATCGTCGCCCTGCAGCATGCCGAGCGACGCCGACTCTCGCGTGCGCTCCGACAGCGCGTCGAGCAGCGGCTGCGCCAGCGAGGGCGCGGGCCGCGACGCGAGGTACGCGTGCGCCACCAGCAGCGCTTTCGGCAGCATCCAGAAGCGCTTTCCGTCGCTGTCCAGGTAGCCCAGCGTCTGCAGCGTGAGCAGCGAGCGCCGCGCCGACGCTGGCGAGCTGCGCGTGAGGCGGCCCACTTCCGACACGGTGAGGCGGCTGTGCTGACGGCCGAAGCAGGTCAGCACGTCGAGCCCCTTTTGCAGCGAGGCCACGAAATTCTTGTCGAGCGGCGCTTCCGCTCCTGGGGCAATGGTCTGATTTTTGCGCATTGCGCAAATCTAGCTTGTTGCGCACCGGCTGCAAAGTGACACTGGAATCCCCTCGACGCACGAAGAACACGGAGACAGTCAATGTTCCAGACCATCGCCCGGCGCATGCGCGCCCTGCCGGCTTGCGCCTGCCTGGTCGGCCTTGCCGCACTCGCAGGCCAGGCCTACGCACAGAACGACAACAAGATCGCACGCCTCGTCGTGCCCTTTCCGGCCGGCGGCACCGCCGACATCCTGCCGCGCGTGGTGGCCGACAAGCTGCGCGACCTGTACCCGGCCGGCGTGGTGGTCGAGAACCGCACCGGCGCCGGCGGAAACATCGGCGCGGACGTGGTGTTCCGCGCCGAGCCCGACGGCAAGACGCTGCTGGCCTCGCCGCCCGCGCCCATCGCCATCAACCAGCACCTCTACAAGAAGCTCGGCTTCGACCCGGCGCGCTGGGTGCCGGTGACGGTGCTGGCCACCGTGCCCAACGTGCTGGTGGTGAACCCGAAGCTGCCGGTGCACAACGTGGCCGAGTTCATCGCCTACCTCAAGGCGAACCCCGGCAAGGTGAGCTTCGCCTCCCAAGGCAACGGCACCACGTCGCACCTCACGGCCAGCATGTTCATGCAGCTCACGGGCACCGAGATGACGCATGTGCCGTACAAGGGCACCGCGCCCGCGCTGGTCGACCTGATCGGCGGGCAGGTGGACGTGTTCTTCGACAACATCTCCTCGTCGCTGCAGTTCGAGCGCACCGGCAAGGTCCGCATCCTCGCGGTGGCCGACGAGCAGCGTTCCAAGGCACTGCCCAACGTGCCCACCTTCGCCGAGCAGAAGCTGCCGGCCATGAACGCGGTGACGTGGTTCGCCGTGGTCGCCCCGCCGGGCACGCCGCCCGCCACCGTCGCCGCGACACAGAAGGCGATGGCCGCCGCGCTGGCGCTGCCCGACGTGAAGCAGAAGTTCGCCGAACAGGGCGCCGAGCCGCGCGGCTGGGACAGCGAGCGCACGGGCCAGTTCATCCAGGCCGAGTCGGCCAAGTGGCACAAGGTCATCCAGGCCGCCAAGGTCACCATGGAATAAGCGACCCAGCGAAGAACCCATGCACAACGACATCCAACCCCAACCCGTCCACTGGTCCGGACCCGGCCTCACACGCATCCCGTTCGCGGTGTACAGCGACGCGCAGCTCGCCGCCGACGAGCAGTCGCGCCTCTTCCGCGGCGAGGTGTGGAACTACCTTTGCCTGGAGGCCGAGCTGCCCGACGCAGGCAGCTACCGCACCACCTTCGCAGGCGAGACGCCGGTGGTGGCGGTGCGCGACGACGACGGCGAGATCTACGCCTTCGAGAACCGTTGCGCGCACCGCGGCGCGCTGATCGCGCTCGAGAAATCGGGCCGCAGCGACAACTTCCAGTGTGTGTACCACGCGTGGAGCTACAACCGCCAGGGCGACTTGACCGGCGTGGCCTTCGAGAAGGGCGTGAAGGGCCAGGGCGGCATGCCCGCGAGCTTCTGCAAGGAGGCGCACGGCCCGCGCAAGCTGCGCGTCGCGAGCTTCTGCGGTCTGGTCTTCGGCAGCTTCAGCGACGAGGTGCCGTCGATCGAGGAGTACCTCGGCGACGAGATCTGCCAGCGCATCGAACGCGTGCTGCACAAGCCGGTGGAGGTCATCGGTCGCTTCACGCAGGCGCTGCCGAACAACTGGAAGCTCTACGTCGAGAACGTCAAGGACAGCTACCACGCCAGCCTGCTGCACATGTTCTTCACCACCTTCGAGCTCAACCGCCTGTCGCAGAAAGGCGGTGTGATCGTCGACGAGAGCGGCGGCCACCATGTGAGCTATTCGATGATCGACCCGGCGGCCGAAAAGGACGCGTCGTACAGGGAGCAGGCGCTTCGCTCCGACAACGACCGCTATCGCCTGAAAGACCCGAGCGTGCTGGCCGGCTTCAAGGAATACGACGACGGCGTGACCCTGCAGATCCTGTCGGTGTTCCCCGGCTTCGTGCTGCAGCAGATCCAGAACTGCCTGGCCGTGCGCCAGGTGCTGCCCAAGGGCACGGCGCGCACCGAACTCAACTGGACCTACATCGGCTACACCGACGACACGCCCGAGCAGCGCAAGGTGCGCCTCAAGCAGTCGAACCTCGTGGGGCCTGCGGGCTTCATTTCGATGGAAGACGGCGCAGTCGGCGGCTTCGTGCAGCGCGGCATTGCCGGCGCGGCCGACCACGAGGCCGTGGTCGAGATGGGCGGCGACACGGCCGTCTCCGGTGAGGGCCGCGCCACCGAGGCCTCGGTGCGCGGTTTCTGGAAAGCCTACCGCCGGCACATGGGCGCCTGAGCCACGGAAGAAGAACGAGGACTCAACACATGATCGACCTGCTGGCGCTGTGCGCCTTCAACGCGGCCTACGCCGACGCCATCGACAGCGATGCGCTGGAGCAATGGCCCGGCTTCTTCACCGAAGACTGCCACTACCGCATCACGCACATCGAGAACGAGCGCGAGGGCCTGCCGGCCGGCATCGTCTATGCCGACTCGCGCGCCATGCTCGAAGACCGGATCGCGGCGCTGCGCGAAGCCAACATCTACGAACGCCAGCGCTACCGGCACCTGCTGGGCATGCCGCTGCTGCACAAGGCCGGGGCCGACGCCGCCGAGGCGCGCACGCCCTTCCTGGTGGCACGCATCATGGCCACGGGCCAGACCGAGGTGTTCGCCACCGGCGTCTACCAGGACCGCTTCGTGCGGCAGGACGGACAGCTGCGCCTGCAATCGCGCGTGGCCGTGTGCGACAGCACGGTGACCGACACCCTGCTTGCGCTGCCGCTGTGACCATGCACACCCGTTCACTGAGGCTGGCGCTGGCGGCCGGCGACCCCAACGGCATCGGCCCGGAGATCGCGCTGAAGGCGCTCGCCGCGCTGCCCGTCACCGAGCGCGCGCGCATCACGCTCTATGGACCCACCAGCGTGTTCGAACGCACGGCGGCGCAACTGGGCCTGGATGCGCTGTTGCGCGATGTGCGGTGCGTCGGCGCGGGCGACTTGCCCGCGAGCGCGGCGGTCCCCGGTCGCATCGATGCGGCGGCGGGCGCATCGGCGGTCGCCTCGGCCACCGCCGCGCTGCAGGCCTGCCGGCGCGGCGAGGTCGATGCCGTGGTGGCCTGCCCGCACCACGAGACCGCGATCCACCAGGCCGGCATCGCCTTCAGCGGCTACCCGTCGCTGGTCGCGCGCGTGTGCGGCGTGCCCGAGGACCGCGTGTTCCTCATGCTGGTCGGCGGCGGACTGCGCATCGTGCATGCCACGCTGCACGAAAGCGTTCGCACCGCGCTCGACCGGCTGACCCCGGCGCTCGTGGCGAGCGCGGTGCGTGCAGGCGCACAGGCCTGTGCACTGCTGGGCGTGAACGACCCTTCGATCGGCGTGTTCGGCATCAACCCGCACGCTTCGGAAGGCGGACTGTTCGGGCCGGAAGACGCGGCCATCGTCGTGCCGGCCGTGCAGGCGCTTCGCGCCGAGGGCCTGCGCGTGAGCGGCCCCGCCGGCGCCGACATGCTGCTGGCACAACATGGGCACGGCGGCCACGACCTCTACGTCGCGATGCTGCACGACCAGGGTCATATTCCCGTCAAGCTGCTGGCGCCCCAGGCCGCCAGCGCACTCAGCATCGGCGCCGATGCGCTGCTGTCGAGCGTCGGACACGGCAGCGCCATGGACATCGCAGGGAAGGGCATCGCCGACCCGCAGGCCGTGCTGCGCACGATCGCACTGCTGTCGGGGGGGCGGTCATGAGCCATCGCATCGCGATTGCGGGCAGCGACATCGCCTTCGAATGCGCCGGCGACGAGAGCGTGCTCGACGCGGCCGCACGCGCCGGCATCGAGCTGCCGTACTCGTGCCGCAAGGGCGTCTGCGGCAACTGCGCCGGCTCGGTGGTTCGGGGCGAGGTGGATGCCGTCGGCCACGGCGCCATCGTCAACGAGACCTGCCTGCCCGGCCAGGTGCTGTTCTGCATGTGCGCGCCGCGCGGCGACATCGAGATCGCACCGCTGGCGGTGCGCCGCGTCGACCCCGCCGCACGCAAGCGCTTCAGGGCGAAGGTATTCCGCAACGACCTGGCCGCGCCCGACGTGTCGGTGCTGCAACTTCGCCTGCCCGCGGGCCAGCGCGCCAAGTTCAGGGCCGGGCAGTACCTGCAGCTCACGCTGCCCGACGGCAGCACGCGCAGCTACTCCATGGCCAACGCGCCGCACGAGAGCGACGCCGTCACGCTGCATGTGCGGCACGTGCCGGGAGGCGCCTTCAGCGCGCGCGTGCCCCGGCTCGCGGCCGGCGAGCTGCTGGACATCGAGCTGCCGTTCGGCGCGTTCTCGCTGCAGGAGGAGCAGACGCGGCCGGTGGTGTTCGTGGCGGGCGGCACCGGTTTCGCGCCGGTGAAGTCCATCCTCGACGACATGCTCAAGCGCCGCATCGACCGGCCCGTCACCCTGATCTGGGCGGCGCGGCAGGCCGACGGCATCTACCTGCGGCCCGCGGTCGCGCGCTGGCAGAAGCAATGGCCGCGGATGCGCTTCATCTCGGCGCTGAGCGCCGACGGCGCAGCCGGCACCGACGACTTTGCAGGCCGCGCCGACGAAGCCCTGCTGGCCGCATGCCCCGACCTGCGCGGGCACGAGCTGTACTGCTGCGGATCGCCAGCCATGGTGAATGCCGTGCGGGACGCAGCGCTGCGGCATCGCGGGCTCGAAGCGCGCGACTTCCATTCCGACGTGTTCGTCGAAGGACCCGCGCACACCGCCTGAAGACAGGCATCGCGGGCCTATGGGTGTTCCTTCTCGACGAGAAAATCGATCAGGGTGCGCACGGCCTGCGTCTGGTAGCGGCTCGGAACGTAGAGCAGGAATTTCCGCGTCGACAAGAAGTCGAGGTCGCCCTCCTTCAGCGCCAGGCGTTGCATCTCTCCTCTTTCGATGGGCGCCTGCACCATGTAGTCGGGCACCAGCCCGACGCCCAGCCCTTGCACGACCGCATCGCAGAGAAAGTGAAAGTTGGCGGAAATCAGCCGGGGCCGTGTCCGCAATGACCGGTGCCCGCCCGCCTGCACCCCCGCCATGCTCAGGCGCTCGCCGGTTTGCGGCGAGGTGATCAGCGGCAGCTGCTTCAGCGCTTCCAGGCTCGTCGGCATTCCGTGCCGCGCGATGAACGACGCGGTCGCGCAGGCCACGTAGCGCACGCGCCCCAGTTCTCTGGCAACCAGGTGCGCCGGCGGCTCGGCCATGACGCGCACCGCGAAATCGACCGAGCCCTTCACCAGCTCCTCGATGTCGTTGTCGAAGATCACGTGCAGCGTGATCTCCGGATGCCGCTCCATGAACTCCGCCAGCCAGCCCGACATGCGCAACTGACCGTAGCCGCTGGGCACGCTGAGCCGAATCATTCCCTGCAAGCCCTTGCCGAGGCTGCTCACGGCTTCGGCCGCGGCCTTCACCTCGTGACGCACGGCGCGACCGTGCGCGTAGAGCTTCATGCCCAGCTCGGTGGGCTCCAGCTGGCGCGTGGTGCGCCTCAGCAGCTGCGCGCCGAGTTCACGCTCGAAGCGGTTGATCCGCTGGCTCACGTTGGCCCGGCTCATGCCGAGCATGGCCGCCGCCTTGCTCAGGTTGCCCGCCTCGATGATGTCGACCAGCAGGCCCAGGGCTTGAACATCCATTGTCAATTCCAGATTTACACAAACGTCATAAATGTCGCACGATTGTCAATTCCCTCCTGCGGACGAATAATCGCGCATCCCCGGCCCCCGTCCGAACGCATCGCAAGCTCTTCTTGCGACCGCTGTCCTTCTTCGCTCGTCTTTCGCCCGTTCGCTCGCCCCCATGCCCCAAGCCACCCCTGTCCAGCCCCTGGCTGGCCTTCGTGTTCTCGACCTGTCCCGCGTGCTCGCGGGCCCGATGTGCGCCATGGCGCTGGCCGACCTGGGCGCTGACGTCATCAAGGTCGAGCACCCCAGCCGCGGCGACGACACGCGCGACTGGGGCGTGCGCGTGGGCGCGAAGAACACCTCGTACTTCAACAGCGCGAACCGCAACAAGCGATCCGTCACCATCGACCTGCAGTCCCCCGCCGGGGTGCAGATCGCGCGCCAACTCGCCGAGAAATCGGACGTGGTCATCGAGAACTTCAAGGTCGGCGGCGCCGACAAGCTGGGCCTGGGCTACCGGCAGCTGAGCGCATCGAACCCCCGCCTGGTCTATTGCTCCATCTCCGGCTATGCGCGAAGCACGTCGGAGGCGCAGCGCCCCGGCTACGACCTGCTGGTGCAGGGCGAGGCCGGCATCATGGCCATGAACGGCGAGGCGGGCCAGGGCCCGCTGAAGTTCGGCGTGGCGGCCGTCGACATGTTCACCGGCATGTACGCGGGCCAGGCCATCCTCGCCGCGCTGTACGAGCGCCACACCACCGGACGCGGGCGCCATGTGCAGATGGCGTTGTACGACTGCGGCCTGATGATCACCTCGTACTACGGCATGGAGGCCCTGCTGAAGGCCGGCGATCCGCCCAAGTTCGGCAACGCGCATCCTTCGATCGTTCCCTACGGCGTCTTCGATGCCGCGGACGGCCCGGTGGTCATCACCGTGGGCAACAACGGCCAGTTCGTGCGCTTCTGCCAGCAGGTCGTCGGCCACCCCGAATGGGCCGCCGACCCGCGCTTCGCCACCAACACCGACCGCTCGGCCAACCGCGAGATCCTTCTGCCCCTGGTGCGGGAAGCCTTGCGCGGGTTCAGCCGCCACGACCTGCTGGCCAGACTCACCGAAGCCGGCATCCCCTGCGGCGAAGTGCTCGGCATGTACGAGGCGCTGACATCGCAGCGGACCAGCCAGGCCAAGCTGCTGCACCACTTCGACGATTCGCAGGCAGGGCAGCAAACCGTGCTGGCGCCCCCCTACGTGATGGACGGCGAGCGCACGCCGGTGCGCCGGCCTCCTCCGCACCTGGGGGAGCACACGGACGAGGTACTGCGCGAGGTGCTGGCCATGGACGAGCAGGCCATCGCCGCGGCACGGGCGCAGCAGGCGATCTGAATCGCCGACGAAAAACGAATTCATCCTTCAACGAGTCAGACATGAACCAAGCTCACATCACTCGCCGGCATCTGCTGGCCACAGGCGCCGCCGGCGCACTCTCCACGCTCGGCCTGCCGGCCTTCGCCGCCGACGCCGCATGGCCGGCCAAGATCGTCAAGATGGTCGTGGCCTTCCCCGCCGGCGGCCCGACCGACACCGCCGCGCGCATCACGTCGCAGAAGCTCGGCGAACGCCTGGGCACGTCGATCATGGTCGACAACCGCCCGGGTGCGTCCGGCTCCATCGGCACCGCCCAGTTCATCAAGTCGCCGGCCGACGGCAACACGCTGTCGATGTTCGGCATGCCGGCGCTGCTGGCCCCGCTGCTGTACAAGAACGGCGCCTACGACGTGGAGAAAGACTTCATGTGCGTCGCCACCGTGTACGACCTGCCCATGGCCATCGTCGTCAACCCGACGCTGATGCCAGGCGTCGATTCACTGCAAAGCCTCATCGCCCATGCCAAGGCCGCGAAGACGCCGCTGAACTACACCAGTTCGGGTGCGGGCAGCTTCGGCCACCTGGCCATGGAGCAGCTGAAGGACCTGGGCGGTTTCGACATGCAGCACGTGCCCTACCGCGGCAGCGCGCCGGCGGTGACCGACCTGCTGGGCGGCCAGCTCGGCGTGATGTTCGCGGACGTGGTGGCCGCCCTGCCGCACATCAAGTCCGGCAAGCTGCGCGCCATTGCCGTCAGCTCGCCGCGCGGCAACGTGCTGCTGCCGGGCGTGAAGACGGTGTCGGCCCAGGGCTTCCCCAAGTTCGACTTCGATTCGTGGGGCGGTCTCATCGCACCGCTGGGCACGCCCGCCGCCGTGGTGGCCCGCATCAACAAGGAGCTCGCCGACATTCTTGCCAAGGACAAGGACGTGCAGGACAAGCTGGTCCACGCCGGCGCCATTGCCGGGTACCAGCCCGCCGAGGCCATGCGCAAGCGGCTGTCCGCGGACGCCGCGCGCTGGACCAAAGTCGCGAAGGACAAGAACATCAGCGCTGTTTGAGCATGAGCGGCGCGCACGTCGGCGCGCGCCGTGAAAATGCAGGCATGCTTTCCCCTCCTCCCAGCAATTCCGAGCGAGTGCAGTCCATGGCGGCGAGCCTTGGCTGCACCGTCGGCGTCTACGCGCCGCCCTCCGGTGCCGCGCACCCCGCACTCCTGGGCAGTGCCGCCAGCTTCTCGGCAACGCTGGTCGAATTCGGCGCCCGCTTCGATCCGCAAGAAAAGATCTATCTTTTTTCGAACTGGCCCACGCTGGAGGCCGCGTTGCGGCACGTGCTGGACCAGCGGCAAGCGGCTCGCTGACCGGGCTGCTGCCTGGCGCCCACCAGCACGCGGCGCTTTCTCCCGCGCATCGGGCGGCTCGCCTACGGCAGGGCCCCGCGTTCCGGCATACAACTGCGGCGAATACCGATGGCGCGCCGCATGTCCGAGGCGCAGAGTCAGAGCCTGACTCAAGAGGTCGTGCGCCATGAGCATGGCGAATCCAGGAGAGTTTCGTGCCCAACCCGCAAGTCCACGCCGGACTGTTGCTGCTCATTTCGAGAGGCGCGCTCCCGGCCTTGCTGTTGGCCGCTGGTTTGACTTCGCAGCCATGCCGTGCCGATCCGGGCCGCGATGGCATCGACGCGGCACTGCAGCGCGAGGCCGACTACCGCGTGATTGCGGCCCGATGCGGCACCCCGGCCTTCGAAAAGCAGTTCTTCAAGCAGTCGAAGGCGGCTGTCGCCGGCGGGCTCGTAGAGGGTCTCCAGGACGCCGGGGCGGCAGAAAAGCAAATAGAGGCGCGGCGGCGCAACCCCTTGCAGCTCGTCGCCACGAGTGCCGATTGCAGCGAAAGACTGGCTTTTCTGAAGACGGTGCAGCAACAACGCGCCAAGGAAGTGCGCACCGGCCGCCGATAGGCCACGCGCCCTGGCGGCCGAGCAGCCCGACATCGGAGGAGCAGCAGTTCGCTCCAGGCCCTTGGATTCGTCGCCGCCACGGGCCATGTGACCCGACAGGACGTGGCCCTCGCCTACAGGCAGTGCGCCGGCGTTCCCCTACAACCGGTTGCATGAAAGACCGGCGCCACCTCATCGAACTCATTCAAGGCTTGTCGAAGCAGGAGGGCACGCAGCAGCCCACGCCCGAAGAATGGCTGCGTGAACAGGACGAAAAATCGCGGAACATCACACCGCCCGTCGCGGACACCGCCACAGCACGCGCCCCCGTGGATGCTGGCGAGGGCTCCGAAGACAATCCTGAGCTCTAGCAAGGCATTTCACCCGCACCCCATGCTCAAAATCCACCACCTCGGCCACTCCCAATCCGAACGCGTCGTCTGGCTCTGCGAAGAGTTGGACATTCCGTACGAGCTTCGGCACTACACACGCGATCCAGTGACCGTGCTCTCGCCGCCCGAGTTCAAGGCGCTGCATCCGCTGGGCGCGGCGCCGGTGATCGAAGACGGCGACGTGCTGCTGGCCGAGTCGGCCGCCATCGTCGAGTACATCATCGTCAAGCATGGAGGCGGCCGCCTCAAGCCCGGGCCGGAACATCCGGACTACGCCGCCTTTCTCTACTGGTTCCATTTTTCCAACGGCAACCTGCAACCGGCCATCGGTCGCCTCATGATGATGAGCCGGGCGAAGCTTGCCACGGACCATCCGGTGCTGGTGTCGGTGCAGGGCAGGCTCGACCGGGTGCTGGCGCTCGTGGAGGCACGGCTGGGCGAAGCCACCTGGCTCGCGGGCAGCGAGTTCACCGCGGCCGACATCATGAGCGTGTTCTCGTTCACCACGATGCGGCTGTTCCAGCCGATCGACCTGTCGCCTTATCCGAACATCCGCGCCTACCTGCAGCGCATCGGCGAGCGGCCGGCGTACCGCCGTGCGATGGCCAAGGGGGACCCGGACCTGGTGCCGATGCTGGACTGACGCGGCGGGCGCGGGAGGCAGCAGATCACGCTCTCTCGACCCACTGCGCGCGCCAGGCGGGGGCATCGAAGGGGTCTGCGAAGTATTGCGTCTCGCGCGCCACCTTGATGCCTCGGAACTCCATGATGCTCACGGTGTACGCGCGCTTGCCGCCGTAGTCGATCGTGTACTCCGTGATCCACAAGCTGCCCTCCCCCGCGATCCGGCGAACCGTGAAGCCCGAGGGCTTGCCGGGGTGATGGCTGCGAAGCGCCTGCAGGTTGTGGCGACCGTGGATGACCTCGCCCGACTGCGGATACATGCACACCGCATCGTCGTGATAGATCTCATGCTCGGCCACCTGGTCGCCCGCGGCGGAAGCCAGCCAATGCCGCTCGACAGCCATCCGGATGTTCTGCTCTTCCATGATCGACCTCCATGCGCGTCGGCTGCCTTGCGGCACAAATGCCCGGTGACAGGCTTGCTGTGGCGACTGTAGCCCCGTACATCGCGTGCGCAAAGGCCCCGGTGCCGATGCCGCCGCTGTGCGAAGCCGCCCTAAACTGCCCGCATGACCGCACCAGCCATCGACACGCAAAGCCACTTCAATGATTCGCAAGCGGTGTCCAGCTAACCCGACAAGACCCGCCGACTGGTGCCGGGCTGGTCCGACCTGCAGAAGATGGCGACCCTCCTATTGGCCGAGCGCGCACCGGCGCACGCCGATGTGCTGGTCGTCGGCGCGGGCGGCGGTGTAGAGCTGAAGGCTTTCGCGCAGGCCTACCCGCAATGGCGCTTCGTCGGTGTCGATCCGGCGAAGTCGATGCTCGACCTGGCGCAAGAAGCGCTCGGACCGCTGATGGAACGCGCCCAGCTTCACCACGGCTACGTAGACACCGCGCCCGCCGGCCCGTTCGATGCGGCGACCTGCCTGCTGACGATGCACTTCATTGCGGTCGACGAGCGCAGGCGCACATTGACGCAGATCCGCCGGCGCCTGAAACCGGGGGCGCCTTTCGTCATGGCCCACATGAGCTTCCCGCAGGCGCCGGCGGAACGCGCGCTGTGGCTTTCGCGTTACGCGGCGTTCGCCATGTCGTCCGGTGTCGATGCGCAAGCTGCTCGCAACGCGGCGACCGCGATCGGCGAAAGACTGCCGGTGATCGGCCCCGACGATGAAGAGGCGCTGCTCGCGGAGGCCGGCTTCGGCCAGGCTCAACTGTTCTACGCAGGCCTGGCCTTCCGCGGCTGGGTGGCGTATGCCTGACAGCCCATGGGCGGCGGTCACGCGGCGCGGCGCCGGCCGCAGGGCAAAATCCCTGCTCGCCGCGCCGGTCGGCCTCCCTTCCCCATGCCGCCCACTTCGCCAGAACCGCTAATCGTTCCGCGCCCGCGCATGCGCCGCCGCGCGCTGGCAAGCTGGGCCGCAGCCCTCGCGCTGGCCCTGCTGCTGATCGGCCTGGCCGCCCAATGGGCCGGCATGCGCGAAGCCAGCTTCCAGGCCGACTCGATCCGCCGCGCCATGGAAGTCCATGTGCTGGGCCTGCGCGACTCGGCCGGCAAGTACAACTACCTGCCGTTCACCACCGGCCTGCACCCCGAAGTGCTGGCCGCACTGGCCTACCCGCGGGACGCCGCCGTGCAGCAGCGCGCCAACCTCTACATCGAGGAGGTGAACCGCCAGGCGGGCTCCGACGCGCTGTACCTCAGCGACCTGAACGGCACGACGCTCGCGGCCAGCAACTGGGCCACGCCGCAGAGCTTCGTGGGCGAGTCGTATGCCAACCGGCCCTACTTCATCGACGCGCGCGCGGGGCGCGGCGGCATGTTCTACGGCGTGGGCCAGACCACGGGCGAGCCGGGGCTGTTCATCTCGGCGCCGGTGCGCGCGGGCGGCAGCGAGGTGCTGGGGGTGGTCACCGTCAAGGTCAGCCTGCGCCAGCTGCAGGAGGCCTGGGCCTTCGTGCGCGACCCGATCCTGCTGACCGACGCGCGCGGCGTGGTGTTCCTGAGCTCGGTGCCCTCGTGGCTGTACCAGACCACGCGCGACATTGCGCCGGGCGAACTCGACCGCATGCGGCGCGACCAGCAATACGGCGGGCGCACCAGCTTTGCGCCGCTGCCGTGGAAAGTGGAGCGCAGCGACGACCAGCCCGGCTACCTGGTGCGCACCGACATCGCCGGCAAGCCGCGCCGCTTCCTGGCCGTCGACGAGCCCCTTCCCGACCTGGGCTGGACGCTCACGGTGATGGCCGACCACGCCGAGGTCACCCGTGCCCGCGAGCGCGCCTGGATGCTCGGCCTGCTGTGCGCCGGCGTGCTGCTGCTGGGCGGGCTGTACTGGCAGTTGCGCGAGCGCCGTTTCGCCGAGCAGCGCGATGCGCGGCGCGACCTGGAGCTGCGCGTGCGCGAGCGCACCCACGCGCTGGACGAGGCGCACGCCTTCCGCAAGGCGATGGAAGACTCGCTGCTGGTCGGCATGCGCGCGCGCGACCGCGAAGGCCGCATCACCTACGTCAACCCGGCCTTCTGCGACATGACCGGCTACGGCGCCGACGAGCTGCTCGGCAAGCTGCCGCCCTACCCCTACTGGCATCCGAACGACGTCACGCAGCACTGGCAGCACTACGACGCCATGATGAGCGGCCAGCCCGCGCGCTCGGGCTTCGAGTCGCGCCTGCGGCACCGCGACGGGCACGAGGTGATCACCATGGTCTACACCGCGCCGCTGATCGACGCCGGCGGCGCGCACAGCGGCTGGATGAGCTCGGTGGTCGACATCACCGAGCAGAAGCGCGCCGAGTTGCGCCAGCGCCAGAACGACGAACAGCTGCAGCACGCGCAGCGCCTGGCCAGCCTGGGCGAGATGGCTTCCACCCTGGCCCACGAACTGAACCAGCCGCTGATGGCGCTGAGCAATTTCGCGAGCGCGGCCAAGGCTTTCGCGGAGCAGGGCAACCAGCAACTGCTGGTGAGCAGCCTGGACGAGACCATGGCGCAGGCCCAGCGCAGCGCCGAGATCGTGCGGCGCATTCGCGGCTTCGTGCGCCAGCGCACGGTGGGCACCGAAGACTGCGCGGTGAGCGCGCTGGTGGCCAACGCGCTGGCGCTGCTGCAGGGCGAAATGCGCCAGCGCCAGGCGCGTGCCGAGGTGCACATGCCCCCGAGCCTGCCCCCGGTGCGCGGCGACCGCGTGCTGCTGGAGCAGGTGCTGCTCAACCTGGTCTCCAACAGCCTGCAGGCCATGCAGGCCACGCCACCCGAGCAGCGTGTGGTGGAAATCGACGCCGAGCTGCTCGACGGCCGCGTGCACATCCGCGTGGCCGACCATGGGCCCGGCATCGACGCCGCGCTGGCCGAGCAGGTGTTCGCGCCCTTCTTCACCACCAAGGCCGGCGGGCTGGGGCTGGGCCTGAACATCTGCCGCACCATCGTGGAGGCCCACCGGGGCCGGCTGTCCTTTGCCGACCGGCCCGGCGGCGGTACCGTATTCACCCTTGCGCTGGAGATCTCACCGCCATGACCGCAGCCCATGCCATCGCTCCCCTGGCCAACAACCTCTGCGTGGTGGACGACGACGAGGCCGTGCGCCGCTCGCTCGGCCTGCTGCTGCTGTCGCGCGGCTACGCGGTGCAGACCTTTGCGTCGGGCGAGGCCTTTCTGGCGGGCGCCGACCTGCAGCGCGCCGGCTGCGTCGTGCTCGACCTGCGCATGGAAGGCGTGAGCGGCCTGCAGGTGTTCGACGCGCTGCGCGCGCAGGACAGCCCGCTGGTCGTCATCTTTCTTTCGGGGCACGGCGACATCCCCATGGCCGTGGAGGCCGTGCAGAACGGCGCCTTCGGCTGGCTGGAGAAGCCCTGCAACGACGAGCGCCTGCTCGACAGCATTGCCCGGGCCCTGCAGCAGGCCGGAGACATTGCGGTGCGCCGCCAGGCCCGACAGGCCGCGCAGGCCCTGTGGAGCAAGCTCACCCCGCGCGAGATGCAGGTGGCGCGGCTGGTGGCCGAGGGCAAGCCCAACAAGCAGATCGCCCTGGAGCTCGCGCCGCTGGAGCAGCGCACGGTGGAAACCCATCGGGCGCATGTGTTCGGCAAGCTGGGGCTGTCGAACAGCCATCAGCTGGACCGGTTCCTGCGGGAGCATGGCCTTTGAGCGCTCGACCCCTTCCATTCGCACACCTGAACCCATGCCCACGGAAAACACCCCAGCAACCCGCTCGCTCATTGGATCCGCGCTGACCTGTCTCGCGATGCTGTCGATGACCAGCGGGTGTGCCTCTGTCGAGGTGCGGGAGGGTCAAAGGCTCGATGCCGTCCTGGCGGCAGCGAAGGGAGAGCCGGCCGACAAGCTGGCCCGGACATTGGCTTCGCAGGGCTACACCTGCAGCCCCGCCCCAGGCGCCGCGTCGGGCGGGACCACGGCGCTGCAGTGCTCGAGTCAACGCGCCAATCTGTGGCCACCGTATTCCTGCATCTTCCGCGTCGACCTGCAACCCGAGCCGCAAGCAGGCGCTGCTGGCGCATCTCCGGTCGTGAGCCATGTGTGTGCCGGCCTGTAGGCGGGGGCAGGCCCTGCGGGCCATCGCCGCATGGCTTTCAATCGACGAACGCTGCCAGCTCGTCGGGCGATCCGGTGGGAAAGGCCTCTTTCAGGAAGTCCAGGAACACTGAAACGCGGGTGCTCAGCAGCCTGCGCGACGGATACAGCGCCCACAGCGCAATCTCAGGTCCGTCGACATCGCCCCAGTGCACCAGACGCCCTGCGGCCAGGTCGTGAGTGACCAGCGACAACGGCAGTCGCGCCGCCCCGACGCCTGCCCTGACGGCGTCGCGCACCATGAACAACGAGGACAGGCGCAGCACGGGTTCCACCTCGATGCGTTTCGTGCCGGACGGACCGGTCATCTCCCATGTCGAGCGCTGTTCCCCCGCCCCGCTGCCGCCACGCACCACGGCCGGGGCAGGCTCGGTGCCCGTCGGCCACCCGAGTCCGGGGCTCGCCACCACCACGAGCCGGTCCCTCAGGAAGATCCGCCCGACCAGCCGCGCATCGGGGTCGGGGTTCACGCGGATCACCACGTCATAACCCTCTTCCACCATGTCGACCGGCCGGTCCTCGGTGGTGACCTCGAGCCGGACGTCGCCGTACTGCAGGGCGAATCGGGCGGCGAGCTTGCCCATCGCGGCTTGCGAGAAGAGCAGGGGCGCACTCACCCTCAGGCTGCCGCGCGGGGCACCGCCGCCAGATGCGATCGCCGCCGCGGTCTCGTCGATTTCGGTCAGCAGCACCGAGGTCCGCTCGTAGAGGGCGCGCCCCTCCTCGGTGAGCTTCAGGGTGCGCGCGCCCCGCTCGAACAGGCGCAGGTCGAGCCCGCGTTCCAGGTCGGCCACCCGGCGCGACAGCGTCGCCTTCGGCCGCCCGGATTCCCGGGCAGCGCGCCCAAAGCCGCCGTGACGCGCCACGAGGTTGAAGTCGGTGAGGGCGAGGAAGTCCATGTGTTCCACCAGTGAGACGAGGTGTCCAAATATAGGGTCTATCGGCCCGGCCCTGGAACTTTGAAGATCGAGGCTCCTTCAACGAACCGGAGCAATTCCATGACCATCCTCATCACGGGCGCCAGCGGCAACATCGGCCGCCAGGTCGTCCAGCAACTCGTCGACCGCGGCGCCGCCGTGCGCGCACTGGTGCGCGATCCGTCCAAGGCCACCTTCCCCGAAAGCGTCGAGGTCGTGCAGGGCGACCTGCTCGACGTGGCGGCGTTGCGCCGCGCCATGGCCGGGGTCTCCACCCTGTTCCTGCTCAACGGCGTCGTGCCGGACGAGTTCACCCAGGCCCTGGTCACGCTCAACGTGGCGCGCGACGCAGGGGTCGAGCGCGTCGTCTACCTGTCGGTGATCCACAGCGACAGGTATGTGAACGTTCCCCACTTCGCGGGCAAGTTCGGGGTGGAGCGCATGCTCGAGCAGATGGGCTTCGGCGCCACCATCCTGCGGCCGGCCTACTTCATGCAGAACGACCTCACGATCAAGGATGCGGTGCTCGGCCACGGCGTCTATCCGATGCCCATCGGCGCCAAGGGGCTCGCGATGATCGACACGCGCGACCTCGCGGAGATCGCCGCCATCGAACTGCTGGCGCGCGACGCATCGCAGACGCTGCCGCTCAAGCGCATCAACCTGGTCGGTCCCGACACGCTGACGGGCGCCGACGTCGCCGGCATCTGGTCGGCCGTGGCGGGTCGCCCGATTGCCTACGGCGGCGACGACACCGTCGGCTTCGAGAAGAACCTCCTGAACTTCATGCCAGGCTGGATGGCCTACGACATGCGCCTCATGAGCGAACGCTTCCTGTCGGACGGAATGACCCCGGAGGCCGGCGACGTGCAGCGCCTGGCGACGCTGCTGGGACGCCCATTGCGCTCGTACCGCGACTTCGCCTTCGAGGCTGGCGCCTCGGCCTGAGCGACGGGCCCGGCAACGTCAACGTCAACGAAAAGGAGCCCCTCATGATCAATTCAGACACCACTGCCACGTTCGCCGTGCCGACCCGCAAGAAAGTCCTGGTTCTCGGCGCCACTGGCGGCACGGGCCGGCTCATCGTCGAGCAGGCGCTTGCACGCGGGCACGACGTGCACGCACTGGTGCGCTCGCCCGAAAAGGCGAGCGGCCTGGAGGGTGCGACGATCACCGTCGGCGACGCCAGTGACGAACGTGCGTTGCGCAAGGCCCTCGGGGGCATGGACGCCGTGATCAGCGCGTTGGGCACGCCGGCCAGCCCTTTCCGGGAGGTGACCGCGCTGTCCACTGCAACGCGTGCACTCGTCGGTGCGATGCGGGCGGAAGGCGTGCAGCGGCTGGTTTGCATCACCGGCATGGGGGCTGGCGACAGCGCCGGGCACGGCGGCTTCTTCTTCGACCGGCTGATTTTTCCGGCCCTGCTGCGCAAGGTCTACGCCGACAAGAACCGGCAGGAAGCGCTCGTCAGGAACAGCGGGCTCGACTGGGTGCTGGTGCGGCCTTCGGTGCTCAACGACAAGGCCTCGGGGCCCGCGGTTCGCGCCCTCACGGACCTCTCCGGCTTCCACGGCGGGACCATCGCGAGGGCGGACGCGGCAAGCTTCGTTCTGGACCAGGTGAACGGCGACGCCTGGCTGCGCCGGTCGCCGCTGATTTCCTGGTGAAGGGTGAGGGGCTGCTGGTGGCCGACGCTACAGCCCGCCTTTGCTCTTCTTCCAGAGCGTTGCATCGGGCGGCACCGCCGCATCTGCGTCGAGCGAGAACTTGTCGTGAAGCAACCGCCAGCAACCGAACGGCAGCTTGGCCCGCATGTAGTAACTGCCGAAGCCGCTGCCGCTCAGTTGCGGCGCCACGCCTGTGCATTCCTCCAGAACGATGGCTCGCCAGCGGCTCACGTCCAGCAGTTCACCCGTCTTGGCGTTCCAGCCCAGGTCGATGGGCGATGTCAGCACTTCGGGGCTGACCGCCTGACGGCGGGCGAGCGTTGCGACGTGCAGCTCGGGGTCCTTGAATGCCGGAACACGCGTGACGGCCAGCAGCTCGAAGCCCGCCCCGATCAACACCGGCGCGACGTCGGCAACGTTCAGGCCGAGCAGTGCCGCAAGTGCCCAGTAGTCCGCATCTCCCTTGTCGAGTCGCGCCACGCAGGCGGCGGCAAAAGCCGCTGTGTCGGCGCGCCAGACCTTGGCGAATGGTGCGAGGCTGTTCTTCAGCAGCCCGACTTCGTGCATTGCGCCGAGCACGTTGATGTGGTCATCGACCGTGTCGCTGGTCGAGGCGCGTGTGGCCGCGGCGGCCAGCGCCCAACGGCCTTTGTCGGCGGACTCTGCCGCGAGTTTGCTGAGTTTGTTTTGCATGCTGGTGTTGCGCGGGTTGGCGTGAGGTGATGACGGCCCTTGGGCTCAAAGCAGATGCTTGCCGTTTCAGACAGGGGCCCGCAGCTTGCGGAGCCGCACCGGAATTTAGCCGCTGAATTTTTTGTGCACTCACGCAATCACCCCGCCCTCTCATTGGAGCGCGGCCCTGCGCCAAGCGCACCTCGGGTAAGCCTTTCTAGGTATTTACCCTTGCGTACCGATACGTAGCCGCACGGCGGGCAGCTACGGACGACAGCGCGGCCTCTGCCCGACAGACTCGCCGGCACGGCTCCACGCGACCCCGGAAGGTCCGTGGCAGACCCCCGCCAGAGACGACAAGGACTCCTCCCATGACCACCATCGCCAACACCGGCGGCGCCAGCGCGGACACTTCCGACGCCAACGCGCCCTATACCTTCGAAGAAAAACGCAAGCGCATCTTCGCCATCTTTGCCGCATCGTCGGGCAACCTGGTCGAATGGTTCGATTTCTACGTCTACGCCTTCTGCGCCATCTACTTCGCGCCGGCGTTCTTCCCCAAGTCCGACCCGACCGTGCAGCTGCTGAACACGGCCGGCGTGTTCGCCGCCGGCTTCCTGATGCGCCCGGTGGGCGGCTGGCTGTTCGGCCGGCTGGCCGACCGCAAGGGCCGCAAGACCTCGATGGTGGTCTCGGTCACCATGATGTGCGTGGGCTCGCTGATCATTGCCTGCCTGCCCACCTACGCGCAGATCGGCGCCACCGCGCCCGCGCTGCTGCTGGCCGCGCGCTTGCTGCAGGGCCTGTCGGTCGGCGGCGAGTACGGCACCACCGCCACCTACATGAGCGAGGTCGCCATGCGCGGGCAGCGCGGCTTCTTCTCGTCGTTCCAGTACGTCACGCTCATCGGCGGCCAGTTGCTGGCCGTGGTGGTCGTGGTGGTGCTGCAGCAGGTGCTGGACGAGTCCGAGCTCAAGCGCTGGGGCTGGCGCATTCCCTTCGTGCTGGGCGCCCTGGCGGCCGTGGTCGCGCTGATGCTGCGCCGCACGCTCACCGAGACCGCCAGCAACAAGACCCGCGCCGCCAAGGGCGCGGGCACCATGCGCGAACTGTTCACGCATCACAAGCGCGCCTTCCTGGTGGTGCTGGGCTACACCGCCGGCGGCTCGCTGATCTTCTACACCTTCACCACCTACATGCAGAAGTACCTGGTGAACTCGGCCGGCATGTCGATCAAGACGGCCAGCAACGTCATGACCGCGTGCCTGTTCATCTACATGTGCATGCAGCCGCTGTTCGGCGCGCTGTCCGACCGCATCGGACGCCGCACCAACATGCTGCTGTTCGGCGCCCTGGGCGCGCTGATGACGGTGCCGGTGCTCAGCAACCTGCAAAACGTCGGCAGCCCGCTGATGGCAGGCTTGCTGATCACGGTGGCGCTGGCGGTGGTGAGCTTCTACACGTCGATCAGCGGCATCGTGAAGGCCGAGATGTTCCCGCCCGAAGTGCGCGCACTGGGCGTGGGCCTGTCGTATGCGGTGGGCAACGCCATCTTTGGCGGCAGCGCGGAATACGTGGCGCTGGGGTTGAAGTCGATCGGCCACGAGTCGTACTTCTACTGGTACGTGACGGGCATGATGGCCGTGGCCTTCCTGGTGAGCCTGCTGCTGCCGAAGCAGGCGAGCTACCTGCACCACGACAAGTAGGCGTTTCAGGGCGCGTCGGCGCGCCCTTTCGTGAGCCGGCCGGCGACCAGGCCCGCCAGCGCGCCACCCAGGACGGCGCCCGCGACGGGAAGCCGGCCCACCGCCCACCCCGCCAACGCGCCTGCACATGCGCCGGCGAACGCCCAGGCCCACGCCGTACGCCGCCGCGCGTACGCGCGGGAGGGCTTCTGGGCCCACATGCCGTTGGCCACCAGCCAACCGATGGCGATCACCCACAAGATCACTGTCGTGAACAAGCTGTACTCCCTGGTCCAAGAAAGCCGGCATCGCGCCGGCGCTTTCACAGGGTAACCGGGCGCGCTTTCAAAACGGTTGCGAGCAATGCACACGGGCGCGGAATGGGCGCGCCGCCTACGCGCGGCCGCGCCAATTACTACCGCGCGCGGCCGCGCCGGCGTGGAAACTTTGCAGGCCCTTTTCCGCAAACCACCCACGCCCTCCCCACACCCATGGCAGACACATCTTCCGTTCCGCAGCCCCTGACAGTGCTGGAAGGCACCTCCCACCCGCTCGGATCGACCTTCACGGGCGACGGCGTCAATTTCGCCGTGTTCTCGGCGCATGCCACGCGGGTCCAGGTCTGCATCTTCGACGAGGCCGGCACCACGCAGATCGGCTGCGTCACGCTGCCCGAGTACACCGACGAGATATGGCACGGCTTCGTGCCCGGCCTGCAGCCCGGTGCGCGCTACGGCCTGCGCGTGCACGGCCCCTACGAGCCCGAGAAGGGCCACCGCTTCAACCACCACAAGCTGCTGCTCGACCCCTACGCCAAGGCGCACATGGGCGAGCTGAAGTGGGGCCCCGAGGTGTTCGGCTACACCGTGGGCCACGAAGACGGCGACCTGAGCTTTGACGAGCGCGACAGCGCGCCCTTCGTGCCCAAGTGCGTGGTGGTCGATTCGCGCTTCGAGTGGACGCAGACCGACGCCCTGCGCGTGCCATGGAAGGAAACCGTGTTCTACGAAACCCACGTGCGCGGCTTCACCATGAAGCACCCGAAGGTGCCCGAGCAGTTCCGCGGCACCTTCGCCGGCATGGCGCGCGACGAGGTGCTGGCGCCCATCCGTGCGCTGGGCGTGACCAGCGTGGAGTTGCTGCCGGTGCAGATGTTCCTCAACCAGTCGTCGCTGCTGGAGCAGGGCCTCACCAACTTCTGGGGCTACGACACCATCGGCTTCTTCGCGCTCGACCCGCGCTACATGGACGGGCCGCACATCGACGAGTTCAAGCACATGGTCGACCGCTTCCATGCGCACGGGCTCGAGGTGATCCTGGACGTGGTCTACAACCACACGCCCGAGGGCAACGAGCTCGGCCCGACGATCTCCTTCAAGGGCATCGACAACGCCAGCTACTACCGCCTGATGCCCGGTGGCGACGGGCCGGGTCCGCGCTACTACATCAACGACACGGGCACCGGCAACACGGTGAACCTGAGCCATCCTCGCGTGCTGCAGATGGTGATGGACAGCCTGCGCTACTGGGTGACGGAGATGCGCGTGGACGGCTTCCGCTTCGACCTGGCGACCATCCTGGCGCGCGAGCCGCACGGTTTCGACGAAGGCGGCGGCTTCCTCAAGAGCTGCCGGCAGGACCCGGTGCTTTCCAGCGTGAAGCTGATCGCCGAGCCGTGGGACATCGGCCCCGGCGGCTACCAGGTGGGCGGCTTTCCGCCGGGCTGGGCCGAGTGGAACGACCAGTTCCGCGACACGGTGCGCGCCTACTGGAAGGGCGACGAAGGCATGGCCGGCAAGCTGGCGCAATGCCTGACCGCGAGCGGCGAGCGCTTCAACCAGCGCGGACGCCGCCCTTGGGCCAGCGTCAACTTCATCAGCGCGCACGACGGCTTCACGCTGGCCGACACGGTGAGCTACAACGAGAAGCACAACGAGGCCAACGGTGAGGACAACCGCGACGGCCATTCGGACAACCGCTCGTGGAACTGCGGTGTCGAAGGCCCGACCGACGACGAGGAAGTGCTCGCGCTGCGCGCGCGCCAGCAACGCAACCAGCTCGCCACGCTGATGCTGTCGCAGGGCACGCCGATGCTGCTGGCGGGCGACGAGTTCGGCCGCACGCAGCAGGGCAACAACAACGCCTACTGCCAGGACAGCGAGATCTCGTGGGTCGACTGGACCACGGCCGAGGGCGAAGCCGGGCGCGCGCTGGCCGCGTTCTCGGCGCGGCTGCTCGCGTTGCGCAAGGAGCTGCCGGTGCTGCGGCGCAACCGCTTCCTGGCCGGCGCCTTCTTCGAGGACATCGGCGTGAAGGACTCGACCTGGTTCACGCCGGCGGGCGAGGAAATGCAGGCGCCCCACTGGGAAGACCTGCAGACCCGCTCGTTCGCGCTGCTGCTGGACGGCCGCGCGCCCGCTTCGGCCATTCCGGTCAAGGCGCACGACGCCAGCGTGCTGCTGGTGTTCAACGGCTGGCAGGACGCCGTGCCCTTCGTGCTGCCCGCCCCGCCTGCGGGCGCGTGGACGCTGAAGATCGACACGGCCGACCCGGCGCTGGGCGTGGACGATGCCACGACGAAGGAGGAGTACCTCGCGACCGGGCGCTCGGTGCTGGTATTCACCAGCCGGTAGGCACCGGTCTTTACAAAAACCATCCTATCACCATCCATACAGATGGTGATAGGATGGCCCATGCCAGCCAATAAACATCCAGCCGCCGCGGCCGCACTCGCACCGACCGCACCCGCGCCGTTGAAGACACCCGAGTCCGAGAAGATCACCATCAACATGGGCTTCGTCGACCTTGGCCACATCGACCTGATGGTGGCCGAGGGCTTCTATTCGAACCGCACCGACTTCATCCGCACGGCCATTCGCACCCACCTGGCGTCGCATGCCGACGTGCTGCGCCAGGCGGTGTCGCGCAAGACGCTGGTGCTGGGGCTGCAGAGCTTTTCCGTTGCAGACCTCGAGGCCGTGCGCGCCGCGGGCGAGACGCTGCAGGTGCGCGTGCTCGGCCTGGCAGTCATCGCGCCCGACGTGAGCCCGGCGCTGGCGAAAGCGACCATCGAGTCGCTCACCGTGCTGGGGGCGCTTCACGCGTCACCGGCCGTCAAGGCCGCACTGGCCGGACGCATCCGTTAGTCAACCGGCAACCACCTGGGCCACTCAATGAATCCACTTTTCTCGGGCTTGATGAAAGAGGCGGCCGACCTCACGCGCCACGGCCGCCTGGCCGAAGCCACCGAGGCAATCCAGCGTGCGTTGCGGGGCGGCGGTGCCGACGCGCAGTCCGCAGCGCCGGGCGCACCGGCCACGGATGCCGACGTGATCGACGTCGAGGCGCGCGTGATCGAAAGCGAACGCGGCGCGCCCTCGCCTCCATCCGCGGCCTCCTGCGCTGCGCCGCTCACGCCGCAAGACGCCGACCAGTGGACCCACGGCAGCTTCGCGCACCAGGGCCGCACGGTCGACTACATGCTCTTCGTGCCTGCGGTCGCTTCAGGGCAACCCGCAACGCCGCGCCCGCTGGTGCTGATGCTGCACGGCTGCACCCAGAACGCCGCGGACTTCGCGGCGGGCACGCGCATGAACGAACACGCGCGCGACAGCGGCGCGATCGTGCTCTACCCCGAGCAGCCGCAGCGCGCGCACGGCCAGAAATGCTGGAACTGGTTCAAGCCCCAGCACCAGCAGCGCGGCAAGGGCGAGCCCGCATTGCTTGCCGCACTCACCCTGCACATCGCAGAGCAACAACAGGCAGACCGCTCGCGACTCTATGTCGCGGGCCTGTCGGCAGGCGGCGCCATGGCGGATGTACTGGGCCACTGCTATCCGGACATCTACGCGGCCGTGGGCGTGCATTCGGGGCTGCCGCACGGCGCGGCGCACGACATGATGTCGGCGCTGAATGCGATGCGAAGCGGCCCGGCGCCCGTGCGCACCGCCGCAGACACGACCACTCCGCCCACCATCGTTTTTCACGGCGATGCGGACACGACGGTGCATGCGAGCAACGGGCTGGCCCTCGTCGCCGGTGCCACACCGGGCGAGGTGGGCGAAGGCCACTCACCGTCGGGCCGGCGCTTCACGCGCACGCACTACCCGCCGCACGCGGGCCATGCCGAGGCCGAACACTGGCGCCTTCACGCGGCGGGCCATGCCTGGTCGGGCGGCAGCGCACAAGGCAGCTACACACAGCCCGAGGGCGTCGATGCCAGCCGCGAGATGCTCCGCTTCTTCCTGGCGCATCGCCTGGACGCCGGCAAACTGAAATGACGCGCGCAAAAAAGGGCGCCAGCGGCGCCCTCTTCAAAGGCTGAAGTAACTCAGCCTTTCATGCAACTCAGCCCTTCATGGCCTTGATGCTGGCCTTGGCCTTGTCGTGGTCGGCCTTGGCCTGGTTCACACAAGCGCTCTTGGCATCGCCCGACTGGTCGTCGCACTTTTCCTTTGCCACTTCGTAGTTCATGGTGGCGGTTTCTTCGGCGACCTTCTTGGCGTGGCCGGCGGTGGGTTTGTAGTCTTGTTCGAGCTGGGCCTTGGCGACGTTCTCGGTGCCCTTGGCTTCCTTCTCGCACACGTCCTTGGCGTTGTCCTTCAGCGTGTCGCACTTGGCCTTGGCGACCTTGTAGTCGGCCGAGATCTTTTCCTTGGCGACGTTGTATTCGTCCTTGGTCATGGCGTTGGCGGCCGACATCGCGAAGCAGCTGGAAGCGATGGCCAGAACGAGAAGATGTTTTTTCATGGGAAGTCCCTCAGTAGTTGATTGATCTGTGGAGCCACCCTTTGCGGCTCCGGTGAATGCAATGTACGAAGGCCAGAATCCGCAGCGGGTAGGACGACACCGATCCCCCATCTAGGCTGCCACCACACGCATTCGCAGGCGGGTGGCGCGGCCCTTGCATGCCTGACAAATCACTCCCGGAGGAATCGCCATGAGGCTTCACCTGCAAGATGACCGTTACCGCCAGCGCCGACTGCCCCGTGGTCGCCATGCTTCGTCCGCGCAGCGGCGAGGCGCAATGGATGGTCAGCGAACGCTACGAGCTGCACCCCTGGGTGCCGACCACCGAGTACGTCGACAACTACGGCAACCTGTGCCAGCGCCTCAAGATCCCCCAGGGCGCGATGCGCATCGAGGTCGACATGATCATGGAGGCCGAAGCCGACATCGCGGTGGCGCCCGACGCAGGGGCCGTTCCGGTGGAAGACCTGCCCTTCGACGCGCTGCAGTACCTGCTGCAGAGCCGCTACTGCCCGTCCGACAAGATGGGCGAGCGCGCGCAGCAGATCGCCGGAAACGTGGCGCCGGGCTATGCGCAGGTGGAGGCCATTCGAAGCTGGATCCACGCCAACCTCGAATACAGGTACGGCGTGAGCAACGGCTCCACCGATGCGCTGCAGACCCTGAACGACGGCGCAGGTGTGTGCCGCGACTTCTCGCACGTCGCCATCGGCCTGTGCCGTGCGCTTCGCATTCCGGCGCGGCTGGTGGTGGGCTACCTCTACCAACTCGACCCCATGGACATGCATGCGTGGTTCGAGGCCTTCGTGGGCGGGCGCTGGTACACCTTCGACGCCACGCAAGACCGGCCGCGCGGCGGGCGCATCGTGGTGGCCTACGGCCGCGATGCCGCGGACGTGGCCTTTCTCTCCAACTACGGCCCGCTGGAAATGGGTGAAATGACCGTCACGGTGGACGAGGTCCGCGCCGGCACCACCCGCGTAGCGCTGCCAGCTTAGGCGCGGGCCGCCCTCGCCGCATTGCGCAGGTCACGAATCTGGTCGTGGTTGCGCTGTGCCGCCTGTGCCTGCGCCTGCACGATCTGCCGCACGCCCTGCGGCAGCTGTGCCTTCAAGGCCTTGCGGTAGCGCGCCACGGCGGCGTCTTCGCCGCGCTCGCATTCCTCCAGGATCGACAGCTCGCTGTTCGCGCCCACGGCGCCCTTGACATGCACCCAGCCGCGGTGCAGCGCACCCGAAGCCGTGCCGCCCTCGGCGGGCTTGCCGCCGTAAGTGACGATCACCTGCGAGAGCTGCGCGGCCGCTTCACGGCACTGCTCGGCGCGCGTCGCGAAGACTTCCTTCAGCCGCGCCGATTCGACTTCTTCGGCACAGGTGCGGAATCCGGCTTCGCCGTCGCGCGTGTTCTCGAGCACGTCGTTCAGCACGTCGACCACGTCGTCGTTGGAGAGCGGATCGCCTTCGGGGAAGGACATGTCTTCTTCACGCATGTAGAGCCTGTCGGCCCGCTCCCAGGCGGCGTGCGAGGCCGGGCGGGCCTGCTCCCATGAGAGCGACGACGCACCGCGGCGCGCCTCCCACTCGCGGGCAAGCGAGGGCTCGACGGCGGCGAACTCGTCGTCCGCCGTGGCGCGGCGGCTCCAGCCGAGTTCGTAGGCCGGCGCGTAGTGCTCGTAGCTCAGGCCGGGTTCGTAGTAAGGCTCGCGGGTGAACGAACCCTCCCAATGGCTGTGTTCCGCGGTCGGGTTGATGCGCTCCGCCACGGCCTTGCCGCCCAGGCCGCCGACAACGGCGCCCACGAGCATGCCTGCCACCGCACCGGCCGGGCCGCCGATGGCGCCCACCGCCGCGCCGGCCACGGCACCGCCCGTGGCGCCCGCACCGGTGCCCACCGGGTGCGCGCCCGGCTCGCCGGTGATCGGGTCCAGGTGCAGGTCGTCGCGGTCGGCTTGGTTCTTGATTTGGGTCATGGTGATTCCTTGCAAAAAATGGATGAAGGTCCGGTCTGTTTGTTCGGGTTGTTTGAGCACCATGGTTCGCCGCTTGCAACGCCCGCGAGGTCGGCGAGCGGCGCGGTGTGCTGTAGTCCATTCCGCGAGCACGGCGGTGCAGAATCCGGGCGAATGAATTCACTTCCGGTCGTCACCAGCGTGCACCTGAGCCCGGTGCACAAGTTCAGCAAGCCCGCGCAACTGGGCATCCGGCTGCTGCAGGGGCTGGGCGTGGAAGGCGACGCGCATTGCGGTGCGACCGTGCAGCACCGCTACGACAAGAGCCGCCGCCCCGCGAGCCCCAACCTGCGCCAGGTTCACCTGATCCAGGCCGAGCTGCTCGACGCGCTCGAAGCCGAAGGCTTCCGGGTGCATCCCGGCGAGCTGGGCGAGAACGTGTCGACGCGCGGCATCGACCTGACGGTGCTGCCCACAGGCACCCGGTTGCTGCTGGGCGACGAGGCCGTCGTCGAGCTCACCGGCCTGCGCAACCCCTGTGTCTACATCGAACGGTTCCAGGCCGGCCTGCTGGCGCAGATGCGCATCAGGCGCCCGGGTGCCTCCGTGAGCGTGCGGGCCGGCGTGATGGGCGTGGTGGTGCATGGTGGCCACGTCGGCGCGGGAGATGCCATCGTGGTCGAGCGTCCGGGCCAACCGTGGCGGGCGCTGAAGCCGGTCTGACGCGCGCAGCCGCCGAGGCGCACGCCGATACCATCGCCCGCATGGCCGACCTGCAAATCCCGATCCAGCGCGGCGCGCGCGAGCCTATCGCCGTGCAGATCAGCACGGGCCTGCGCGCCGCCATGCGCGACGGGCGCCTGGCACCGGGCGCGCGCCTGCCGTCGTGGCGCGACTTCGCGGCACAGCTCGGCGTGGCGCGCGGCACGGTGCGCCTGGCCTACGAACGGCTGATCGACGAAGGGCTGGTCGTCGCCCTCGGCGCGGCCGGCACGCGCGTCGTGCAACGGCCGCCGCCGGCGCAGGTGCCGTCCACGCCGGGCGAAGGGTCCATCGCAGACGACTTTGCGACCTTCCCCTCGGCCGCCTCGGTGTTCCAGATGGGCGTGCCCGCGCACGACGCCTTTCCCGCGCAGGTGTGGTCGCGCACGGTGGCGCGCGCGGTGCGCGCCGCGGCCAGCGCGCCGCAGGTGTACCCCGACCCGCGCGGGCTGCCCGCGTTGCGCGCGGAGATCGCGGCGCACCTGGCCATCGCACGCGGCCTCGCGTGCCAGCCGTCGCAGGTGTTCGTGACCACGGGCTACGCCGGGGCGCTGTCGCTGGCCGTGCACGCGCTCGGCTTGGCGGGCGGCGCGGCGTGGGTGGAAGACCCGGGCTACCCGCTGGCGCGCCGCGCGCTGGGCCTGCTGGGCATCGGGGTGGTGCCGGTGCCGGTCGACACCGAAGGGCTCGACGTGGCCTGCGGCATCGCCCGCGCGCCGCAGGCCGCGCTTGCGCTGGTCACGCCGGGACAGCAGGCGCCGCTGGGCGTGGCGCTGTCGCCGCGGCGGCGCCTGGCACTGCTCGGCTGGGCCGCGCGCTCGAAGGGCTGGATCGTCGAGGACGACTACCTCAGCGAGCTGCAGCTGCAGGGCCGCGCCGTGCCCGCGCTGGGCGCACGCGACCCGGCCGCGCGCGTGCTGCACATCGGCTCGTTCAGCAAGACACTCAGCCCGACCCTGCGGCTCGGCTTCCTGGTGGTGCCGCCGGGCGAGGTGCAGCGCTTCACGCGCGCCGCCGCGGTGCTGTCGCCCGCGGCCTCACCGCTCACGCAACGCGCGCTGGCCGAGTTCATGCGCGAGGGCCACTACCTGCGGCACCTGCGGCGCATGAAGCGCCTGTACCTGTCGCGCCGCGACGCGCTGACCGCCGCGCTCGACGCAATGTCGGCCACCTACATCCGGGCGGGCCTCGCGGTGCTGCTGCGGCTGCCGCCGGGGCTGCACGACGACGTGGCGCTGGTGAAGGCGGCGCGCTCGCACGACCTGTCGCCCACGCCGCTCTCGCCGTGGTACGCCGTGCCCGGCCCCGAGCGCGCGGGCCTGCTGCTGGGCGTGACCAACCTGCACGAGGACCGCGCCCGCGCGACATGCGAACGCCTGATGCGGCTGATCGAACGGCGCGCCTGACGCAGCCCTTGCGCTGCGCAAACGCGCGCATGGTCCACTGCGCGTTGCAATTCTTGGGTCTACCGCGTGCGCGCCGCGGTCCGCAGAATTCCTTCATGCACCCCACTCTGATGAAGGACACGGAATGAACCCGACCCGCGCGATGCCCCCGGGCTTCGCCATCCGGCACGCCGACAGCGAGGCCGAGCTGCAGGCCTGCTGGCCTGCCATGCACGCGCTGCGGCCGCACCTGCGCGATGCGCGCGACCTGGCCGAGCGCGTGCACCGCATGCGCGAAGACGGCTACCGCCTGCTGGCCGTGTGGCGCGGCGATGAAGCGATCGCGCTCGCGGGCTACCGGCTGCAGGAGAACCTGGTCTACGGGCGCTTCCTGTACCTCGACGACCTTGTCACGCTCGAACGCGAACGCGGCGGCCAATGGGGCGCGCGCCTGATCGAAGCGACCACGCGCATCGCCGAGGAAGCCGGCTGCGCAAAGCTGGTGCTCGACACCGGCCTGGCGAACTCGCTGGCGCAGCGCTTCTACTTCCGCCAGGGGCTGCTGACCGGCGCGATGCGCTTCAGCAAGGTGCTGGGAGGTGCGGCGCAATGAAGAACATCCTGCACATCACGGCCAGCCCGCGCGGCAACGCGTCGTTCAGCGCCAACTTCTCGCAGCGCATCGTGGAGCGCCTGCTGGCGCGCGATCCCGACGCGGTGGTCGTGCGGCGCGACTTCGGCGCCCTCGGCCTCGCGCACATCGACGAGACCTACGGCCACACGCTCGCGGGCTCCTGGCCGATGCGGCCCGACGCGTACGAGCGGCCCGGCTCGCTGGCGCAGTCGGAGCGGCTGATCCGCGAACTCGAGGAGGCAGATGCGGTCGTCATCGGCACGCCGATGCACAACTACACCGTGCCCTCGGTGCTGAAGGCCTGGATCGACCATGTGCTGCGCGCGCACCGCAGCTTCGGCTTCTCGGCAGAAGGCAAGGTGGGCCTGCTCGCGGACCGGCCGGTGTACATCGCCGTGGCGTCGGGCGGGGGCTACACGGGCGAAGGGGCGCGGCAACCCGACTTCCTGACGCCGTACCTCGAGGCCGTGTTCAAGACCATCGGCATCCGAGACCTGCATTTCTTTGCGCTGCAGCACACGGTGATGGGCGAGGCGGCCGTGGACAGCGCCCTGCGCGGCGTGCAGACGCTGCTCGACCGGAGGCTGCCGATGCCGCTCGCGGCGGTGTGACGGCGATGTGAAGTCGGGGTTGCCGGCGACCGGCTGCGGTGCCTCGCTAGCTCCTGAGGCTCACACCGATCTGGCGGCGCATTTCGTCCGCCAGCGGATGCAGCACTTCGGCCTTGCGCGCGCCGACCACGCCGTAGCCCAGCCCCTTGTCGGCCCAGGCATAGCCGGCGACCGGCCCTTGCCCTTCGATCGGCCGCATCACCGGCGTGTCCTTGTCGACCTCCATCGGCCTGACCGTCAGCGCGAGCCGCGAGCCGCCGGCATCGTCGTACATGAAAAGCCCGGCCGGGCCGTGCGCCGTCATGACCAGGCGCCCGCCGATGAAGTTGTAGCCCGAGGCCGACAGATCGGGAATCGCCACCTTGCGCCCGAGCCGCGCGGAAACCCAGTCGACCAGTTCCGTGCGCTGCGACGGCCCCATCTCCACGGGCCGCTCGGTGTCCGACGCATAGACGGCGTAGCTGCGCGCGGCCTCGCGCGCCAGGGCGGCGATGCCGGCATCGCCGCCGGTGGGCACGCCGCCGCGCAACGACCATCCGGCGCCGGTGCCCAGCCCGAGTGCCAGCACGACGGCCGCGACCATGCCCCAGGGCCAGCGGCGGTGCGGCGCGTGCCGGTCGCCTCGTTCGCGCTGCGCGTGCGTTTCCACCAGCCGCGCCAGGTTCAGCGAAGGCGGCAGCGGCTCCTCTGCGATGGGTGCAAGGGCCGCCCGCAGGTCCTGCCGGTGCGCGGCGTAGGCCTCGACCTGGCGCGCCGCCTCGGGGTGGTGGGCCAGGTACTCGCGCACCTCGCGGCGGCGCGGCGCATCGAGCGCGTCATCGACGTAGGCGTGCAGGTCTTCTTCGAGGATGGGGCGTGCGTCCATGGGGTCGCCGTTCATTGGAGTACTCGCAGTTTGGGGCGCGCCGGGGCTTGCGCGTCGGAAGGCGCGGCCGAAGGCATCGGGTCGACGCCGTCGAGCATGCGGTGCACGCGCTGGCGTGCGCGCGCCAGCCGCGACATGACGGTACCGATGGGAATGTCGAGCGTCGCGGCGGCCTGCGCGTAGCTCATGTCTTCGACCGCCACGAGCAGCAGCACCGCGCGCTGGTCCTCGTGCAGCAGGTCGAGCGCGCGCATCAGCTCGTGGTGCGTCACGCGGTGCTCCTGCTGCGCGGGAGTGCTCAGTTCGGCCTCGTCGATGTCTTCCACGGCCACGTGCAGGCCGCGGCGCGACTGCTGCCGCAAGCGGTTCATCGCCAGGTTGTGCAGGATGGCAAAGACCCACTGGCGCGTGTCCTCGGCCTCGCGCCGCTGGCCCCAGCGGCTGATGACGCGCTCCAGGCAGTCCTGCACCAGTTCGTCCGCCGATTCGCGATCGCGCAGCAAGGCGCGCGCGTAGCGCCGCAGTGCGGGGATCATCGGCTCGACGAGAAGGAGCAGGTCGTTCATGTTCCGGACATCGCAGCGTGCAACGGCGCCGCGCCTTACAGGCTCTGCACCTGGACCGGGGTTCCGGGCTTGCCGTCCGATTGTGGCGCGATCACCAGGTAGCGCTTGCTGTCCGTGGGAGCAGCGCCCTGGATCTGCTGGCGGATCGGGCCGATGGCGTTCACGATCGCGGCGCCCGCGGGGTTGGTCATGAAATTCGCCAGCGGCTGCAGCGTGCCGCTGCCGTCCGGCTGGTCCGACAGCGCGAGCACGTAAGGCTGCCTGGGCACGAGGCCCGTGGCCGAGGCCTGCAGCACCTGCAGCAGGCCCTGGTCGAACAGCGCAACGCTGGTCGGCGGATTGCCGGTGGACGAGGCTTTCCGTGCCTCGGGTGTCACCAGCGCAAGGTGCGCGACCTGGCCCGACAAGCCGGGGGCCTGCAAGCCCTGCAGGCCGTCGCCTGCTTCCACCGGCACGGCGTTGGGCACATAGGCGATGGCCTGGGGCGCCTGGCCCACGGGCACGGTCGCGACCACGGTGTTGCTGTCGGTGTCGATGGCCGCGAGCGCGTCGGCGTTCTCCAGGCCCACGTAGACGCGCTTGCCGTCGCCCGAAGGCCAGATGCCGTGCGGCAGCTTGCCCACGGGAATGGTCGCGACCTGCGAGAAGTCGTCGGTGCGGAACACCTTGACCACGTTCAGGCCGCCGATGGTCACGTAGGCGAAGCTGCCCTTGCGGTTGGTGACGAAATTCACGTGGTTGGTGATCGGGCCCGTGTCGAATGACTTGATCACCGCGAACGGCGGCTTTGCGTCGAACACCATCGTGCGGCCCACGTCCTTGAGCGTCATCCACACCTGCTTGCCGTCGGGCGAGGCGGCGATGTTGGGGCAGAAGGGGCTGTCCTGCTTCACGCGGCCCACGGTCTGCTTGGTGGCGGTGTCGATCACGACCGTCTCGGGGTTGAACGACGAGCACACGTAGCCGTACGTGCCGTCGGGCGAGAAGATCTGCATGCCGGGGCCGCCGGGCGTGGTGATGCGTGTCTTCTCCTCGAAGGTGGCCGCGTCGAGCACCGACACGTAGTTTTCACCGCGCACCGTGACCCACACCTCCTTGCCGTCGGGGGTGTAGAAGGCCTCGTGCGGCGAGCGGCCGACGTAGGTGGTGTGCTTGACCGCGTTGGTCGCGGTGTCGATGAAGGTGACGGAGTTCGAGCCGATCGACACCACGGCCAGCGTGCGGTGGTCCGGCGAGAAGCCCATGCCGTGCACCAGCACCTGGCCCTTGTAGAGGGGGCTGAAGTTGCCGGGCGACGGGTCGCCCAGGCGAATCACGCCGAGCAGCTTGTTGTCGACCGGGTCGGTGACCGACACCGTGTTGGAGAACTGCTCGGCGGTGTAGACCCGGTCGCGGTGGCTCATGGGAACGTCGGCATTGGCGGCTGCGCCCGGCGCCTGGCCGGCCTGTGCGCAAGCGGCAGTGGCGGCCAGCGCGGTGGCGGCCAGGATGTGGAAGAGGCGGTGCTTTTTCATGGTGTCGCTCTGGGGGTTGATGCGCGGGTTGATGCGTGGGTTGATGCCTGATATGCGCGGGAACGGGCGTGAGCCGAGGGAACGGCGGCAGGCCTACATGCGACCGGCCTGCGTGGGCGCGGGGGTCGAGGGCGGCAGCGGCTGGCCGAGCGCGAGGCGCATGGCGGCAATCTCCTGCTGTTGCTCGACGATGATTTCCTGGGCGATGCGGCGCAGCTGCTCGTTGCCGCCATGGCGCAACTCGGCCAGCGCCATGTCGATCGCGCCCTGGTGGTGGGCGATCATCATGTCGGCGAAGTCGCGGTCGACGTCGCCGGAGGGCTTGATGTTCATGCCGGCCATCATCTTGGTCATGGCGGCGTCGTTCTCCGCAGCGAAGCCGGCCTCGGCCGGGTCGCGGCTGGTGCAGATGTCCATCAGCCCGGCCATCGCGGCCGCGCTTGGGCTGCCGGGCGGCATGTGTGTCGCGGCAAGAGCCGCCGCGGCGCAGGCGATGGCCGCGGTGCCGGCAGCCAGTGCGCCGGGGCGTAGCACGCCGCGTCTGAATTTCATCTGCATGGGTGTCCTCTTGGTGGATGGCACTGGGCCGTCACAGAGGTAGACACCGCGGCCGGGGGCTTATTCCGGCGGGGCGAAAAGAAATGCGTCGCCGGGCGTGCCGCTGCGCTGCGGCACCGCCGGGCCGGCCGGTTGCGTCAAGCCCCGACGCGGCCGGCGCAAGCCTCGTTCACAACAGGTCAGCGGGCTGCGTCTGCCCGCACCGGCAGCACCCAGCCAGGCCGGATGAAATGGCAGGTGTAGCCGTCGGGCCGGTGCTCCAGGTAGTCCTGATGCTCGGGCTCGGCCTGCCAGAAGTCGCCTGCGGCAGCGACCTCGGTGACCACCTTGCCGGGCCACAGGCCCGAGGCGTCGACGTCGGCGATGGTGTCCAGCGCCACGCGCCGTTGCTCGTCGCTGGTGTAGTAGATCGCCGAGCGGTAGCTCAGGCCCACGTCGTTGCCCTGGCGGTTCTTCGTGCTCGGGTCGTGCAGCTGGAAGAAGAACTCCAGCAGCTTGCGAAAGCTGATGCGCTCGGGGTCGAACAGGATCTCGATCGCCTCGGCGTGGGTGCCGTGGTTGCGGTAGGTGGCGTTGGGCACGTCGCCGCCCGAATAGCCCACGCGGGTGGAAAGCACGCCGTCGTAGCGCCTGAAAAGCTGTTGCATGCCCCAGAAGCAGCCGCCGGCGAGCACTGCGCGTTCTTGACTCATGAGATCTCCTTGACTTGGTCCAGATAGGCTTCGTAGCCCTCTTGCGCCATGCGGTCCCGGGGAACGAAGCGCAACGAGGCCGAGTTGATGCAATAGCGCAAGCCACCCTGCGCCTTGGGGCCGTCCGGGAACACATGGCCCAGGTGGCTGTCGCCCTGCGCCGACCTGACTTCGGTGCGAACCATGCCGAGGCTGGCGTCCTTCAGTTCGCTGACGTGCGCCGGCTCGATCGGGCGGGTGAAGCTGGGCCAGCCGCAGCCGGACTCGTACTTGTCCGACGACGCGAACAGGGGCTCGCCCGACACCACGTCGACGTAGATGCCGGGCGCCTTGTTGTCCAGGTATTCACCGGTGCCGGGGCGCTCGGTGCCGTTCTGCTGGGTGACGCGGTACTGCTCGGGGCTCAGCCTGGCAATGGCGTCCGGGTCTTTTCGATAGTCGGGCATGGGGGTCCTTCAGAGGTTTCGGGCTCCAGCTATCTGGGTCCGTGCGTGTCGATATTCAACCGGTGCATGGATTTCACCCGAAATCGCCAGGCCCCGCAGCGAACGCGGTGTTCCAGACCCCACGATGCCGACGCGGCCTGCCCCTTGCCATGGGCCCAGCGCCTGATGACCCCAGTGGTCCAGTCGACGGGGCTCACTCCACCTTGCGATTCAGACGTCGACCCGACCCGTGGCCGAACCCGCCTCCAGGCGATGGTGGATCGCGCGGATCAATGCCGTGTCGTCGCTGCACGCGTCGGCCACGACCATCACCACACATGCTTCGCCGTTCAGACGGGCGTGCGTGGCCGCGTCCAACGCGGCGCGCACGCACGCAGCGATGGACGAGCGCTCGTCATGGGCAGGGATGGCGATACCGAGCATGCGGCGGCCTTCGCAAAGTGTCGTTGGCCGCCAGCGCGGCCTGGGCAAGGTCGACCCGCCTGCCGAGGCACTTCGGCAGGTGCATCAGGCGGTCTCGCCCATTGGCAGCGGCGGATTGGCCTCACGGGCGAAGTCCCTCGGTTTGCCAAGCGCGTCGATGAACAGCGCCGTGGCCTCGGTCGCTGCGGCGGCGTAGGCCAGGATCAGCGCAGCGTCCGGTGACCCGTCTGCCAGGGTAAGCGGGATCTGCGCTTCCACGAGCAAGGCCTCGGACGCGCCCAGCACCAGGATCGGCTTGCAATGCCAGTACTGATCCCGCAGGAATTCGAGCGTGTGGGCATCCGCGGCGAGCGCTTCCACCCCGGCCGCGCCGTCGGGCAGGACCAAGCCATCGAACAGGAAGCCAGGCGAGTTCTCCATGGTGGCATCGGCGTGGAATGTCTCGCCGCCGGCTGCGGTGTAGGTGCCCAGCCGGGGGGCGATCAGCCGCGGCACGGCGCCTTGGGCGAACAGTCCCGCCACCAGGGCCTGAAGCGATGCACCTTCCACCCCTTGGGCGACCAGCACGGCGACCTTGCGCGTGCGGACGCTCCCGTCTCCCGGCCGCGCCAGCAGCGACAAGGCGGGCGAGTTCTGCACTTCGGCCGCCGCGGGTGTCTCGATCGCTGGAGGCAGCGCCTCGGGCAGCGCCATGCCGAGGTCTTGGGCCACCTGCGCAGCGAGCGACTCGGACGCATTGCGAAGCATCGCGACCGTGCGCTCCCGGATCGCAGGGACGGTGACCTTGGACAGCTCGAAGCGAAACGCCCGAGCGATGTGCGCCTTCTCGTCGTCCGTCTGGCTCTCGAAGAACAGGCGCGCCTGCGTGTAGTGGTCGGCGAATTTCTCGGGCTTGATGCGCACCTTGTCGGCGCTCTCATTGGCATCGATGCGTCGAGCCACGCTGGCAAAGCCTTGCGCCGCGCCCGCCTGGAAGGGGCAGCCGCCGGCGAGCGAATTGGGCTCATAGGCCACGCGTCCGCGGTGGATGGCCTGACGGTGCATCCCGTCTCGCTGGTTGTTGTGAACCTGGGCAATGGGCGCATTGATCGGCAGTTCGTGGAAATTCGGGCCGCCAAGCCGGCTGATCTGGGTGTCCACGTAGGAGTGGATGCGGCCTGCGAGCAACGGGTCGTTGGTGAAATCCAGGCCCGGCACGATGTGGGCCGTGCAGAATGCGACCTGTTCGGTCTCGGCAAAGAAATTGTCCGGGTTGCGGTTGAGCACCATGCGGCCCACGATCTGCACCGGCACGAGCTCCTCGGGGATCAGCTTGGTGGCGTCCAGGATGTCGAAGCTGAACTGCTCAGCCTGCGCTTCAGTGAAGATCTGCAGGCCCAGCTCCCATTCGGGGTACTCGCCCGCATCGATCGCCTCCCACAGGTCGCGCCGGTGGAAGTCCGGATCCGCACCGGAGATCTTGACCGCCTCCTCCCACACCAGCGAGTGCGTCCCCAGCTTCGGCTGCCAGTGGAACTTGACCAGCACCGACTCGCCCGCCTCGTTGACGAGCCGGAAGGTGTGTACGCCAAAGCCTTGCATCATCCGGTAGCTGCGCGGAATCGCGCGGTCCGACATCTGCCACATCAGCATGTGCGTGGACTCCGGCATGAGCGACACGAAATCCCAGAAGGTGTCGTGCGCACTGGCCGCCTGCGGCATCTGGTGATGAGGCTCGGGTTTGACAGCGTGGATCAGGTCCGGGAACTTGATCGCGTCCTGGATGAAGAACACCGGCATGTTGTTGCCCACGAGGTCCCAGTTGCCCTCGTCCGTATAGAACTTCACGGCAAAGCCGCGCACGTCGCGCGCGGTGTCCTTGGAGCCGCGCTCGCCAGCGACGGTCGAGAAGCGCACGAATACCGGTGTCACCTTGCCGGCCTCCTTGAAGGGCGCTGCCTTCGTGTACCGGGTGAGCGGCTCGTAGCACTCGAAGAATCCATGCGCGGCCGAGCCGCGCGCGTGCACGATGCGTTCAGGAATGCGCTCGTGGTCGAAGTGCGTGATCTTCTCGCGCAGGATGAAATCCTCCAGCAGGACCGGACCGCGCGCGCCCGCCTTCAGCGAGTTCTGGTTGTCGGCAACAGGCACGCCCTGGTTGGTCGTGAGCACCTGCCCGCTTGAATCGACGCGCACGTGATCGAGCGTGCCGATCGTCGCGTTGACACCTTCCACGGCGGCGGTGCCGACCTTGTCCGACGCATTGGCCTCCGAGAGCGTGCTGCCCGTGGGCAGGCGCGAAGGCGAGCTCACGTGCAGGCCCACCGGCGCTTCCTGGCCGTGGTTTTCGTGTTCGAAGGCTTTGTTCGAGTTCTCGGGCATGGACGCGGCAAGCGCCTGTGTGTCGATCGCCCTCTGCGCGGGTGCGTCGCCTGACCCGGCGGCAGCAGGGGCCGGTTGCGAAGGTGCGCTGTCGGTGTTTCGGGCGGCAGCTCGTGCGGCCACGAGCTCGGGGGTGGGTCTTTTGGCCATGATGGAATGTGGGGTTCGAGTGGCATGCGGCAACGGCGCCGACATGCAGCGTAGAGACCGCGCCGCGCCTCGTGCTGTAGGACGCAATCCCTCTGCACGGCAACCCCCAAATTCAGGTTCAATCTTGATCTGGGTTAATGCAATCACCTCCGACATGACGCACGATGGCGCCCTCGCCCGACCTATGCTGACCAACTCCGTCCTCCTGAACCGCGCCACCACGCTGCCCGATGCCGAGCGCGACCGGCTGGAGTCCGCCATCTCCAGCGTTCGGACATTCAACGCGGGTGAGATCGCGGTCCACCAGGACAGGCCAATCAACATCAGCCTGCTGCTCGTCGAAGGCTTCATGACACGGCACGTGGACGCGCGCGATGGCAAGCGGCACCTTGTCGCCGTGCATGTGCCGGGCGATTTCGTCGACCTGCATGCGTTCACCCTGAAGCGGCTTGATCACGACGTGGGCGCGCTCACGGATGTGCGCGTCGCGGTCTTCACGCATGAAGCGCTGGAACAGATCCAGCATGACGACAGCGACCTGGCACGGCGCCTGTGGTTCATCACGATGCTCGATGCCGCGCAGCATCGCCAGTGGATCTATCGGCTGTCCAGCCTCACCGCGCTGCAACGTGTGGCTCATTTCTTATGCGAGACCCATGCCCGTCTGCTGGCGGTGGGCCGGTCTCGCGACCATGGGTTCTCGCTGCCGATGACGCAGTCGGACATCGGCGAGGTGTGCAGCCTGACGAACGTGCACGTCAACCGTGTCTTGCGGGATCTGCGCGAGATGAGGCTGTGCCAGGTGCGCTCATCGCAGGTGCAGATCCTCGACCTCGCCGGGTTGGTGAAAGCGGCGCTGTTCGAACCTGGATACCTTTATTTGAATGCGCGCGTGGCCGCCGAGGCGGTTGGGCAAACTGGAGAGTCCCATGATGGATAACAAGACCGCGCTTCATCCGCGCGAAGACGCGGGCGTGGCCACGGCGATCGATGGCGTGGTGGTACTGGATGGTCCCGACGGCGTGGCCGTCACCATGACCGCGGATGCCGCCACCCGGACGGCCGACAGCCTGCACGCCGCGGCGAACGAAGCCCGTCGGCACACAAGGCAGGGCCCCGACGCCGCGCACGCCGTCGTCGGCGGGTCGTGAGCCTTGCTGCATCCGCAACGCCCCTGCCAGACAGCCTGTGAAGGTGATTCACGAGCGTGTCTCGCGTGCGAAGGCCTCGGGCCTGCGCAAAGCCGTGCGGCTGTTTCTCTTCTGAAGGCAATGGCCAACATCCGGAGGCGTACGCCGCATGGCTAAAGATTTCTTGCGCAAGATCGAGCATGCGGCTCTTCCGATCGAGGTTCGAAATCCCCAGGACATTCGCAATGCCGCCATCTTGCGCGCTGCGGGGATGCTGGAGGCGATCCTGCCGCCGGAGCCGTTCGACGCTCACAGCACAGGCACCATCCTGCGCATCACGCCGCTGGGACGCGCAGAGCTCAGGCGTGACACCGACGCGGGAGGCCGCGCAGGCCACACATAGGCGGCACGACTGGTGGACTGCGGGCCTTGTCCGTGCGCACGACGGCCAACCGGTGGCCCCTGAAGACATCTCGCGTGTGATGCACAGCGAGCTTCAGCGAGTCAGCGTCCGGCGAACGGACGAAAAAAAACCGGCCCCGTCAGGCCGGTTTTTCAGAAGACATTCCCGGGGTCAGTAACGACCGCCGCCAAAGCCGCCATTGCCGTAGCCGACGTCGGAGCGTTTGGCTGTGCTGTAACCGGCCGCGCTGTAGCCACCCGAGCCGCTCCCCTCTTCGCGGGGACGGGCCAGGTTCACCACGATAGAGCGCCCATCGACGGACATCCCGTTCAGGCCGGTGATGGCGGCCTGAGCAACCTCGGCAGAGCCCATTTCCACAAATGCGAAGCCCTTGGAGCGACCGCTTTCGCGATCCATCATGACCTTGGCCGAAGAAACCCGGCCGAACTCGGCAAAGTTGCTTTCCAGGATGGAATCGGTCACGGAAAAGGGCAGGTTGCCCACGTAAATTTTGACGCTCATGAAAAGAGCCTTTCTGAATGAAGGTGCGCGACGAATGGCGCGACGGTGAAACCAGGATCTTCGGATCGGGAGTCCGCAGCAACTGGCACAAGTGAGTGGGATCTATGCCGGTAGCGCATCAGCACTCAGCGGGTGAGGCATGCACGTTTGCAGCCACGCCTGTGTGACCGCAAGAAGCCGGGCAGCTTCGCGCGAGGCAAAGGCCTTGTCGAGCTGGAATACCCGACATGAGCTGCCATCGCTCCGAGATCTATGGACCGAGAAAGAGGCGCGAAAGCGGCCGCAGTCGGTCGGATGTGTCGCGGGCGAAACGACGAACTTGCCCATGGAAATGCCGATATTTGGAATCTAATTTGTCCGGGACCGCAGGTTTGAATCAACGTGCGTGAGCCAACTAGGAACTCGGTTGGCTGCAGCTCTACAGACCAACAGGCGACGACAGTCGCGACACAGGGCCTGCAGGGTGAGGGTGACCTCATGAACAGGCGTTGCGAGGAGGCACTGAGGCTGCCGTTGCAACGGCAACTATTATAACCCCCAGCAGCAATAGACGCCGCTCATTAATATTTTTGGTATTAAAGGGACGCGTTAGCCAGCCGCGGACATTCCCAAGAACCAACGCTTGCTGCATCTTCGTTGCACACCCACCGGGTCGACTCACCATGGCGCGCCGCGGTTGCAGTGTGCGCAGCCAACGTGTGCATCTGGGGCGGCTGTACCTGCAGGAGCCTCGCCGCCGGTGGCCACCCCAAATATGCGCTTGCTGCCAAGCCGCTACCCGCGACCCCCCGCAATGCGGACCCGACCGCGCCCACCGGGCGGACGGGGCGGCATTGACGTAGCAGCCGCCCTCACCCGCCGCAGCGCGTCGCGCGCCAGGAGATAGGCTTCGATCTGCTTTTCGCCCATGACGATCAGGCCTTGCCGATGCGACGCCTTGGCAGGGGACTGGCGGTTCGCCGAAAAGATTGAGCCGAAACCGGAAGACATGTTGACTCCTTTCCTCAAGCGGAACGTTGGACTACGGGTTACAAGGGCCGTCGCCGCACCTGACGGGTGCTTCCCTACTGCGGTCTTGCAGGCTCACGCGAAGCCGAGGACGCAGCCGCGGAGCGGCCGAAGGCTGCCGTCTTGATCCTTGGCATCTGGAACCTCCAGCGCGGCGGGCGCGACTCGGGAAAGTCGAACTTCGAGAGCTCTTCGCGCCCCTTCTGGGTGACCGCAAGCACCTGGGCAGCAGGGGGCGACCCCGACAGGGTCTGGGAACCCGAAGACGAAGGAACCAGTGCGACGACGAGGCCGGCGGCCCGAAGCACCCTGACGCTGTCGATGTCTTCGTTGCGGTAGAACGAAACGGGCAGTCGAGAGCCCGCAATTTGCCTGAGCAAGTTCATGGTCATTTCAGTACCTCCTTGTCGGTCGACCAGATTTCGACGGCAAGGAAGATAGACCTTCCTGCGGCAGATTTCAAGAGGTCGGACGCGGCGAGTGGCAGCCTCTCGCATACGAAAAAAGACCGGCCGCCAGGCGCGCCATCGCAGCATGTGGCCCAAGGTCCGTCGATGCAGGTGAGGCCTGCGTTCGCGACAAGTCTTTGACGCGACTTTCTTTCGTGTGCGATTCGGTTCGGCGCAGGTCGTACTCGACAGCTTGCCATTGCGCTCGGCGCCCAGCGCGATCTTCTGGATGGTGTGCGGCCGGTAGCCGTGCCCGGTGAACATCTGCGTGCGCGTGTAGACCACCTTGACGGGTCGCTTGAATTCGCTCCCATGAAGCGGCCACTGCCCTTCCCAGATCCGGCGGCATTGGCAACGACGACACAGCGGCAAGCACCGAAGCGCGGCACTCGATCTGATCCGGTCCTTTGGGCCCGCAACTGATCACACAGGCGGCGCAGTTTGCCGGGCAGACTTCCCGCATGGAACATGCCCCGGATCAGCGAATGTCTTGCAGCGATGGCGCGGTGCCCCTGTCTGCGGCGAGCCGCGTCCCGCCAGCTGCCGAACGCGCGCTCCACGACGTGCTTGATCGACTGGGGCCATCGGTTTTCGCTGGTCTGCTCGACGCCGATGGCGTTCTTCGCTACGCCAACCATGCGGCGCTGCGAGCCGTCGGCTGCACGCCGGAGCAGGTGATCGGCCGGCGCTTCGACACCACGCCCTGGTGGCAAGGGTGCGATTTGTCACGGCAGCGGCTGCAGGGGGCATTGGCAAACGCCTTGCGCGGAGAAGCCTCGCGCTTCGATGCGCGCATCGTCACGGACGGTGTTCACACACTCGTCATGGATTTTTCGCTGCTGCCGCTGTATGGCCCTGATGGACGGGTGGTGTGGCTCATACCTTCTGCGTGCGACGTCAGCGAGCGGGAGCAGGCCCAGCGCCAATTGCTGTTGACCCGCCATGCCGTTGAACAGGCCAACGATGCGCTGTTCCTGGTGGGGCCCGACAGTGCCTTTCACGATGCCAACGCAGCCGCCTGTCGACTGCTGGGCATGGACCGCCGACAGGTGCTGCGACTGCGCGTGGCGGACGTCGACACTCAGATGGAGGGGGCGGCATGGCCCCAGTGCTGGCGCCAGCTGAGCGAGCGAGGTTCGCTGCGCTTCGAGACCAGCGTTCGCCACGACGAGGGTCATGAGATTCCGGTTTCTGTCTCCGTCAGTCTTGTGACGAGTGACGGCGAGACTTTCGCTCATGTCTGCATGGACGACTTGCGGGAGCGCCGAACTGCTGAACGCCGCATTCAGCAACTGCTGCGCTTCGACGAACTGACGGGTCTTCCGAACCGCCAGGGCCTCTTTGAAAGCTTGGTCGCCACGTTGCAGACCAGCGCCCAAACGGCGGTCCTGGTCGTGGAACTCGACCGCTTCAAGCGCATCAACGATGGCCTCGGTCTCCAGGTCGGCGACGCGGTGTTGCGTGAAATGGCACAGCGAATAGTCGCCACTGTGCGCGGCGTCGACCTGGTGGCGCGCCGGGGCGGCGATGAGTTCGTGATCGTGATGCCCGCCCCTTCGGATTCGACGCTTCCCACGGCGCAAGCGCTGCTTGGGGCCATCGCCCAACCCCTGACGATCGAAGGCCACGAGATCCACCTGACCTGCAGCATCGGCGTCGCGGTGGCACCAGAAGACAGCGACAGCGCCGATCCATTGATACGCCGTGCCAATGCCGCGCTGCAACAGGCCAAGCGGCTGGGCCGCAACCAGGTCTGCGTCTACGCCGGCGCGGAGCACGATGACGACCCCGAACGGCTGACGCTGGAGACTGCGCTGCGCCATGCGCTGCACGACGAGCAATTCGAACTGCACTACCAGCCACAAGTCGACTTGAAGCACGGACGCATCGTGGGCGTCGAGGCCCTGCTGCGCTGGCAGCACCCGACGCTGGGCAATATCGCCCCCGATCGTTTCATCCCCATCGCCGAAGAGACCGGCCTGATCGTCGCCATCGGTGACTGGGTATTGCGTTGCGCGATAGAACAGGCAGCGGCCTGGCAGCGTGCCGGGCTGCCGCCGCTGCGCATGGCGGTGAACCTGTCTGCGCGCCAGTTGGTGCAGCCTGACCTGGCATGGCGCATCGAAGGACTGCTCGCCGCGGCCGGGTTGGACCCCCGACTTTTTGGTGTCGAGGTGACCGAAAGCACGCTGATCGTCAATTTCAATCAAGCGGTGCAACACCTGCAAGCGCTCCGGGCGCTGGGCGTCGAGGTCTCGCTCGACGACTTCGGCACTGGCTACTCAAGCCTGGGTTATCTGCGCCGTCTGCCAGTGGACGTGGTCAAGATCGACCGCTCGCTGGTGCCGGACGTGGCGGCACCGGCTGACGATGTGTCGATCACGCGAGCCATCATCACCATGGCGCACCGGCTGCAGATGAAGGTGCTTGCCGAAGGCGTCGAGAGCGAAGGCCAGGCAGCCTCGCTGGCCGCCAACCGATGCGACCAGATGCAAGGATATTGGTTCAGCGCCGCAGTGACGGCTGCCCAGATCGAGACGATGCTGCTCGAGGGACGTCAGGTTGATCCTGTGCTGCTCGGACAAGGCTCCGCGCAGCGTACCTTGCTGCTGGTTTGCAGCGATGAGAGCAACGTCGCAGCGCTGCGCCGGCATCTGCTCACCGACGGCTGGCAGGTACTCGACGCCCCCGACGCCGAGCAGGCACGGCAGCTGATGTCACGGCAACTGGTGGACGCGGTCCTTTCTGAGCACCGCATGCCGAAAACGGCCGGCCTGTAAATGCTGGGCGAGGACAAGGAGCATTGCTTGCCGCCCAAAATCGACCCAGTGTTGGATTCCGCCGCTCTTTGACCCTAGATTGCCGCTCGCGCTGCGCGACGCTCTTCTCGACGGGCTCAATGTCATGGGCGGGTGCTGCCGCCTCTGGCAGCCAAGGCCGAACGAGCGTGCATCAGCCGCTGCTACGCCGCCGAGTCGCTGCGCCCTTGCCGATCCCCCCTGCCCCACTTCACACAACGCGACCAATCCGCCGCGCTCAGGTCAAGGCCGGAAATACAGATCGGAGAAACTCCCACGAATGTGTTCGCCCGTCGGTGCGTAATCGTGCACCTTCTTCGCCGCCACCGTGATAGCCGGGTTGGCCCCCAGTTCGATCGACGGAATGTCCCGGTGCACCGCCTGCTGGAAGTCGATGAAGAGCTGTCGGCGCCGGGCCTCGTCCACCTCGACGGCGGCCGCTTCCAGCAGCCTGTCGACCTCGGGGTTCACGTAGTGCGCCGCGTTGGAAAAAGGCAGCCCGATCTTGAAGTTCTTCGACCAGAACACGCGCTGCACGCCCACCGTGGGGTCGAACAGGTTGGTCAGGCTTTCCAGCGTGATGTCGAAGGCGCGCTCGGTATAGGCCTTGGTCACGTAGGTGGCGAAGTCGTAGCTCTCCACCGCCGCGTCGATGCCGATGCGCCCCAGCGACTGCCGCACGAAGTCGGCGGCGCGCCGCTCCTGGAAGGGGTTGTAGAGCACGCGCAGCTTCAGCCGCGTGCCACCTGCCCCACCGGCGCCTCGCTTGAAGCCCGCTGCGTCCAGCAGCGCCTCGGCCTCCTTCGGGTTGAAGGGGTAAGGCTGGATGCTCGCGTCGTGGTAGCGGCCGATGCCCTTGCCGATGGGCGATGCGGACAAGGTGCCGTAGCCGTACCAGACGGTCTTGGCGAAGGCGTTCACGTCGATGGCCTGCGCAATGGCGCGCCGCACCTCGATCTTCTGCAGCGCCGGCGTGTCCAGGTTGAAATAGATCTGCTGGTGGCTGCCCAGGTACGGCGAGATGCGCGTGTCGATCTGCACGCCCGGCAGCTTGCCGAAGCGCTCCACGTCCGACAGAGGAATGCCGCCCGTGCCGTTGGCCAGGTCGGCCGCGCCCGACTCCAGCGCAGCCGCGCGCGCCGCCGAGTCGAGCACGAAGCGCACCACCACCCGGTCGAGATAGGGCTTGGGCTTGTCCCAGTAGTCCGGGTTGCGCTCCAGGATGATGTGGCTGCCCTGCACCCACTCCTTGAAGACGAAGGGGCCGGTGCCCACGGGCGCGCTGTTGTACTTGTTCGACGCGATGTCCGTGCCCTCGTACAGGTGCTTGGGCACGATCGGCGATTCGGTCGAGGCCAGCGCGGTCAGCAAGAACGGCGACGGCTTGCTCAGCACGATGACGGCCGTGTGCGGGTCCGGCGTCTTCACGTCCACCACGTTGGCGAAGGTGCCGCGCCCGCGCGGGTGCACCTGCTTGAGCGTGAGGATCGAGAACGCGACGTCGGCCGAGGTGAAATCTTTTCCGTCGTGCCACTTCACGCCCTTGCGCAGCGCGAAGGTGTATTGCAGGCCGTCCTTGCTTTGCGACCAGGCGGTCGCGAGCAGCGGCTTGGGCTTGAGGTCGTAGTCGTAGGTGAGCAGCCCCTCGACGATCTTCGGGCCGATCTCGGCATTGCCGCCGGCCGTGGTGGTCAGTGGCACGATCGATGCGGGCACCGGGTTGACCAGCCAGGTCAGTGTGCCGCCCGCGCGCGGCTGCGCCGCCACCGTCCATGCGGTGAAGACCGCGAGCACGGCAACCGCCGCGTGGCGCACGACCGAGCGTGCCCCTTTCCATTGCTTCATGTGAACCTGTCGCTGTTGTGTGGAGTCGAGAGTCGAAAAATCCCGGCGCCCTCACACCGGGAGACGCGCGCGGCGCTCAGAACGCGGGAATGACAGCGCCCTTGTATTTGTCCTGGATGAACTTGCGCACTTCCGGCGTGTGCAGGGCCGCCACCAGTTTCTTCACCGCCGGCGAGGCCGCGTTGTCCTTGCGCGCCGCGATGAAGTTGGCGTAGGGCGAGTTCTGGCCACTCTCGATGAAGAGCGCGTCCTTGGCCGGATCGAGCTTGGCTTCGAGCGCGTAGTTGGTGTTGATCAGCGCCAGGTCGACGTCGGGCAGCGCGCGCGGCAGCTGGGCGGACTCGAGTTCGCGGATCACCAGCTTCTTCGGGTTCGACACGATGTCGCGCGCGGTCGACTTGATGTTCGACGCGTCCTTCAGCTTGATGAGCCCCTGCTTGGCCAGCAGCGACAGCGCGCGGCCCGAGTTCGACGGGTCGCTCGGTATCGCGATGACGGCGCCGTCGCGCAGCTCCGAGGTCTTCTTGATCTTCTGCGAGTACGCGCCGAAGGGCTCGATGTGCACGTCGCTGTTAGGCACTTCGACGATGTCGGTCTTGCGGTCCTTGTTGAAGGAGTCGAGATACGGCCGGTTCTGGAAGAAGTTGGCGTCCAGTTGCTTGTCGCTCACCGCGAGGTTGGGCTGCACGTAGTCGTTGAAGACCTTGACCTCCAGGTCTACGCCCTGCGCCTTGAGCTGCGGGCGAATGAACTCGAGGATCTCGGCGTGCGGCACCGGCGAGGCGGCCACGCGCAGCGCTTCCTGCGCGTGCACGGAGGCGCCCAGGCCGGCGACAGCCAGCACCATCACGGACAGCGCGCGTTGAAATGGAATCGTCATCGTTAAGTTCCCTCGAAGAAAGTTGGTGTAACGACGCGCAGGTTAGTGGCGCGGCATGCGCCGCCCAAGCGATGAATTGGCGGTTGCTTATCTGTTTTGGGAGCAAGGCCGCGTGCAAGGCTCGCCACGGTCTGCGACGATGCATGGCAACGAAAACAATGGAAGCACCCGATGCCACAGACCCTCACCGCGGACATGGCCGCACGCTTCGCCGACATCGCACTCGGCCATGTCACCCGCGAGTACCCCAACAAGCCCGACCACACGCTGGCGGGTCCGCTGGACGCGCGCACCCCGAGCGACATGCACCCGGTGTTCTACGGCAGCTACGACTGGCATTCCTGCGTGCACGGCTACTGGATGCTGGCGTATCTGCTGCGGCGCTTTCCGGGCATTGCGCCGGCAGAAAGAATCGAGCGCCTGTTCGACCAGCAGTTCGTTCACGACAAGGTCGCGGTCGAATGCGCCTACCTGGCGCAACCCACGGCCCGCGGTTTCAAGCGCCCCTACGGCTGGGGCTGGCTGCTCAAGCTGGCCTCGGAGCTGGCGCAGCATTCCACGCCGCGGTGGGCCACCGCACTGGCCCCGCTGGCCGAGGTGTTCGCGCAGCGCTACCGTGACTTCCTGCCCCTGTCCACCTACCCCGTGCGCGTCGGCACGCATTTCAATACGGCCTTCGGCCTTCGCATGGCCGCCGACTATGCGCAGGTGACGTCCGACACCGCACTGGCCGACCTGCTGCTGGGCACCGGCCGGCGCTGGTACGGCGACGACACCGATTGCCCGGCCTGGGGCGAACCCAGCGGAGACGACTTCCAGTCTTCCGCACTGATCGAGGCCGAATGCATGCGGCGCCTTCTGCCGGCCGCCGAATTCATTCCCTGGCTGGACCGCTTCCTGCCGCGCATCGCCACGCAGGCGCCGGCCACCCTCTTCCGCCCGGCCAGCGTTTCCGTTCGCACCGACGGGAAGCTCGCGCACCTCGACGGCCTGAACCTCAGCCGCGCCTGGTGCTGGCGGAGCATCGCGTCGGCGCTGCCCGCCGGCGATGCGCGCCGTGCGGTGGCGCTGCAGGCGGCCGACGACCATCTCGCCGCAGGGCTGCCCCACATCGCCGGCGACTACATGGGCGAGCATTGGCTCGCGAGCTTCGCGGTGCTGGCGCTGGAGGCCTGAGCCTCAGGTCGTCGTTGCCGTTCGGCGTGAGTGCGCCCTGAGCAACAGCGCAAGGGCCGACCGCGGCTCGATCCCATTCACGCCGCGCCCGACCACACGGCGTTGCGCACCTCGACCGCCCTGGGCAGCACACCGAGCTTGAACAGCCGGTCGGCCGTGCGCTGCTGCGAATCCAGGATCGCGGGCGTCAGCGGCCCCACGTCGAAGCCGGCGTTGGCATTCACCTCGGCCACCACATCGAGCGGCATGCCGGTGGCCGCCGACAGCGACTTCGTGACCTCGCCCAGGTTGCGCCTGGCCCAGTCGCCGGCCTCGGCAGAGCCGTCGACCAGCGCCTTCACATGCTGGGGCCAAGCTTTTGCGAACTCGGTGTTGGCCAGCAGGAAGCCCGCGCTGTCCTTCAGCACATCGCCCTGGTAGGCCACCACACGGGTCTTGTTGCGCCGCTGGGCGATGGTGAAGTACGGGTCCCAGATGGCCCAGGCGTCGATGTCTCCACCGTCGAAGGCGAAGGCCGCGTCCGCCGCGCTCAGGCCGATGCTGGTCACGGCCTTGATGTCCAGGCCCTGGCGCTCCAGCGCCGCGGCCACGAGGTTGTGCGAGCTCGAGCCCTTGGCATAGCCGATGCGCCGGCCCTTCAGGTCCGCGATGCTGCGAATGGGCGAGCCTTCTTTCACCAGGATGCCTTCCGAGCGCGGCGTCGACGGCTGCGCCGCCACATAGGCCACGCGTCCCCCCGAGGCCTGCAGGAAGATGCAGCCCACGTTGCCGGCATTGCCGAAGGCGACGTCGCCGGTGTCCATGGCCTGCAGCAGGTTCAGGCCCGAGGTGAACTCGGCCCACTCGACGCGGATGCCCAGAGGCTCGAAGCGTTTTTCGAACACCTTCAGTTGGCGCGCCACCAGCGGAATGCCGGTCTTCTGGAAGCCCAGCGTCAGCGTCGAGCCCTTGAAGCCGCTGGCGCTCCAGGCGCGGGCAGAGAGGCCGAAGGAAGCGGCGCCGGCCGCGAGGGCGAAATGTCTTCGGGAGATCATGGTGCGAGGGGTGTGTGAAGTCAGAGCGCGCCGGCGCTCTCGGGGCCGATGCTGTTGAGCAGGTGGTCGCCCACCACGGTGAGCTTGTGGCGCACCGGGTCGTGCAGCGTGTGCACCCGTGCGTTGCGCCAGTGGCGGTCGAAGGCGTGCGGGTGCTGCGCCGAGCGCGTGCCGCACAGCTCGAAGAGCTTGCTCGACGCATGCAGCGCCACCTCGGACGTGAGCCACTTGGCCTCGGCCACCGCCAGCGACGCGGCCGCCCTGCGCGGCTTGTCGGGCTCGGCGATGGCGGCGTCCACCGCCAGGCCCGCGCGCAGCGTCATCGCCTCGGCGGCATGGATGCGGGTCTGGATCTCGCCGACCTGCGCGATCACCAGCGCGTCGGTCACCGCGCGCGGCGCGCCTGCCGGCTGGCTGATGGACGACTGCTCGCGCAGAAAGCGCACCGTGTCGTCCAGCGCCGCCTGCGCAATGCCCAGGTCGATGCCCACGTGGCTGAGCTGCGACACGGCGCCCATCGGCTGCTCGCTGTAGGCGCGGTGGATGGGCAGCACGCACAGCTCGGGCACCTCGACGCGGTCGAGCCGCACGCGCCCGCTGGCGGTGGTGCGCTGGCCGAAGCTCTGCCAGTCGTCCTCGATCGTGAGGCCCGGCGTGCCCGCCGGAATGATGGCGACCGTTTTCTCGCCCGCCTCGTTCTGGCCGATGACCGTGACGTAGTGGGCGAAGAGCGCGCCCGTCGCGTAGACCTTCTCGCCGCTGAGCACATGGCCGCGCGCGGCGCGCGCGATGACGGTGGGCTGCACGCCCTGGACTCCCTGGACGCCCTCAACAGGCGCCGCGTCGACGTTGGCATTGCCGAAGCGGCAGCCACGAAGGATCTCGCCGAGGAAGAAGTCCTTCTGCGCCGCGCTACCGACGGTCGAGAGCCAGAACACCGCGCTGTTGTGGTTCTGCTGGATCTGGCCGATCGACGCGTCCGCGGCCGACAGGATGGCGAACACCTGCGCCACCGTCGCATACGACACGCCCGCGCCGCCGTGGTCGCGCGGCACGTTCATGGCCCACAGGCCTGCGCCCGACACCACGTCGAGTTCCTGCTCGGGCAGGATGCGCTCGCGGTCCCGCAGCGCCGCGCCGTCGGCCAGCAACCGGGCGATGCGGCGGGCCGCGTCGAGCACATCGGCGTCGTTTCGCAGCAACTGCGCCACCCGTACCTCGCGCGCGGTGCGGTGGCCGGCGCCGCGCTTGCTCACCGAGGCCAGCACGGCGCTCATGCGTTGGCGCGATGCCGCGGCAGCCGCCCGAAGAACGGATGGCTCGGGTCGTTGAAGCCCGGCAGCGACGCGTGCCCGGTGGTCACCAACGCATCGACCAGCGCCTCGTCTTCCTCGGTGAAGCGGTACTGCAGCGCGGGCACGTAGTCTTCCCACTGTTCCAGCGTGCGCGGACCGGCGATGGCGGAGGTGATCAGCCGGTTGTTCAGCACCCAGGCCAGCGCGAACTGGCCGGGCGTGATGCCGCGCCCCTCGACGTGATGCTTCACGCCTTGGGCGATTTCCAGCGATTCGGGCCGCCATTCGGTCTGCAGGATGCGCTTGTCGTCGCGTCCGGCGCGCGTGCCCGGCGGCGGCGCCTTGCCGGGCTCGTACTTCGCCGTAAGCACGCCGCGCGCCAGCGGGCTGTAAGACACCACGCCCAGGCCGTAGTACTCGGCCGCGGGCAGGTGCTCGGCCTCGATCTGCCGGTTCGCGAGGTTGTAGAGCGGCTGGCTCGCAGCCGGACGGTCGACGTTCAGGGCATCGGCCGTGCGCGCGAACTCCGCGATCTTCCAAGCGGGGTGGTTCGACAGGCCATAGCTGCGCAGCTTGCCCGCGCGAATCAGGTCGCCCAGCGCGCGCACGGTTTCCGCCACCGGCGTGGCACGGTCTTCGCGGTGCAGGTACAGCAGGTCGATGTGGTCGGTGCCCAGGCGCTTCAGGCTGGCCTCGACCGACTGCACGATGCCGTGGCGCCCGGTGCTCTTGTTGTTGGGGCTGGCAATGTCGGGGTCGGCGTTGGCGAACTTGGTCGCCACCACCCAGCGGTTGCGGTGGGCGGCCACCAGCTGGCCCACCACCGTTTCCGATTCACCTTTGTTGTAGGCGTTGGCGGTGTCGATGAAGTTCACGCCCTGCTCCAGCGCGCGGTCGGTGATGCGCTGCGCCGTGGCACGGTCGGTCTGGCCGCCGAACATCATGGTGCCCAGGGTCAGAGGCGACACGAGGATGCCGCTGCGGCCGAGGGGTCGGTAGTCGATGGTGCTCATGAAGGAAGAACTTTCGCGGTGTCGGGTCGGTTGAAAGAAATGGCGTTCAAAAGCGCAGCCCCGCCTGCTTCATTAGCGGCAGGATGCGGTCGCCGAAGAATTCGAGGTCGGGCTTGAAGTCGAAGAAGCTCAGCTGCAGGCCGTCGACGCCCGCGCGCTTCAACTGCACGAACTGCTCCACCACCTGCTCCGGCGTGCCGATGACCTCGACGTTTCCGCCGATGGCGCGGCGCTTGGGCGCGTCGTTGCCCACGCGGCCGCGCCAGGCGTGCGCGTCGCTGTCGAAGCGGTTGAAGCTGGTCTTGGGGTCGGCGTCGAGGTGCGCGACGATGGCGTCGTGGTAATCCCAGGTCTCGCGCTCGGTCTCGCGGCTGATCACCATCGGGTTGAGCAGTGTGCGCACCTCGCGCCCCACGTCGCGCGCGGCCTGCTTCACACGCGCGGTGTGCGCCGGCAACGCCTCGATGGCGCTCGCGAAGGCCGAGCCGCTGGGGCTGGTGATGAAGACGATGTCCGAATAGCGCCCGGCAAAGGCAATGCCGGCGTCCGAGCCCGTGGCGTTCACCAGCACCGGGCGGCCGAAGTTCGGCTTGGGCGAAACGAAAGCGCCCTCCAGCTTCCAGGGCGACTCGCCCTGGAACGACCAGTTCTCGGTGTCGGCCCACAGGCGCTGCACCGCTTCCAGAAACTCGGCCGCCAGCTCGTAGCGCCGGTCGTGCTCGATGCGGTGCGAGCCGAACATCTCGTGCTCCACCGCGCGATGCCCGGTGACCACGTTGATGCCCCAGCGGCCGCCCGAGATGTGGTCGAGCGTGGCAGCGTACTTGGCCAGGTGCAGCGGATGCAGCGGGCCATAGAGCACATGGATGGTCGAGATCAGCATGATGCGGCGGGTCACCGCGGTGAGCGCCGCCGTGGTCATGAACGAGTCGAGCGCGTTGCCGTCGAACACGCCGCCGTAGCCGCCCTTGGGCAGCCACTGCGACAGCGCGAACACCAGGTCGAAGCCGAGCGACTCTGCCTTGAGCACCAGATTCTTGTTGTAGTCGTAGCGCCAGTCGGTGGTGCGCGGCAAGGTCGACGCGCTCCAGCCACCCGCCTGGATCGGCAGGAACAGGCCCAGCAGCACGGGCTGGCGAAAGGCCTGCGAGATCGGGCTCTCGCTGAATTCGGTAGGCGCGACGAAGCGCTCCCACCCGGCAATGGCGCCGGGCCGGTTGGAAATGGACATGGGGGAATTACCTCAGGGCTTCATCGATTCTGGCGAGCCGCCGCGCAATTGGCACGCCCGGAATTCGCATATCGACATTCATGAAAGTGCAATGCGCGCGGCGCTCAGAAAACCTTGCCCTCTTCCAGGTGCGTGGTCGTGCCGTTGAGGTGGTAGTCGCCGATCACGCGCGCCTTCTGCTGCAGCGGGTTGTGATTGAAGATCGTGCGCAGGTTGCGCCAGTGCCGGTCGAAGTTGTGCTGCCGCGAGGTGGCCGAGGCGCCGCCCGCGTCGAACAGCCGTTCCGCCGCCTGCAACGCGATGCGGCTGACCGCAAGCTGGGTCTTGGCCGTGGCCAGCGCGCCGTCGAGCACCAGTTGCACGGCGCTGTCGTCGTCGCCGCGCCGCAGTGCATCCGCCGAACGGTCGAGGCGCCGCGCGTTGTCCGCGATCAGCGCGTCCACCGCGTGGGTGTGGGTGGCGAGGTCGCCGACCACCCACTGCGTGAAATGGTCTTCGCGGGCGGACGCCGCCGGGCTGTGCGCGGCGGGCCGCGCGTGCTGGCGCACGTAGTGCAACGCATCGCTGAACACGTTGCGCACGATGCCGCCGGCCACCGCCACCAGGTAGAGCTGTCGCAGCGACGATGCATGGCGCCGCTGCAGGCTGCGCTGCTGCGGGTGCACCACCTCGTCTTCGTGCACCTGGAGGTTGTCGAACGCCAGGCTGCCGCTGGCCGTCAGGCGCTGGCCCATGCCGTCCCAGTCGTCCTTGACGTGCAGGCCCTCGCGGCCGGTGGGCACGATCACGGTGGCGTCGCGGCCCTGCTCGTCGTGCACCGCGATGCTCGCGAAATCGGCGAAGGCTGTGCCGGTGGCGTAGTACTTGCTGCCGTTGAGCACCCGCTTGCTGCCCTGCCGTTCCAGCGCGGTGGTCACGGTACCGGAGCGCGGCGTGCCCAGCTCGGTGAAGGCGCCGCCGAACAGCGCGCCGTCGAGCACGCGGGCCAGCTGGCGCTCGCTGTTCGCATCGGGCGGGGCGCTGGTCCAGAGCTCGATGGCGTTGTAGTGGGTGCGCAGCGCATGCGCCACGTTGGAGTCGGCCGCGGCGAGCGTGGCCACCACCTGCACGAGGTCTTCGATGGAGCCGCCCGGGCCGCCGCGCTCCGGCGGCACGCGCAGCGCACCGAGCCCCGAGGCACGGAACCGCGCGAAGGCCTCGAAGGGCAGCGTGCGGTCGCGCTCGCGCTCTACCGCGCCCTCGGCGATCGATGCGGCCAGCGCGGGCAGGCGCTGCAGCAGGGCCTGGAGTTCCGGTGCCTGCGCCGGGTAGGGCGCAGCTTGGAGGACGGCATTCATTGCAATTCCTGAAGGGATCGAGGGTGGCGAATATAGGCCCGCACGGGCGTTGCTTTTCGCATAAACAAACTCGGATTTGTCGTTTCGAATCCGCATCTCGATTTCGCGGTGCATCGAATTTCGAAGATCGAAAAAATGCTAAGTGCGAGCGTGAATTTCCAGGACCATCAGCTGGACTTTCAACGAATTCCATTTGCCGGTACGGCGCTCCATTTCATGCTCTCTCTGCTGCTTCCTTCATTGCTCAAGAAACTCCGTTTCGACCGCCGGCTGGTTCATCTGGCGCTGGCGGCCCTGCCGTTCACGGCGGCCGCACAGGCGCCCGTGCAAGGCGGCACGCTGACCTATGCGGTGTCGCAGGAACCCACGTCGCTCGTGTCCTTCCTCGACACCAAGACCGACAACCGCAACGTGAGCGCCAAGGTCACCGAAGGCCTGCTGCGCTACGACGCCAAATTCACGCCGCAGCCGCTGCTGGCCATCGCCTGGCAGGTGAGCGCGGACGGCCTGAAGTACAGCTTCAAGCTGCGCCCCGGCGTGAAGTTCCACGACGGGCGCGACTTCACCGCCGAAGACGTGCGCTACGCCGTGCTCACGCAAAAGAAGCAAGGCCCGCGCGGTCGCATCACGCTGGCCAACGTGGAGCGCGTGGACACGCCCGACCCGCTCACCGCGGTGATCGTGCTGTCCAAGCCCGCGCCCTTCCTGCTGAAGTCGCTGTCGTCGGCCGAGTTGCCGATCGTGCCGGCGCACCGCTACGCCGACGGCGAACCGCTGGGCAACCCCAACACCACGGCGCCCGTGGGCACCGGCCCCTTCGTGTTCGAGCAGTGGGTGCGCGGCAGCCACCTGGTGCTGCGCAAGAACCCGAACTACTGGCGCCAGGGTTACCCGCACCTGGACCGCGTGATCGTGAAGTTCGTGCGCGACCCGGCCGCCATTTCCACCGCGGTGGAAACGGGTGAAGTCGACGTGGCGCAAGGCGTGGGCCTGGCCGACCTCGAGCGCCTGGCCGCGAACACGAAGCTCAAGGTGGACGACACCTACGACGGCTTCCTGAACAACGCCTCGTTCCTGGAGTTCAACATCGAGAACCCGGTGCTGGCCAACGTCAAGGTGCGCCACGCCATCGCGCAGGCCATCGACCGCAACTTCATCCGCAACACCATCTACTACAAGCGCGTGGAGGTGGTGAACTCGCCCGTGCCGCGCGTGCTGTCCGACTACTACGACGACAGCACCTTCCGCTACCCCTTCGACGTGGCGGCCGCCAACCGGTTGCTCGACGAAGCGGGCCAGCCCAGGCAGGCCAACGGCCAGCGTTTTTCGCTGCGCCTGAGCTACATCCCCGGCGCGGAGTTCAAGCGCACCACCGACTACCTGCGCTCGGCGCTGGCGCGCGTGGGCATCAAGGTCGAGGTGGTGGACGGCGACCTGCCCACCTTCCTGAAGCGCGTGTACAGCACGCGCGACTTCGACATCAACATCAACGGCCTGGGCCGCCTGTTCGACCCGACGGTGGGCGTGCAACGCTTCTACTGGGGCGACGGCGTGCGCAACCCGCTGATCTGGATCAACGGCGCGCACTACGACAACCCACAGGTCGACGAGCTGTTCCGCCAGGCTGCCGTGGAGCTCGACGCCGGCAAGCGCGCCGCGCAGTTCAAGCAGATCCAGCAGATCGTCGGGCGCGAGCTGCCCGTGCTGCCGCTGGTGACCGTGCCCCTGATCCAGGTGTACAGCGCACGAGTGCACAACCTCAACAACAGCATCGACCTGATGGCCGGCGACCTGGCCGACACCTGGATCGAGCCGCGCAAGTAAGACGCCACAGACCAGACAACGAACGCCCAAGGAACCGCCATGACCACCCAGGACCTCAAGCACCCCCATCTGCATTCGCTGACCTATGCAAGCGCCCGCGCGCAGGCCGAGGCGCTGGCCGACGGCCGCGTGTCGGCCGTCGACCTGCTCGAACACGTGCTCGCGCGCATCGACCGTTTCGACAACGACATCAACGCAGTGGTGGTGCGCAACGACGAGGGCGCACGCGCTGCGGCGCGCGAAGCCGATGCCGCCCTGGCACGCGGCGAGCGCCGGCCGCTGCTGGGCGTGCCGATCACCGTGAAGGAATCGTTCGACGTGGCCGGCTTCGTCACGAGCAGCGGCAACCCGGCCTATGCCGACAACGTCGCCAGGAAAGACGCACTGGCCGTGGCCGCCTTGCGCGAGGCCGGCGCGGTCATCGTCGGCAAGAGCAACGTGCCGCTCGCGCTGGCCGACCTGCAGAGCTACAACGCCATCTACGGCGTGAGCAACAACCCTTGGGACCTCACGCGCACGCCGGGCGGCTCGTCGGGCGGTTCGGCCGCCGCGCTGGCGGCGGGCTACGTGGCCCTGGAACTGGGCACCGACATCGGCGGCTCGATCCGCATTCCCGCGCACTTCAACGGCGTGTACGGCCACAAGCCGACCGCGGGCCTGGTCGCGCTGGGCGGCACTGGCGTGCCTTCGGGCCGCGTGGCCGACCGCGACCTGACCGTGGCCGGGCCGCTGGCGCGCACTGCCGCCGACCTGGCGCTGGCGCTGGACCTGCTGCTCAACCGGGAGCCGCTGGCCGCCAAGGCCTGGAAGGCCACGCTGCCGCCCGCGCGCCACACGCGGCTGCAGGACTTTCGCGTGCTGGTCATCGACCAGTGGCCCGGCAGCGAGCGCAGCCTGCACGAGCGGCAGGTGGTCGAGCGCGTGGTGGACCGCCTGCGCACACAGGGCACGCAGGTGAGCCGCACGGCCGACGTGCCGGCCGGCCTGCTGCCCGACCTGGCGCTGCAGCACCGCGTGTACCGCAGCCTGCTGGGCTCGTCGCTGGCGTCGCCGCCGGCGCTGAGCGAAGCGGCGCAGAAGCGGCTCGAAGCGCTTTCCGCCGACGACGACAGCGCAGACGCCGCCTGGCTTCGCGCGCCCACGCTGCGCCATGGCGCATGGCTGCGCGACAACGAAACCCGCCATGCGCTGCGCCACCAGTGGGAGCGCCTGTTCGAGTCCTTCGACGTGGTCGTGACCCCGGTCGCGCCGCTGCCGGCCTTTGCCCACAACCACAGCGAGCCCAAGGACGCGCGCACCTACCCGGTCGAGTTGGAGCACGGCACGCGCGAGGTGCGCTTTCTCGACCTGTTCCACTGGGCCGGCCTGCCGGTGCTGCCGGGCCTGCCGGCCACCAGCTTTCCCATCGGGCTCGATGCGCAAGGCCTGCCGGTGAGCGCGCAGGCCGTGGGCCCGTACCTGGAAGACCGCACGACCATCGCCTTCGCGCATCTGCTCGAACAGGTGTACGGCGGCTTCGTCGCGCCGCCCGGCTACGGCGCGGAGTGCGCCGCGTGAAGCCGGTGCCTGCGGTCCACCGCCGCCTGCTGCTCCAGGGCGGCGCCGGCCTCGGCATCGCCAGCCTCACCGGCTTCCAACCCGCATGGGCGCAAGCCCCTGCCGCGGCCACGCCCGTGCGCGGCGGCACGCTCACCGTGCTGATCGATCCCGAGCCGCCCACGCTCACCACCATCGCGCATTCGGCCGGCGCGTCGGTGCTGATCTCGGCCAAGACCACCGAAGGCCTGCTGACCTACGACTTCGACCTGACGCCGCAGCCGCAGCTGGCGACCGCGTGGGCCGTGAGCAGCGACGGGCTGCAGTACACCTTCACCCTGCGCAAGGGCGTGAAGTGGCACGACGGCAAGCCCTTCACCTCAGCCGACGTGGCGCATTCCATCGGCCTGCTCAAGCAGTACCACCCGCGCGGGCGCGCCACCTTCTCCAGCGTGGCCGAGGTGCGCACGCCCGACGCCTACACCGCGGTGCTGGTGCTCTCGAAGCCCGTGCCCTACCTGCTCACGGCGCTGTCGGCCTCCGAGTCGCCCATCGTGCCGAAGCACCTGTACGAGACCGGCAAGGCCGACGCCAACCCGGCCAACAACGCACCCATCGGCACGGGCCCCTTCATCTTCAAGGAGTGGGTGCGCGGCAGCCACGTGACCTACGAGCGCAACCCCGACTACTGGGACAGCCCCAAGCCCTACGTCGACCGGCTCATCGTGCGCTTCATTCCGGACGCCGCCGCGCGCGCCGCGGCCATCGAGAAGGGCGAGGTGCACCTGAGCCCCGGCACGCCCGTGCCGCTGGGCGATGTGGAGCGGCTGCGCGCCAAGCCGAACCTGGTGTTCGAGCCCAACGGCTACCAGTACATCAACAACGTCTCGCGCATCGAGTTCAACCTGGAGAACCCCGCGTTGCAGGACCTGCGCGTGCGCCAGGCCATTGCGCACGCCATCAACCGGCAGGTGGTGCAGAAGACCGTGTGGTACGGCCAGGGCCAGCTCATTCGCGGCCCGGTGCACCCGGCGCTGAAGAAGTTCTATGTGCCCGACCTGCCGGTGCTGCCGCACGACGTGAAGCAGGCCGAGGCCCTGCTCGACGCGGCGGGCTTCACGCGCGGCAAGGCCGGCGGCAACCTGCGGCTGAAGCTGGCGGTGGTGCCCATTCCCAACGAAGGCGGCCAGCGCACGGCCGAGTACCTCAAGCAGAGCCTGGGGCGCATCGGCATCGAGGTGACCATCGGCGCGCAGGACTTCGCGACCTACGTGCGGCGCGTGTACACCGAGCGCGCCTTCGACCTGCATGTGAGCGTGATGAGCAACACCTTCGATCCGACGGTGGGCATCCAGCGGCTGTACTGGTCGAAGAACTTCAAGAAGGGCCTGCCGTTTTCCAACGGCTCGGGCTACAGCAACCCCGAGGTCGACCGGCTGCTCGAAGCCGCAGCCGTCGAGGTGGACGAGGGCCGACGCCGGCAGGCCTTTACGGAATTCCAGCGCCACATCGTGCGCGACCTGCCGGACATCACGCTGCTGGCGCTGGACAACTACACGATTGCCGACCGGCGCGTGCGCGGGCACACGGTGAGCGCGGACGGCATTGCGGGCAATCTGGCGGGCGCATGGATAGCTACATGAACGCCACCTCGGCCGGGGCATTGCTCCCTCCCCTTCCGGGGGAGGGTTGGGGTGGGGGCAAGCGGCGTATCCACCGGGCGCTCTGCCTGCCCCCATCCCAGCCTTCCCCCAGAGGGGGAAGGAGCAACAACCAATCATCCAAGCTGGAGACCAACCCATGACTTCATCCGCATCCCCCGCCACCAACCCCGACGTCCTCTGGTACACCCGCTGCCCTGTGCCTTCGCCGCTGGGCATCGCCGCGCGCCAGGGCTGGCTGGCCCAGACCTTCGCCGAGGAAGGCATCGCCATCGAATCGATCATCGACTCGAAGGACCGCAGCGTGCGCGAGAGCCATTTCGACCATCACCTGGCGTGGTCCTTCCGCCAGGGCGGCAACATCCCGCCGATCTGGGCGCGCGCCAAGGGGCGCGCCACGCGGCTGGTGGCCATTACCTGGACCGACGAGTTCCAGGCCATCGTCACGCTGCCGGGGCGCGGCATCGCGTCCATCGAGCAACTCGCCGGCCGGCGCTTCGCGGTGCCGCGCCGCGTGAACGACCTGATCGACTTCCACCGCGCGACCGCGCTGAAAGGCGTGGTCTCCGGGCTGTCGCTGGCCGGGCTCACGACGAAGGACCTGACGCTGGTGGAGCTGCCCATCGAGGAGTCGGTGATCCTTGCGCAGGGCGAGCCCAGCCTGTTCGGGCTGCGCCGCCGCCATCCGTATTTCCGCGAGGTCGAGGCGCTGGTCAGCGGCGAGGTGGACGCCATCTTCCTCAAGGGCGCCGAAGGCGTGGTGGTGGCGAACCTGATCGGCGCGCAGGTGGTGGCCGAGTTCGGCAACCACCCCGACCCGAAGGTGCGCATCAACAACGGCACGCCGCGTGTGCTGACGGTGGACGACGCGCTCTCGCAGCAGCGCCCCGACCTGGTGGTGCGCCTGCTGGACGTGGTGGCGCGTGCGGGCCGCTGGGCCGAGGCGCATCCGGACGAGACCCTGCGCTTCGTGGCGAGGGAGATCTCCACCAGCGAAGAGGCGGTGCTGGCATCGAACGGACCCGAGGTGCACAGGCACCTGGGCATCGGCCTCGACGCGCCGCTGGTCGCGGCCGTCGGGCACTTCAAGGACTTCTTGCTCGAATGGGGCTTCCTGCCTGCCGACTTCGACCTCGATGCCTGGGTCGACCACGCTCCGCTGCGCGCCCTGCAGGCGCAGGCGGCGCACAAGACCGTCGTCGAACCCGCCGAGTTCGCCACGCTGGCGACCGCCGCGTGAGTGCCGCGCCTCGCATCCTGGTGACGGGCGCGACCGGGCGCCTGGGCCAGTTGCTCGTGCCCCGCCTGCTGGCGCGCGGCGCCTCGGTGCGCGCGCTGACGCGCCATGCGGCACGGGCCAACGAGTTGCGCGCGCAAGGCGTGGAAACGGCCGTCGCCGACTTCGACGACGCTGCCGCCTTGCGCCGAGCGCTGCGGGAGGTTTCGCATCTGTTCCTGCTGTCGCCGATCACGCCCACGCTGGCGGCGCAGCAGATCGCGGTGATCGAAGCCGCCGCGGCGGCCGGCGTACAGCGCATCGTCAAGCTGTCGGGGTCGCACTGGACCATCGAGCCGCCGGGGCGATCGCTGTCGGGCGACGCGCATGGCGAGGTCGAGGCCGCGCTGGCGCGCACAGGCATCGCGCACCGCGTGCTGCGCCCGAACGCCTGGCTGCAGGTGATGCTGGCGCGCGTGGCGGCCGAGCTGGCGGCCGGCGACGTGCTGCATGCGCCGCCGGGCGATCCACGCGTGGCCTTCATCGATGCGCGGGACATTGCGGACGTGGCGGTGGAGGCCCTGTTCGAGCAGAACGACGCACCCGAGGCTTCACCCGCGCCATGGGTGCTCACAGGCGCCACGGCCGTGGGCTACGACGACATCGCGCGCACTGCTTCCGCGCTCACGGGCCGCGCCATCGTCGCCACGCCGCTGTCCGCGCAGGCGCAGCAGCAGCGCCTGGCTGCGAATGCACCGTCGCCCTACATCGCCCGCGTGCACGCGCAGTTCGCCGAACTCATCGCCGCGGGCGAAGCCGCGCCTGTGACAGGCACGGTCGCCGATGTGCTCGGCCGCCCGCCGCGCACCGTGGAGGCTTTCCTGGCCGAGACCGTGGCACACGGTGCCGCAGCGTGAGGCACGCCACGCGCGGTCGTCGGCGAATGCGTTTGCATATGCGGAAGTCTTCGTAGCACGCCCGCGGCGGCGGCGCTATGGTGCCGCCGACCTCTCTTCAAGCGCACCCATGTCCCTCACCGCAGAAATTCCCCAATCCGCCGCGGCGGCCCCCTCCTCCCTGGCGCCTGCGATCTCCGCAGACACGCTGCACCAATGGCTGCAGGACGGCCGCGAGCTTGCACTGCTCGACATCCGCGAGCACGGCCAGTACGGCGAAGGGCATCCCTTCTTCGCGGTGCATGCCGGCTACAGCCGCCTCGAAACCGAGGTGACGCGCCTGGTGCCGCGCCGCGCCACCCGCACGGTGCTGTTCGACGACGGCGACGCAGGCTCGGCGCTGGCCCGGCGCGCGGCCGGCCGGCTCGCGGCTTTGGGCTACGACGACGTTTCGGTGCTCGCCGGCGGCGCACCGGCCTGGGCACGCGCGGGCCACACGCTGTTCAAGGGCGTGAACCTGCCCTCGAAGACCTTCGGCGAAATTGCCGAACACGCCTTCGAGGTGCCGCACATCAGCGCCCGCGAACTGGCCGAGCGCCAGCGCAAGGGCGAGCCGCTGGTGCTGCTGGACGGCCGCACGCTCGAAGAGCACCGCAAGATGACGCTGCCCGGCGCCATTCCCGTGCCCAATGGCGAGCTGGCCCTGCGCTGGCGCACGCTGGTGCCGGACGCGACCACGACCATCGTGGTGCACTGCGCGGGCCGCACGCGCAGCATCGTCGGCGCGCAGATCCTGCGCGACCTGGGCGTGCCGAACCCGGTGCTCGCGCTGGAGAACGGCACGCAGGGCTGGGCGCTCGCGGGCCTCGAACTCGAACGCGGCAGCGCCCGGGCGCTGCCACCGGCGCCCGATGCGGCGCAGCGCCTGGCCGCTCGAGAAGACTCTGCTGCGGCGGCCCGGCGCGCGCACGTGCCCGTGCTCACCGCCGCCGAGGCGCAGGCCTGGCTCGACGACGGCACCCGCACCACCTTCGTGTTCGACGTGCGCACGGCGGAAGAATTCGCGGCGGGCGGCCTGCAGGGCGCCCGCCATGCGGCGGGCGGCCAGTTGCTGCAAGCCACCGACCTGAAGGTCGGCGTGCGCCACGCCCGCGTGCTGGTGCTGGACGACGACGGCGTGCGCTCACCGGTGGTGGCCCTGTGGCTGCGCCGGCTCGGCCTGGATGCGGCGCTGGTCGAGGACGGCCTGGCCGCCGACCTGCGCGTGCCCGTGCGTGCCCCCGTGCGGCTGCCGCCGGCGGTGACAGCCGCGGACCCCGAATCGCTGTCCGCCTGGCGCGACGACACCGACGCGCCGCCCGCGGTTCTCGACCTGCGCCCCTCGCCCGCCTACCGGGCGCGACATGCGCGCGGCGCCGTCTGGTCGATCCGCCCGCGCGTGGCGGCCGACGCACAGGCAGCGACGGGCGGCGACCTGCAGCACCCTGTGCTGCTGATCGCGCCCGACGAAACCACCGCGCGCCTGGCCGCGCAAGACCTGCGCGAGGCCGGCTGGCAGCATCTCTCGTGGGCGCGTGCGGAGGCGGTCGAATCCGCGGGCTGGGCACAGCAGGCCACACCCGCATCGCCGCCCGATGCCGAGGCCATCGACTACCTGCTCTTCGTGCACGACCGCCACGACGGCAACCTGGACGCCGCGCGCCGTTACCTCGACTGGGAACTGGGCCTCATTGCCCAGTGCGCGCCCGAGGAACTGGCCACATTCCGCGTTCCCGCAGCTGCGCACCAAAGTTCGCACTGAAAAACGCATATCGATAGTCGAAGGTGTTCGTTGTGAGCGCGGGCGCGGCCTTGGAAGATTGCCGCTTGCCTCGTTACGCCTTTTTTTGGGCTCCCATTCGATGATTTCCCGCTCGCGCCCCCTCTTCCCTTCTTCCCGCATCGCCATCGCCCTGGCCACGCTGCTGTCCATCGGTGCGGGCGCGGCCCATGCCGACGCCACGCTGGACCGCATCAAGCAGCGCGGCAAGGTCTCTATCGGCGTGATGGTGAACGGCGGGCCTTTCGGCTCGATCGACCCCGCCACCCAGCAACTGATCGGCTGGAACCCCGACCTGGCGCGCGACCTGGCCAAGCAGCTCGGCACCGAGGTCGAGCTGGTGCAGGTGCAGCCCTCGAACCGCGTGCAGTTCCTGCAATCGGGCAAGGTCGACCTGCTGATCGCCTCGATGGAATACAACGCCGACCGCGGCGAAATCCTCGGCTACGCGCCCACGCCGTTCTACCGCGTGGGCGGCACCGCGGCCGTGCTGAAGACCAGCGGCATCGCCAAGTGGGAAGACCTGCGCGGCAAGACCGTCTGCGCCTCGCAGGGCAGCAGTTTCGTGAAGCCGCTGCAGGAGCAGTACGGCGCGCAGGTGCGCGGTTTCAAGACGTCGTCCGAATCGCTGCTGGCGCTGCGCGGCGGCAACTGCGTGGCTGCGGTGCACGATTCCACGCTGATCCAGCCCCTGTTGCGCAGCAACGCCGAATGGGCCGGTTACGCGGCGCCGATCACCGAAGAGATCCTGCCCGCGCCTTCCGTCGTCTGGACCCGCAAGGGCGAGGCCGACACCATCGCGGCGGTCGACAAGGTGGTGAAGCAGTGGCACCGCAGCGGCTGGCTGATCGAGACCGAGAAACGCAATCACATCGAGCCGCCGCAGCCGCTGCTGCCCGAGCTGCAGGCCAAGCTGCGCGCCGCGCCCTGATCGCCTCCTGACCGGACACGACCGGGCACGGCTCACGCCGACGCACGTCAGCCTTCGGGGAGCCCTGCAAGACGGCTCCCCGCACTTCCTTTTGCCGATTCCACGCCATGACGCCACGCTCCTTCACTCCCTTGCTGTCGATCCTTCTTCTGGCGGCAAGCGCCGGCGCGCACGCCGACGCCACCCTCGACAAGATCAAGCAACGCGGCAGCCTGACCGTCGGCGTCATCCTCTCGGGGCCGCCCTTCGGCACCATCGACCCCGCGACACAGAGGCCCGTGGGCTACAACGTCGAGCTGGCCGAGGGCGTCGCCAAGGGCCTGGGCGTGGGGCTGGAAACGGTGCAGGTGCAGCCGTCGAACCGGGTGCAGTTTCTGCAGCAGGGCAAGGTCGACATCCTCATCGCCAACATGCAGTGGACGCAGGAGCGCAGCGAAATTCTGTCGTTCGTTCCCACGCCCTTCGAGGAAGTGGGCGGCGCGGCCATCGCGCGCAAGGACAGCGGCCTTTCGAAGTGGGAAGACCTGCGCGGCAAGCCCGTGTGCGTGTCGCAGGGCAGCAACTTCACCAAGCCGCTGGCCGAACAGTACGGCGCGCAGATCAAGGCCTTTCGCGGACAGCCCGAATCGCTGCTGGCGCTCAAGGGCGGCAACTGCGTGGCCGCAGTGCACGTGAGCCCCACGCTGCGCGAACTGGCCGCCGGCAACGCCGACTGGAAGGACTACGCCATCGTCTCGCCGTCGGACCTGATTCCCTCGCCCTCCGTCATCTGGGTGCGCAAGGGCGAAACCGACACGCAGGGCGCCATCGACCGCATCGTGCAGAACTGGCACCGCACGGGCTGGCTCATCGAGGTCGAGAAAAAGAACGGCATGACGCCCACGCCGCTGCTGCACGAACTGAAGGCCAAGTTCGCGAAGGCACCGCTGTGACAGGCACATCCACGAACACCCCCAACCCCGCGCTGGCGCTCTCGCAACGCGCCTCGCGCGTGAAGCTCTCGGCCAACGCCGCCGCCAGCGCGCGCGCCGCCGCCTTGGCCGCGCAAGGGCGCGACGTGCTCACGCTGACCTCGGGCGAGCCCGACTTCGACACGCCCGCGCACATCAAGCAGGCCGCCGTCGACGCGCTCGCGCGCGGCCAGACCAAGTACACGGCCACGCCCGGCACCGCCGCCCTGCGCCAGGCCATCGTGGCCAAGTACCGGCGCGAGAACGACCTCGACGTCGCGCCCGCGCAGGTCGTGGTGGCCAACGGCGCGAAGCAGATCGTGTTCCAGGCCTTCGCCGCCACGCTGGACGCCGGCGACGAGGTGATCGTGCCCGCGCCCTACTGGCCTTCGTTCCCGGACATCGTGCGCGTGAACGACGGCACGCCGGTGATCGTGCCGTGCGACGAGGCCAGCGGCTTCAAGCTCACGGCCGCCGCGCTCGAACAGGCGATCACGCCGCGCACGCGCTGGCTCGTGCTGAACTCGCCCGGCAACCCGACCGGCGCCATCTACGGCCGCGACGAATTGCAGGCGCTGGCCGCCGTGCTGCGACGCCACCCGCGCGTGGCGGTGCTGTGGGACGAGGTGTACGAGCACATCTGGTTCGGCGACGCGCCGCCGCCGCACCTGCTGCATGCCGCGCCCGACCTGCGCGAGCGCACGCTGCTGGTCAACGGCGTGTCCAAGACCTACGCCATGACAGGCTGGCGCATCGGCTGGGGCGTGGGGCCCGAGCCGCTGGCGCGCGCGATGACGGTCATCCAGTCGCAGGCCACCTCGGGGGCGAATGCCATCGGGCAGGCCGCGGCCGCCGCCGCGCTGCAGTCGGCGGACCAGCACTTCGTGGGCGAGGCCCGCGCCGCCTATGCGCGCCGTGCCGCGCTCGTCACCAAGGCGCTGGCCACGGTGCCGGGGCTGGCGGTGCTGCCGCCGCAAGGCGCCTTCTTCGTCTACGCGAACTGCGCCGCGCTGATCGGGCGCGTGCGGCCCGACGGCGGCGTGATCGCCAGCGACACCGACTTCGTCGACTGGCTGCTCGACGCCGAGGGCGTGGCGGTGGTCGATGGCCCCTCCTACGGGCTGTCTCCCTACATCCGCCTGTCGATCGCGGCCAGCGACGCCGTGCTGGCGCAGGCGGTGCAGCGCATCGCGCGCGCGGTGGCCGCGCTGAAGGCGCCCGAATGAGCGACGCCGGCCTGCTCGCACAGGCCGTGGCGGCCATCAAGCCGCTGGGGCTGAACTACGCCTTCCTGCTCGACCTGGGCGAGCGGCAGGCCTTTCTGCGCGGGCTGGTCGTCACCTTCGAGCTGTGCCTGCTGACCATTCCGTGCAGCCTCGCGGCCGGCGTGGCGATGGCCGCGGCGCTGACTTCGGGCCGAGGCTGGCTCGCGCTGCCCGCGCGCGCCTTCGTCGAGGTCACGCGCAACACGCCGACGCTGGTGCAGCTGTACTGCGCTTTCCTGGTGCTGAACATGCTCATCACGCGCCAGCTCGAAGGTGTGGGCGGCAACCCGCTCACGCCCTTCGTCTGGGTGGTGATCGTGGTGGCGATCCACAAGGGCGCCTTCCATGCCGAGGCGCTGCGCGCGGGCATCGAGGCGGTGCCGCAGGTCACGCTCGAGGCGGCGCGCTCGCTGGGCTTTTCGCAGCGCCAGTTGCTGTGGCGCGTGGAGCTGCCGCTGGCCGTGCGCTTCGCGCTGCCCTCGCTGGTCAACAACCTGGTCGACCTGGTGAAGATGACGGCGGTGGCCTCGGCCATCGCGGTGGGCGACGTGACCTACGAGTCGATCATGATCTGGACGCAGCGCGACAACGTGCTCGAACTGTTGCTGCTGATCCTGCTGTACTTCGGCGCTCTGACCTGGTTGGTCAGCCGTGCCGGCAGCTGGCTCGAAGGCCGACTGAGGATGCCCGGCTATGGCCAATGAAGCCACGCTGAACGCACCTACGGTGCGCGCCGCATCCGGCGCACGCTTCGATCCGCGCCGGCACCCGTGGTGGACCGCGCTGGCGGCCGCGTTGCTGGTCGTGGGCACCTGGGTGGCCACGGGCACCACGCCGGTGGCGCTGGTGTTCCTGTGGCAATGGACGCCCGCGCTGCTCTGGGGCCTGCTCACCAACATCGAGATCAGCGTGCTGGCCATGGCGCTGGGCACCCTGGTCGGCCTGGTGGTGGGGGCACTGTCGCTCTCGCCGGTGCGCGCGCTGCGCGTGCTCACACGCTGGTACGTGCAGTTCTTCCGCAACGCGCCTGTGCTGGTGCTCATCTACTTCACCACCTACGTGTTTCCGTTCGAGTTGCACATCGTCAAGTGGACCGTGCCCTTCCCCGACTGGATCAAGGTGGTGCTGGGCCTGGCGCTGCCCACCAGCGCGGTGGTGGCCGAGATTTTTCGCGGCGCCATCCAGTCGATTCCGAGCGCGCAGTGGGAAGCGGCGCAGTCGCTGGCCTTCCGACGCACCGAGATCTTCCGGCTGATCGTGCTGCCGCAATGCCTGCGCCGCATGCTGCCGCCGTGGATGAACCTGTACGCCAGCATCACCATGAGCACCGCGCTGGCGTCGCTGGTGGGCGCGCACGACGTGGTCGACACCGCGCAGATCGCCAGCAACACCGTGGCGCGCACCGACTTCACGGTGCTCGTCTATTTCACGCTGCTCGGCGTGTTCTTCGCCTACTGCTACCCGATTGCCCGCGCCACGCGCGCGCTGGAGCGCCGCCATGGCCGTCACTGACACCCCTGCTTCCCCGCTTGTCGCCCTGCGCGGCGTGCAGCTTTCGTTCGGCGACAACGCGGTGCTGCGCGGCATCGACCTCGACGTGCAGCGCGGCCAGGCGGTGTCGATCATCGGACCCTCGGGCTCTGGCAAGTCGACCATCCTGCGCTGCATCACCGGGCTGCTGCGCCCGCAGCACGGCGAGATCCGCGTGGGCGACACGCGCGTGGACACGCTGCGCACCGAGGCCGAGCTGATCGCGCTGCGCAAGCGCGTGGGTTTCGTGTTCCAGCAATACAACCTGTTCCCGCACCTCACGGTGCTGCAGAACCTGGTGATCGCGCCCACCCGCGTGGCCGGGCGCGACCGCGCCACCGCCGAGCGCGAGGCGCGCGCCCTGCTCGACAAGGTGCGCCTGTCGCACAAGGAGGCGGCCTACCCCGGCGAGCTCTCGGGCGGGCAGCAGCAGCGCGTGGCGATTGCGCGCGCGCTGGCCATGCGGCCCGAGCTGATGCTGTTCGACGAGGTGACTTCCGCGCTCGACCCCGAGACCGTGGGCGAGGTGCTCACCGTCATTCGCGACCTGGTGCGCGACGGCCTGACCTGCGTGCTGGTGACGCACGAGATGCGCTTTGCCGAGGAGATCAGCGACCAGGTGTATTTCACCGAGGCCGGCGTGATCGTCGAGCACGGGCCGGCCGCGCGCATCTTCGGCGCTCCCGAGAGCGAACGCACCCGCGCCTTCCTGCACCGCGCGCTGGGCGAAGGCCCCCGCGCCGCGCCAGTGCCGCCGGCCCTGCCGGCCCCCTTCCCCGAGGTGCTGGCCTTCGACCGGCTGCGCTTCGCACTCTGAACCCACCTTGCATCCTCCAAGAACCATGACAACAGCAACCTCCACCCTCTCCGGCTCTTCTTCCGCGGACATTGCCGCCCAACGCCGCGCCGCCGTCGACCAGGCACTGGACGACGTGCGTGCCATCGCGGCCGCCGTGCCCTTCGACCGCGCCGTGCTCGCGCGCATCACGGAGCGGCTCGAACAACTGGCCTCGCACACCGCGCTGTTCACGCGCACCGACTTTCCGCCCCCGGCCATCCACGAAGGCGTGGGCGCCTCCACGCGCTACCGGCTCAACCCCGCGGACGGTGAAGACGGCGTGGCGCTCTACCTGAACTCCATCAACCCCGGCAAGACCTCCATTCCCCACAACCACACGACCTGGGCCACCATCGTGGCGGTCGAGGGCCAGGAAGAGAACCGCGTATACCGCCGCACCGACGACGGCAGCGACCCCACAGTGGCCCGGCTGGAACTCGACCGCGAAGTCACGGTGCAGCCCGGCACGTCCATCGGCTTCCTGGCCGACGACCTGCACAGCATCCACGTGATCGGCGAGCAGCCCACGCTGCACTTCCACCTGTACGGCCGGCCGCTGGAAACGCTCTCGCAGCGCATCGGCGTGAACCTGGAGACCGGCGCGGTCGTCAACTACAACGCCACGCAGCTCAAGCCGAGCAAGGTGGCGGCATGAGCGAAGGCAAGAGCGCAAGCAAGCTGGGCGCCGGCACCCGCCTGCTGCACGCCGGCGCGCCGGCGCTGCGCGACGGCAGCGGGCCGGTCAACGTGCCCGTGGTGCGCACCAGCACCGTGCGCTTCGAGAACACCGCCGCGCACGCCGACTACCATCACCGCCGCACCGCCGGCGAGCGCGTGGCCTCCTACGGCCGCCATGGGCTGGACACGCACCGCGCACTCGAAGACGCAGTGACCAACCTCGAAGGCGGGCATCGCGCCTTCCTCACGCCCTCGGGCCTCTCGGCCATCACGCTGGTGCTGCTCGCGCTGCTGTCGCCCGGCGACCATGCGCTGGTGGCCGACGGCGTGTACGCGCCGCTGCGCCGCGTCGACAGCACGCTGCTCCAGCGCCTGGGCGTGGAGATCGAGTACTTCTCGCCCGCGCACGACGACCTGGCCAGCCGCATCCGACCCAACACGCGCCTGCTGTATCTCGAATCGCCGAGCTCGCTGCTCTACGAGGTGCTCGACCTGCCGGCGCTCACCGCGATCGCGCGCGACCGCGGCGTGACGGTCGCCACCGACAACACCTGGAGCGGCGGCTGGTTCTACCAGCCGCTCGCACTGGGCGCGAACATCTCCATTCAGGCGGCCACCAAGTACATCTCGGGCCACTCCGACCTGATGCAGGGCATCGTGGTGGTCGACAGCCCGGCGCTGGCCGCCAAGCTCTCCACCGCCTACGAGGCGCTCGGCCTGACCATCGGCGCCGACGACGCCTACCTCGCGCTGCGCGGCCTGCGCACGCTGCCCGTGCGGCTCGCGCAGCACCAGCGCCATGCCACCGAGGTGGCCGAGTTTCTGCAGCAACAGCCGCAGGTGTCGCGCGTGTTCTATCCCGCGCTGCCCTCCGACCCGGGCCATGCGCTGTGGAAGCGCGACTTCAGCGGCGCCAGCGGGCTCGTGTCCTTCGAGTTCCGCCATGCCACGCCGGCCGCGGCCAACGCCTTCGTCGATGCGCTCGCGCTCTTCGGCATCGGTGCGTCCTGGGGCGGCTACGAAAGCCTGGCCCTGGTCGCCCAGCCCGAGCGGCTGCGCGAGCACCGCCAATGGACCGGCGACGCGCCGGTGGTGCGTCTGCACATCGGGCTCGAAGACCCGGCGGACCTGATTGCCGACCTGTCGCAGGCCTTTGCGGCCGCCACGCCGTTGCGCTGATTCCTCTCGACAACTAGACACCTCCCTCTCTTTCTTTCTCTCATGTCCTCGAACTCCAACCCATCTTCCGCGGCGCTCGATGCGCGCGTGCGCGTCGCCGTCGACGTCGGCGGCACCTTCACCGACGTGGTGCTGCTGCGCGGCGCCGAGAAACACACGCTCAAGGTGCTCACCACCCCGACCGCGCCAGAACAGGCCGTGCTCGGCGGTGTCGAGGAAGTGCTGCAGCAAGCCGGCGCCGGCTGGGCCGACGTCGACCTGCTGATCCTGGGCACCACGCTGGCGACCAACGCGCTGATCGAGCGCAAGGGCGCGCCCACGGCGCTGCTCACCACGCACGGTTTCCGGGACCTGGTGGAGATCGGCCTCGAAGACCGCTTCGCCCAATACGACGTGTTCCTCGAAAAACCCGCACCGCTGGTGCCGCGCCACTGGCGCCACGGGGTGGTCGAGCGCGTGGACGCGGCCGGCCGCGTGATCACGCCGCTGGACGAAGCGCAGGTGGCCGTGCTCGCGAAGCAACTGCTGGCCGACGGCATCGAGAGCGTGGCCGTGTGCTTCCTGCACGGCTATGCCAACCCAGCGCACGAGCGCCGCGTGCGCGAGCTCCTGCGCGAACACGCGCCCGGCCTGTGGGTGTCGCTGGCCTCCGACGTGTGCCCCGAGATCCGCGAGTACGAGCGCCTGTCGACCATCAGCGCCAACGCCTATGTGCAGCCGCAGGTGGCCGGCTACCTGCGCCGCCTGCAGGAAGGCGCCACCGCGCGCGGCCTGCGCGCGGAGCCCTTCCTCATGACGTCGGGCGGTGCCATCACCACGCTGCAGGCCGGCATCGACGAGCCGGTACGGCTGGTCGAATCGGGTCCGGCCGGCGGCGCGGTGCTGGCGCGGCAGGTGGCCGAGCAGATCGGTGCCACGCGCGCGCTCTCTTTCGACATGGGCGGCACCACGGCCAAGATCTGCTTCATCGACGACTACCAGCCCCAGATCAGCCGCAGCTTCGAATTCGGCCGGGTGCACCGGCACCTGAAGGGCTCGGGCCTGCCGATTCGCATCCCGGTCATCGAGATGGTGGAGATCGGCGCGGGCGGCGGCTCCATCGCGCGCGTGAACCACCTGGGCGTGGTGCAGGTGGGCCCCGACAGCGCGGGCTCCTCGCCCGGCCCGGCCGCCTACGGCCTGGGCGGCGAGCTGCCCACAGTGACCGACGCGCACGCCGCGCTCGGCGCCATCGACCCGGCGCGCTTCGCGGTGGGCAAGGTGCAGCTCGACCCGCAGCGTGCACGTGACGCGCTGCTGCAGGGCCTTGCCGCGCAGACTGGTCTCGACGTCGAATCCGCCGCGCAGGCCGTGATCGAGATCGTCACCGAGAACATGGCCAACGCCGCGCGCGTGCATGCGTCCGAACTCGGCAAGGTGGCTGAAGAAAGCACGCTCATCGCCTTCGGCGGTGCGGCGCCGCTGCATGCCGCCTTGCTCGCGCGCAAGCTGGGCGTGGCGCGGCTGGTGATTCCCAACTCGGCCGGCGTCGGCTCGGCGCTCGGCTTCCTGTGGGCGCCTGTGGCGTATCAGACGGTGCGCAGCCTTGCGCAGCGGCTCGACCGCATCGACCACGCCGCTGTCGACAAGCTGCTCGGCGAGCTGACGGCCACCGCCGACGACGTGGTGCTGCGCGCCGCGCCCGGTGCCGCGCTGGTGCGCCATCGCCAGGCCTTCATGCGCTATGCCGGCCAGGGCCACGAGATTCCGGTCGAGCTGCCCGAAGGCCCATTCGATGCGGCCGCGAGCAAAGCGTTGCACCAGCGCTTCGAGGAACGTTATGCCGCGCTGTACGGCCGCAGCCTGCCGCACATCGCGGCCGAAGCGGTGAGCTGGTCGGTCGCGGTGGAAGCCGGCGGCCGTGCGGCACCCGAGCCCGATGCGGTGGTGGCCGACACGGGCCGCGCAGCGCCCTCTGGCACACGCCGCCTGTACGACGCCGACGCGGGCCAGTGGGCCGAAGTGCCCGTCTACGAACGCACCGCGCTGGGCGCGGGCAAGTGGATCGAAGGCCCGGCGCTGATCGTCGAAGACGAGACGACCACGCACGTGATCGCCGGCTTCGAAGCGCGCGCAACGCGGCTGGGCGCACTGGTGCTGGACGACACGGCCTCCGTGCGCCACGCCGACGCAAAGATCACCGAAGAGGCCGTCGCATGAGCACGCACGGTCTTGCTCCTTCCCCCTCTGGGGGAAGGCTGGGATGGGGGCACGACGGCGCCCGCTTCACCGCGGCGCTTCATCGAGCGCCGCTTGCCCCCACCCCTGCCCTCCCCCAGAGGGGGAGGGAGAAATACGGTCTTGCTCCTTCCCCCTCTGGGGCAAGGTTGGGATGGGGGCACGACGGCGCTTGCTTCACCGCAGCGCTTCATCGAACGCCGCTTGCCCCCACCCCTGCCCTCGCCCAGAGGGTGAGGGAGCAACAACCATGAGCACCGCACCCGCACGCCAGCAATTGCGCCAGCAGCTGGTCTGGAGCCGCCTGCTCGCTGTGGTCGAGGAACAGGCACAAGCGCTCATCCGCACCGCCTTCGGCACACCGACGCGCGAGGCCGGCGACCTGTCGGCCGGCGTGTTCCTGCCCGACGGGCGCATGGTCGCGCAGGCGGTCACCGGCACGCCAGGCCATGTCAATTCGATGGCCGATTCGGTGCTGCACTTCCTGCGTGCCTTTCCCATCGACACCATGCGCGACGGCGACGTGTTTGTCACCAACGACCCCTGGAAAGGCACGGGCCACCTGTTCGACGTGGTCATGGTCACGCCGGTGTTCCACGACGGAAAACCCGTGGCGCTCTTCGCGTCCACCGTGCACGTGGTCGACATCGGCGGCGTCAACGCCGGGCCCGATGCGCTGGAGATCTTCCATGAAGGCCTGTTCCTGCCGCCGCTGCGCTTCGCGAGCCAGGGGGTGATCGAGGAGTCGGTGATCGACATCGTGCGCGCCAACGTGCGCGAGCCCGGCCAGGTCGAGGGCGACTTCCACGCGCTGGTGGCCTGCAATGCCGTGGGCGCCGTGCGGCTGCAGCGCCTGCTGCGCGAGTTCAGGCTGGCCGACCTGCAGGCGCAGGGCGACTACATCATCGAGCGCTCGCGGCTGGCCATGCGCGAGGCGCTGCGCGAATGGCCCAAGGGCACCTGGCGCAACCACATGACGGTGGACGGCTACGACACGCCGCTGGAACTGCACGCGGCCGTCACCATCACCGACGACGGCATCGAGGTCGACTTCGCGGGCACCTCGTCCAGCATCGCGCGCGGCATCAACGTGCCCAAGGCCTACACCGACGCGTACACCTCCTTCGGCATCCGCTGCCTGGTGGGTGCGGACGTTCCCAACAACTCGGGCTCGCTCGCACCCATTCGCGTGGTGGCGCCCGAAGGCTCCATCGTCAACGCGCTGCCGCCGGCCGCGGTGGCGGCGCGCGCGGCCATCGGGCAGATGCTTCCCGACCTGGTATTCGGCGCGCTGCGCCAGGCGCGGCCCGACCGCGTGCCGGCCGAAGGCGCGTCTTCGCTGTGGAACATCCGCCTGTTCGGCGGCCAGCCCATCGAGGGCGGACCCAACGACGCGCTGCGGCGCGCGCGGCGCTTCAACATCGTGAGCTTTTCCACCGGCGGCACCGGTGCGCGGCCGGGCAAGGACGGTCTTTCAGCCACAGCCTACCCGAGCGGGGTGCGCAACGTGTCGTTGGAAATCCTCGAGACCCAGGCCCCACTGCTGTTCCGCCGCAAGGAGTACCGCAGCGACTCCGGCGGTGTCGGTGCGTCGCGCGGTGGCCTCGGGCAGGTCATCGAGATCGAGAACGCCGACGGCGACCCGATGGTGCTCTCGGCCACCTGGGACCGCATCCGCTTTCCCGCGCGCGGCGCGCTCGGTGGCGGCGACGGTGCACCGGGCGCCGCGCGGCTCAAGCATTCGGGCACCGTGCTGCGCGGCAAGGGCCGGCAGGTCATTCCGGCCGGCGAAGTGCTCGTGGTCGAGACGCCCGGCGGCGCGGGCCTCGGCGACCCGGCAGAACGCGACCCCCCACGGGTGGCGCGCGACCTGAAGGCCGGGCTGGTCACGCAGGCCGCCTCCACCCCTTCCACCCCCCACAAGGATCTCGCAGGAACCGCTGCATGAGCACCACCCCCACCCCCAAGGCGCTGGCCAGCAGCCAGCTCATCCGCAACCAGCTCGCATGGAACCGGCTGCTCTCCGTGGTCGAGGAACAGGCGCAGGTGCTGATCCACACCGCCTTCGGCACCTCCACGCGCGAGGCCGGCGACCTGTCGGCGGGCGTGTTCCTGCCCGACGGCCGCATGATCGCGCAGGCCGTGACCGGCACGCCGGGCCACGTCAACTCGATGGCCGAATCGGTCAAGCACTTCCTGCAGCGCTTTCCCATCGACACGATGGACGACGGCGACGTGTTCCTCACCAACGACCCTTGGAAGGGCACCGGGCACCTGTTCGACATGACGATGGTCACGCCCATCTTCCATGGCGAAGGCGAAGCGAAGAAAGCCGTGGCGCTGTTCGCCTCCACGCTGCACGTGGTGGACATCGGCGGCATCGGCTCCAGCCCCGACGGCCTGGAGATCTACCACGAGGGCCTGTTCCTGCCCATCCTGCGTTTCGTGCGCCAGGGCACGGTGGACCCGGCCGTGCGCGCGATCATCCGCGCCAACGTGCGCGACCCCGAGCAGGTCGAGGGCGACCTGTACGCGCTGGTGGCCTGCAACGAGGTGGGCGGCCGGCGGCTGCGCACGCTGCTGCGCGAGTTCAAGTTCGACGACCTCGAGGCGCTGGGCGACTTCGTCATTGCGCACTCGGCCCAGGCCATGCGCGAGGCGCTGCGCGACTGGCCGCGCGGCACCTGGCACAACACGCTGGTGGCCGACGGCTACGACGCGCCCATCACGCTGCAGGTGTCCGTGACCATCGCCGACGACGGCATTGTGGTCGACTTTGCCGGCACCTCGGGCACGGTGGCGCGCGGCATCAATGTGGTGAAGGCGTACACCGACGCCTACACCTCCTTCGGCATCCGCTGCCTCGTGGGCTCGGACGTGCCGAACAATGCGGGTTCGCTGGGCCTCATTCGCGTGGAAGCGCCCGCGGGCTGCATCCTGAACGCGCTGCACCCCGCCGCGGTCACCGCGCGGCACGTGGTAGGCCAGTTGCTGCCCGACGCGGTGTTCGGCGCGCTGCGCCAGGCCCGGGCCGACAAGGTGCCGGCCGAAGGCGCCTCGTCGCTGTGGAACCTTCAGCTGGTTGGCGGCGAGGTGCTCGCGGGCACCAGCCAGGCCAACGCCGAAGCCGTGCGCCGCGGCTCGCGCTTCAACGTCATCAGCTTTTCCACCGGCGGCACCGGCGCGCGGCCTGGCAAGGACGGCCTTTCGGTCACCGCCTACCCGAGCGGCGTGCGCAACGTGTCGCTCGAAATCCTGGAGACGCAGGCGCCCATCGTGTTCGAGCGCAAGGAATTCCGTACCGATTCCGGCGGCACCGGTGCCGCGCGCGGCGGCCTGGGCCAGGTGATCGAGGTGCGCCATGCGCAGCCTGACGCCGCCTTCCTGATCGCGGCGGCCTTCGACCGCGTGACGAACCCCGCGCGCGGCGCGCTCGGCGGCGGCAATGGTGGGCCGGGCGCACTGCGGCTGGCCTCGGGCGGCACGCTGCGCGCCAAGGGCCGACAGATCGTGCCGGCGGGTGACCGCCTGATCGTCGAGACGCCCGGCGGCGGCGGCCTGGGCGAGCCTTCGAAGCGCGACCCGGCGCTGGTGGCGCGCGACCTGCGCGAAGGGCTGGTGTCGCCTGAGGCTTCTTCGGCCGGCGCCGTACGCGACGGCATCGAGCCTGTCGTCGCCTGACTTTTTTCCTTTTTTCTACCGACCCTGTTTTTCCAATCATGTTTTTCTCGCCTCCCTCCTTCCGGGTTCGCAGCGCCCTCCTCGCCGCGCTGCTCGCCGTGGGCCTCGCAGCCCACGCCGCGCCGCCCAACCACAGCGGCACGCTCACGCTGCTGTCGACCAGCGAGCCGACCGCACTCGTCACCATCGGCAACGTGGCCACGCCCATCCTGAGCGTGAGCGCCAAGGTCACCGAAGGCCTGCTGAAGTACGACTACGACGTCAACCCGCAGCCGCAGCTGGCCACCAAGTGGGCGATCAGCCCCGATGGCCTGACCTACACCTTCACGCTGCGCCAGGGTGTGAAGTGGCACGACGGCAAGGACTTCACCTCCGCCGACGTGGCCTATTCCATCGAGCTGCTGAAGAAGATCCACCCGCGCGGGCGCAACACGTTTGCCAACCTGACGGCCATCGACACGCCCGACAAGTACACCGCCATCCTGCGGCTGTCCAAGCCCGCGCCGTACCTGATCCGCGCGCTGGTCGCGACCGAGACGCCCATCGTGCCCAAGCACATCTACGAAGGCACCGACCCGGCCAGCAACCCGAACAACAACGCGCCCATCGGCACCGGCCCGTTCAAGTTCAAGGAGTGGGTGCGCGGCAGCCACATCGTGTACGAGCGCAACACCGACTACTGGGACAAGCCCAAGCCCTTCGTCAACCAGCTGATCGTGCGCTTCGTGACCGACCAGGCAGCAGCGGCCGTGGCCTTCGAGACCGGCACCGTCGACCTCGGCTACCGCACGCCCGTGCCGCTGGCCGACCTGGAGCGCCTGAAGAAAGTGCCTGCGCTGCGCTTCGAGACCAAGGGCAACAGCTATTCGTCGAACGTGACGCGGCTGGAGTTCAACCTCGACAACGAGTACTTCAAGAACGAGAAGGTGCGCCAGGCCGTGGCCCACGCCGTGGACCGCAACGTGATCGTGAAGGTGGTGAACTACGGCTACGGCCAGGTCAGCTACTCGCCCATCGCGCCCGGCCTGAAGGCCTTCCACGACCCGGCGCCCTCGCCCTATGCCTTCGACGTGAAGAAGGCCAACGCGCTGCTCGACGAAGCGGGCTTTCCGAAGAAGGCCGGCGGCGTGCGCTTCAGCGTGCCGCTGGACTTCAACCCCATCGGCGCCGACGGCCCGCGCCTGGCCGACTACCTGCGCTCGGCGCTGGCGCGCGTGGGCATCGCGGTGACTGTGCGCGCGCAGGACCCGAGCGCCTTCATCAAGCGCATCTACACCGACCGCGACTTCGCCTTCACGCACAACGGCGCGAGCAACCTGTTCGACCCGACCGTGGGCGTGCAGCGGCTGTACTGGTCGAAGAACTTCATCAAGGGCGTGCCGTTTTCCAACGGCACGCATTACCAGAACCCGGTGGTGGACAAGCTGCTGGAAGACGCGGCCGTGGAGAACGATGCCACCAGGCGCCTGAAGCTGTTCAAGGACTTCCAGGACACCGTGGCGCGCGATGTGCCGGACCTGAACCTCTATCAGCCTGTGTTCATCACCATCGCCAACCAGCGGGTGCATGACCATTCGTTGACGGCGGATGGGGTGGAGTCGAATCTGGCGGATGTTTGGGTGGACGAGGCGAAGAAGTAAGGCGCTTGCAGCGGGCTGTCTTGAGGCTGTCGGCCGGGTCTCGCCCCGGCGGGCGACTTACTTTCTTTGCTTCGCCAAAGAAAGTAAGCAAAGAAAGGCGACCCCTGCTGGCTGCGTCCCTTCGCTTCGCTCCGGGCAACCTGCGGTGCTCACGTTCCGCAGGGTCTCGCCCAAACTCGCTTCGCTCAAACAAGGGCGAGCCCTGACCCGCGAAACGCTGCGCTCCTCGGCGCATCCAGAAGGGGTTGGGACACCGACACGCCTTCGCTGCGCTCGGCTCC